>JAFQZB010000248.1 GCA_017406175.1 Selenomonadaceae bacterium | reverse complement strand
AATGCCAAACGGCGAGCTGAAATATCCGACAAAAGGGACGCCACAAGGCGGAATAATCTCGCCACTTTTAGCAAATATCGTGCTAAATGAACTCGACCATTGGGTAGAAAGTAACTGGGAAAAAAATCCAATCGTTTACAAATACTCAAAAAGTACAAACTCAAAAGGAACACTAATAAAAAGTTATGGTTATGGGGCAATGCGCAAAACAAAGCTCAAAGAAATGTACATCGTACGTTATGCTGACGACTTCCGAATCTTTTGCCGAACAAAAACAGCAGCTGAAAAGACAAAAATTGCAGTAATAAAATGGCTGTCTGAAAGGCTTAAGTTAGAAGTTTCGCAGGAGAAAACAAGAGCAGTAAACGTAAAACGCAGATATACCGAGTTTTTAGGTTTCAAAATCAAAGTCCATTCCAAAGGTGAAAAGCAGGTAGTCAAATCGCATATCAACGATAAGCAACTCAAAACCAAAAAGAAAGCCCTTGTTGAGCAAGTGAAACGAATAGCACGCCCACGACCAGAAAAAGGACTGCTTGGAGAAATCCGACAGTATAATAAAATGGTCATGGGAATGCAAAATTATTACCGAATTGCAACTAATATCAGTTTAGACGCACATAAGCTTAATAGGGCAGTCATGACGGTTATTACAAACAGGCTTAAAGGAATTCAAAAGAAAGGACGTAAACTAACCACAACCGAAAGGGTAAGATATAGCAAATCTAAAAGGCTACGTTACCTTGCTGATGAACCAATTTATCCTGTCGGGTATGTGCAATGCAAAAATCCAATGAATAAGAGCAAAGACGAGCAACTTGAAACAGTTGACGAAATCAAGGTTAAACTACTACGTCAACCGTTATATGGTAGAAGCATAGAATATGCCGATAACCGAATCTCGCTCTACTCAGCTCAAACGGGGTGTTGCGCTGTCACTGGGGAAAAGTTTACTTCAACGGAAGAAATCCACTGTCACCACAAAATTCCAAAAGCGCAAGGTGGCACAGACGATTATCAAAATTTGATTCTGGTCACAGCAACTGTCCACAAGCTTATACACGCCACCAGAGCCAAAACTATTCAACATTATTTACAAACCTGCAAGCCTGATATCCAAAAGCTCAATGTGTTAAGAAAATTAGTTGGAAATAATATTCTTTCGGTAGATTGATTAGATTGAAATGAAATATCAAAGATGGAACGCCGTGTGCGGTGAAAGTCGCTTGCACGGTGTGGAGTGGGGGAAAACTCGGAGATTATTTCAAAGAGTTACCTATCACTATGAGATTGCCGGCATTATCTCTGAACGCCCCTTGCCGACTTACCCCGAAGGCTTTCCGCCTGAAGTCATCAGCGAGCTTGAAAAAAGTTTTGGGCGGAAGATTCTTTGCAACAAGCCGTATTCGGGGACGCAAGTCATTCATGACTTTGGACGCGAGCACGAGGCGACGGGAGCTTTAATCGTCTACACTTCGGCGGATAGCGTCCTGCAGATTGCCGCGCACGAAAAAATTGTTCCCGTCGAGGAGCTGTACAACTTCTGCAGGACGGCGCGCAGGATTATGCAGGGCGTTCACGGCGTCGGAAGGATTATCGCTCGTCCGTTCGTCGGAGAGTTCCCAAACTACGAACGCACGCCCCGCCGCCATGACTTTTCTTTGACGCCGCCCGCCGAAACTGTCCTTGACGCCTTGCAGAAAAAAGACTTCGCGACGATTGGCATTGGCAAGATTCAAGACATTTTCGCGGGGCAAGGGATAAGCCGTTCGCTGGGCGTCAACGTCGACAACTCAGACGGCATGAATAAAACTTTGCGGCTAATGGACGAAGATTTTAGCGGGCTGTGCTTCGTGAACTTGGTTGATTTCGATATGAAATTTGGACACCGCCGCGACGTTGACGGCTACGCGCAAGCCATGACGACCTTTGACAGCGAGCTTGGCGAATTCTTAAAGCGGATGCGTGCGGACGATTTGTTGATGATAACCGCCGACCACGGTTGCGACCCCGCCGCCAAAGGCACCGACCACACCCGCGAGAATGTCCCGCTGATACTTCACGGCACACGAATCAAAGCCGGCGTTAATCTCGGCACGTTATCGACTTTTGCAGACATTGCCTCGACCATCGCTGAAACTTTCAACGTCAGCTTCGAGACGCAGGGCAGGAGTTTCCTTCGCCGAATGGAAAAGTTCACGGCAGATAAGGAGTGATTTTATGATTCAGGTTTGTTTTGCCCTTTACGACGGGACGGGAACTTATTCTAGATTCACGGGCACGGCAATGCTCTCGCTCTTTGAGAATCATATCCCTCCCAATTACCGTCAATCACAGTTCATCTTTTGCACGACAATACTTTGACGGACGGAAACCGCGATAAGTTCATTCAAATCGCCAAACGCTACGGGCAACAGCTGAAGTTTTATAACGTCGAGGAACTGTGCGCAGATAGATTCGCGCAAATAAGTGAGTACTTTCCAGATATTTATGCCGACCGCCACAGTATCGCAACGTTCTATCGATTTTTTATCCAGCATCTTCTTCTGCCGCAGGGAATAGAAAAGGCAATCTATCTTGACTCGGATACTATCGTCAACCTTGACATTGCAGAGCTTTGGCAGATTGAACTGTATGATAAACCTTTTGGCGCAATTTCCGAATTCTATCAAATTAAAGATAAAGATGCCTCTATTAAGAACCAAAAAAAACACATAACTATTTGCGGAGAAGGTGTTGTAAATCCAGAAGACTATTTCAATTCTGGCGTCATGTTACTGAACTTGAAGGTTTTGCGTGACGAAGAGCCTAACATACTGGCGGGCATGAAATTCGTCAGCGAACATCCGCAGTTTAGACTTCTTGATCAAGATATTCTGAATTATTGTTTCTCGACTACGTATCTAAAGTTGCCGTTGAAGTTTAATCGTTTTGTTGTGCGTGCAAGACGCGAAGACGAATGGACGATTGAGAAAAAGCTTTATCATTTTGTGACAAATATGACTTCTTTCATTATGGACAGTAGAGATCCATATAGTCAGCTGTTCATGGATTATTTTCTTAAGACGCCGTGGGTTGACGCTGATACAGCGGCGGTCTTGACTGGTGGTCTTTCTTCTCGAAAATGTCATGCCGTATCAGTAGTCATTCCAATGTACAACGCGGCTGAATTTATCGGCGAGTGCCTCGACAGTCTCCTTGCTCAAACGTTCCAAGATTATGAAGTAATCATCGTGGACGATTGCTCAACCGATAATTCCGTTGCTATCGTTGAAAGTTACGCGCCGAAATTTGACGGGCGGCTCAAGCTCACTCGGACGGAAGAGAATTCGGGCGGCGGCGGTCACGTTCCGCGAAATATCGGAATGATGTTGACTCGTGGTGAGTATATTTATTTTATGGACGCCGACGACATGATTTTAGATACCGCACTTGAAATTTTTTATAAAGCGGCAATCCTTTATAACGCTGAAGTAGTTTACACATCTTCTTGGTATTTTTTACGTGCGCCGAATGATATTTACTTGATTAGAGATAGGGTAAGCAGAAAAATGTCTGCTATCCATACAGAATTTACTATCGACGATCCAAATAAAAATCTCAATCGACTCCTACTTGAAGGAAGTTCCACTGATTCGTTGACAAGATTAGACGTCGTTTCAGGAAATGATCTAGCAGCATGGACAAAATTTGTTCATCGTGATTTTATAGTCCGAAACAAAATTTTCTTTGCGAATATACGCACCTCGGGAGATGCTATTCGTACTATCAATATGTATTGCCACGCAAGGCGATTTTTGCGAATTGCAACGCCGCTTTATGTACATAGGCTTTACAATACTAATTCCATTGTACGAAAGGTTAGAGCACCGCAGGAACAATGTAGATTTTGGTTTTCTTCTTTCGTGGATTTCACTGAGGCTTTGTATGAATTAGAAAAGGAAAACGCAGTCTTAGCGGAAAATCCCGATTATTGTTTAGCGGCGTTAAGTATACATCTTATGCGCTGTCTTGATCGAACCGAAGAGGCAAGAAAGGAACTCAGCAACGAGGAGCTTTACAAAATCTTGCATGAAGAATTCGCCAAAAAATTTTCTTATTCATCAGCGATGTTATTGCCGTTCCTCTTTAGCGTTATCAACGAAAAAGCATCTAATGACTTCTACGTTAAAGTAGTTAATAAATTTGAACGCTATCTTACTGCTAGGTTAGATATTCAGTTAATGAGCACTACGGGCGATTTTGAGATTCTTTCCGTCTCCGACAAGAAAACAAAGATATGGAAACCCGCTTGGTTTCAAAAGAACGGCATTGGCTACCAGATTCACTCCTACGTGGGAGAATTGGACTTCACCGCTAAAGCTACAGTGGCTGGAAAAATTATGTTGAGGCTCCTTGGTGTAGATGTTAGAGACCCCACGGACAAGACTAAACGCATTCCTTATTGGATTGACTACAGCAAGTTGGCTGTAAACGGAGAAACGATATTCGATGAGCTAACGCCCGCTTGGCACGATAAATTTTATCGTTACGACTTTGAGGCAAAAGCGAACGAGGAAATCAAAATCCATGTCGAATGGCAACCGCACAGGAGCGACACCTAACCGCAAATCATATGCACGAAAAAAGACGGAAGCTTTTGCCTCCGTCTTGATTTTTATTTGGACTATGGGTTAATTCTTCATATCTCACCTCCCGATTGCGACGCTTGGTGGGCACCGCAGTTTATTTGCCGCCGACCTTGATGCGGGGACATCTCTTCGGCTCTGTGGCGTTTATGTTTTAATGGGATTAGCGAAAATTATATTTTGAAATGATTAGAGGATTTTTAGAACTAGATTAAATTTTTAACATTCTCGTCCCTCCCGCCGCTTAACTGTAGCAGAAAATATTTTTGTTTGCAAGCCACAGTTCAAAAATTTTTCAGACAGTCAAAAAATATTGTATTCAAGGGAGCGCGGGCTTGAAATTATTTTTCGCGCCGAATATAATAAGCTGCGTTATTGGTAAGATATGATTTGAAAGGATGAATTAGAAGTGGCAAATGTCGACAAGGAAGCACTTGCTCTGCATAAGGCTAATCACGGCAAACTTGAAGTCAGGAGCAAAGTATCGCTGAAGACGAATAAAGATTTAACGCTTGCATATACTCCGGGCGTCGCGGCTCCCTGTCTTGAGATAAAAGAAGATTACGATAAGATTTATGACTACACTAACCGCGGCAACCTCGTAGCAGTCGTCACGAACGGTACGGCGGTTCTCGGCTTGGGTGATATCGGCGCGGGGGCAGGGCTTCCCGTCATGGAAGGCAAAGCGATTCTCTTTAAAGGATTCTCGGGCGTCGATGCCATTCCCATTTGCCTTAATACAAAGAGCGTCCCCGAAATCATCAAGACGATTCAACTTATGGCTCCGAGCTTCGGCGGCATTAACCTTGAGGACATTAAAGCTCCCGAATGCTTCGACATTGAACAGGCGTTAAAAGACTCCATTGACATTCCAGTTTTCCACGATGACCAACACGGTACAGCGATTGTCGTTGCGGCGGCTCTGATTAATGCCCTTAGGCTCGTCGGCAAGAAGTTCGAGAATATAAAAGTTGTCGTCAACGGCGCGGGCGCGGCTGGCATGGCGATAACTTATCTGATTCAAAAAATGGGCGCGGAAGATGTTGTGCTGTGCGATTCGACGGGGGCAATTTACGAGGGACGCGGCAAGGGCATGAATCCTTACAAAGACCAAATCGCCGCAGTCACGAACTGTAATCACGAGGCGGGGCAGCTCGTCGATATTATTCAAGGCGCGGATGTTTTTATCGGCGTGTCGAAGGCGAACCTGCTGACGGAAGAAATGGTTAAGTCCATGAACAAAGACGCAATTATATTGGCAATGGCTAATCCCGTGCCTGAAATTATGCCCGACAAGGCTAAGGCGGCAGGTGCTCGCGTCGTCGCCACGGGTCGCAGTGACTTCCCAAATCAAGTCAACAATTTGCTTGCCTTCCCCGGCATATTCAGAGGAGCTTTGGACGTTCGGGCGACTGATGTCAACGAGGAAATGAAAATCGCGGCGGCTTATGCGATTGCCTCCCTTGTCAGTGAAGACGAGCTCAACGAAGAACATGTAATCACGACGCCTTTTGATGAACGGGTTGCCCCGACGGTCGCGGCGGCGGTCGCTAAGGCTGCCATTGAGTCGGGCGTTGCTCGCAATAAAAATGTCAAGCCCGAAGACGTCGCTAAGCATACGAGAGAACTTCTAGCAAAACTTTGACGCTTTGTGCTCGTAGTCGAGTGGATAAGACGTTAGCCTCCGGAGCTAAAAATCGCGGGTTCGACTCCCGCCGAGCACGCCAAATAGAAATCCCTAAGCCCTTCCAAAAGTGGAGGGGCTTTTAAGTTCCATATAGCGCGGTCATCAGCTTAAGATTGTCACGGTCGCCGACGCGTTCACTGGGTCAAGCGTTCACGCTTGCGCCGAGCACGCCAAATAGAAATCCCTAAGCGGTTCCAAAATCGGAGCCGCTTTTAAATTTGCCGTCTGCTGTGTTACAATGGGCAAAAAATTTTTGGAAGAGGAAAGAACATGTCAAAGAATCCGACGCCCCTAAGCTCAATCGCGCCGCCGCTTTTATTCTTGCTCCTCGATTATGTCGGCGTAGTCCTAAGCGAACACCTCGCCTTTGCCTTGCGCGACTGGCTAGACACGTGGAACCGCGTTACTTATCTTTATGGCGACGCTTATATTTATGGAGCCGTGCCGCTGTTGTTTATAATCTTCCTCGGTCAATCGCGCTCATATCGGCAAATGAAACCCGTCGTGGACACCATGCGCGACATCTTCCAATCGGTCTTCGCGGGCTGGATAGCGTCAATCATAATCATCTACTTCCTTAAGGCAAGCAATCAATCGTCGCGGCTGTTTATAATCCTGTTCGGGCTGTTCGTTCTCGTCAATGTCTGCTTGATTCGGTACTGTGCGCTAAAGTTCATGAAGCGGCGAAATATTTTCTACGAACCGATAATCCTAATTGGCGCGGGGCTGACGGCGGAGCGGCTGATAAAGTTCTGGCGAGAGGATTTGGGCTATCGTTATAAAGTCGTCGGGCTGATTGACGACCACCCAATTTCCGCGACGTTGCCGAAGGATTTCCCGATACTCGGCGGCTTCGACGAGGCACGCAGAATCATTCGGGCGGCTTGCGTCAAGACAGTCATAATCGCCGCGCCGGGTCTGGGCAAGGAACGCCTTCAATCACTAATCAGCGACATTCAACCGTACGTCAAAAATATTTCGTTCGTGCCCGACTTAATCGGGACGCCGATGTCTAGCGTGGAGTTGTCTCTCTTGTTCAGCGAAAAAATTTTACTGCTCAACCTGCGCAATAACCTATCGCGACCATACAACCGAGTTATCAAAAGGATTTTCGACTTGACGCTTACGATTGTCGGCGGGCTGATGATTTCTCCTGTCCTGCTTGCTATTGCTTTGGCAGTGGCGATTGACAACCGCGGGCACGTTATCTTTGCACATAGGCGAGTTGGGGCGGCGGGCAAAAAATTTCCGTGCTACAAGTTCCAGACGATGATACCCGATGCCGAGGCGAAGTTAAAAGAATACCTCGCCGAGAATCCGGAGGCGCGGCGCGAATGGGAAGAAACTTTCAAGCTGACTCATGACCCAAGGGTAACGAAACTGGGAAATTTTCTGCGACGGACGAGCTTAGACGAGTTGCCGCAACTTTGGAACGTTATACGCGGCGAGATGAGTTTGGTTGGACCGCGTCCGATTGTTCAAGCGGAGGTCGTGCGCTACGGCAAGAACATTCGCGAATATTACATGGTGTTGCCGGGGATAACGGGCATGTGGCAGGTTAGCGGGCGCAGTGACACGACTTATCCTGAACGCGTCGCAATGGATACTTGGTACGTTCGCAACTGGTCTGTTTGGATTGACTTGATGTATCTGTTCAAAACTGTTAAGGCGGTCTTCAAAGGCAAGGGGGCTTATTGAATGATTGATAGGAAGTTGACACGGCAAATCAGCGTTGGGAACGTCAAAGTTGGTGGCGGGGCGGCGATTAGTATCCAGTCCATGACGAACACGAAGACTCACGACACGGCGGCGACGATTGAACAAGTCCAAAGGCTCGCGGCGGAGGGTTGCGACATTGTCCGAGTTGCCGTGCCCGATATGACGACGGCGAAGTCCTTAGGCGCGATTGTCTCTGCAGTCGACGTGCCGATTGTCGCGGACATTCACTTTGATTATAAGCTGGCGTTGGAGGCGATTGCTCAAGGCGTGGCGGCGTTGCGATTGAACCCTGGCAACATAGGCGGGGCGGCTCACGTGCGGGAAGTCGTCAAATCTGCGAAAGCGTCCCGAATTCCGATAAGGATAGGCGTCAACGCGGGGTCATTAAGTCGCAAGCTCTTAGCTAAATACGGCGGGGCGACGCCTGAGGCTCTGGTTGAATCGGCAATGGAGCACGTCGCGATTTTGGAGGCGGAAGACTTCTTCGACATAAAAATTTCTCTGAAGGCTCACGACGTGCCGTTGACGTTGGCGGCTTATCGTTTGGCAAGTCGGCAGACGAACTACCCTTTGCATTTGGGAATCACGGAGGCGGGCACGATTAATAGCGGCGTGATAAAGTCGGCGGTGGGAATCGGCGCATTGCTAGCGGAGGGCATTGGCGATACAATCCGCGTTTCGTTGACGGGCGACCCGCTCGTTGAAGTCAAAGTCGCTAAGGAAATTCTCAAGTCGCTGGGCTTGCGTGAAGGCGGCGTTACGTTGATTGCTTGCCCGACTTGCGGACGCACACGGATTGACTTGCCCGCAATCGCCGCGCAGGTCGAGGAACGTCTTAACACAATCAAACAGCCGCTGACAGTCGCGGTTATGGGTTGTGTCGTCAATGGTCCCGGCGAGGCGCGGACGGCTGATGTTGGCATCGCCGGAGCTGACGGACAAGGAATTATTTTCCGCAAGGGGCAAATCGTCCGCAAAGTTCCTGAAGCTCAACTCGTCGCCGAACTGTTCAAGGAGATTGATAGCATGTTGTAAAAGGATTTTCGCTTGCCGCGTCAAAATATAGCGCAAAGCGTATGAAAGGAGTGCTTAAAATGAAAGTTCTGTTGGTCAACGGCTCGCCGAAAGCAAATGGCAACACGAGCATTGCGCTGAACGAGATGATTAAAGTTTTCGAGGCGGAGGGCGTCGAGACGAAGTACTTGCACATTGGCAACAAAGTCGTTCGCGGGTGCGTGGCGTGTCAAAGTTGTTTCCAGCGCGGCAAATGCGTTTTCGACGACGTGGTTAATGAGATTGCGCCTTACTTCATGGAGGCGGAAGGGTTCGTTATCGGTGCGCCGGTCTACTTCGCCTCGCCCAATGGCACGGCTCTTGCCTTTCTCGATAGGCTCTTCTACAGCACATTCACTCAGGACAAGACTGGCAAGGTCGGCGCGGGCGTAGTGGTTGCTCGGCGCGGCGGGTGTTCGGCGGCTTACGACGTGTTCAATAAATATTTCGGCAACACGGGCATGACGATTGCCACTAGCCAATATTGGAATATGGTTTACGGCATGGAACCGGGCGAAGGCTTGCAGGACATTGAGGGCTTGCAGACGATGCGCACGCTTGCTCGCAACATGACGTTCCTTATGAAGAGTATCGCGCTGGGCAAAGAAAAGTTCGGCTTGCCAAAGGTTGAGCCGTGGACGCCGACGCATTTTATCAGATGAAGGTTTATCGTCCGACTTACGTTAGGGCGTTCAAGTGTGACGGCAAGGCTTGCGATTCGCGGTGCTGTCGAGATTGGCGGATTGTGCTTGACGAGGAGACGCGGGAAAAATATCTGCATCTCCCTACCGCCGCCCGCGCAGAAATCTTCCGCCACGTCGACGAGTCGGGGCAAGCGTTCCAAATGCAAAGTTCTGGGGCATGTCCTTTCCTTGACGAAAACTTTTTGTGCAAGCTTCAGCTCAAGCACGGCGAGGAATTCTTAACGGCAGTCTGTCAAAGCTTCCCGCGTGTGACGTACAAGCTCGGCGCAGAAGTTTATTCGCAGGCAATGACGCTGACTTGCCCGGTTGCGGCGATTCTGATTCTGCTAAGGGACGAGCCGATTGATTTTGAAATCGTCGACGAGCTACGGGCGCGGCAGGTGTTCGACTTCACGGAAAGACTTTCAATGCCCGCCGAGGAGTTCATTAGTCTACAACGGGCGGCGATAAAAATTCTGCAACGTCGGGAGCTATCGATTAATCAGCGGCTTAAGGAGCTATGTGAGTTCTTCGGCGAAAAAAGTTCCGTGCCAGTCGACTTTGACGCTTTGAATCACGCGGCGGCTTTGGCGGAGGTCTTCGGGGAAATGTACGACGCAAACTTATCCGTCGACAAGAAGAATCAGCTAGCCGAGGTTTACTTGACGCACAGGGAAAATATCTTAGCTCAACTGCGCGGGAGATTTGCCGTAGTCTTGGAAAATTATTTGGTCAATGAATTCGTCATGAGGTGTTATCCGTGTGCGTTCGCGGGCGGGGCGGCGTTCAATAGTCGAGTGTTCGTCACGGCTTATCGGGCTATCGAGTTCGCGGCAGTCTTGACGACCATTTCAAAGCGGAGGCTCACCGTCGAAAACTTCTTAGAGCTGTTGCTATCGCTAAATGACAAAATGGATCACAGTCGCGGAGGCATGGAGGCGATAAAGACTTTTGCCGAGTTGCACGACGCCGAAGTTTTCTACTCAATGATGCTTGAATAGGGACTAGGGACGAGTAAAAACACTAGTCCCTAGTCCCTAACAACTAGTCCCTACTAAGGAGATGATTTGACATGAAAGAGATATTGGAACTGCTGGAGCACAATGCGCGGCTTTCGACGGGCGAGCTAGCGAGCATGTTACAAAAGTCCGAGTACGAGATTGAAAAGGATATTGCCGTGCTGGAGAAGGAAAAAATTATCCTGTCGTATGGTGCGCTGATTAACTGGGAAAAGTTCGGCGATGATGTGGTAACGGCGATAATCGAGATAAACTTGACGCCGCAACGAGAGGTCGGCTTCGATGCCATTGCGGAAAAGATTTACCGCTTCGACGAGGTGCGCACGGTTTATCTAATGAGCGGCAACTTTGACCTGCTGGTAATCATTGAGGGTAAATCGTTAAAGGACGTGGCTAATTTCGTAGCGACGAGGCTAGCACCGATTGAGGGCGTGACGCAGACGCGAAGTCATTTCATGTTGAAGGCGTACAAGAAAGACGGCGTGATAATGGATGACGACGACCGCGACCGCAGGCTGGTGGTTTCGCCATGACGTGGCAAGCTAGGCTGTCGAATTCGGTTAAGTCAATCGCGCCGAGCGGCATAAGGAAGTTCTTTGACATAGCGGCGAAAATGCAGGACGTTATCTCTTTGGGCGTGGGCGAGCCTGACTTCGTGACGCCATGGACGATTCGCGAGAGTTGCGTCTACGGTTTGGAACGCGGCTACACGAGCTACACGGCTAATCGCGGAATGCCTGAACTGCGGAAGGAGATTGCCCGCCACTACGTCGACAAGTTCGACCTAAACTACGACGCTGACACGGAAATTTTGGTTACAGTCGGCGTGAGTGAAGCTCTCGACCTTGCGTTGCGTGCGATACTCGACCCCGGCGACGAAGTTTTGATTCCGGAGCCGTGCTACGTCTCTTATCAAGCGTGCACCTTCCTTGCTAATGGTATGCCTGTCAGCGTGCCCGCCACGATCGAAAACGAATTCCGAATCACGCCCGAAGAGTTGGAACCGTTCATCACGCCGAAGACTAAGGCAATCCTTATCGGCTACCCGAACAACCCGACGGGCGCGATTATGGAACGCGACGACCTGTTGAAGATTGCCGACTTCGCCGAGGCTCACGATTTGATTGTTATCAGCGACGAGATTTACGGCGACTTGACTTATGGCGGCGTCCACGAATGCTTTGCCGCCCTGCCGAAGATGCGCGACCGGACGATTTTGCTTAACGGATTCAGTAAGGCGTATGCGATGACTGGCTGGCGTATCGGCTACGCACTGAGCAATCCAGATTTTATCGGGGCGATGACGAAGATTCATCAGTACACGATTCTTTGCGCACCGATAACCGCACAGATGGCAGCTGTGGAGGCTCTCAAGCGCGGAGAAAAGTATATGCTAAAGATGGTCGCCGATTACGACAGACGCCGCCACTTGATTTACGACGGCTTTAAGACTTTGGGCTTGGATAGTTTCGAGCCGCGGGGAGCGTTCTATATCTTCCCTGACATCACGTCGAGCGGTTTGACTTCAGAGGAGTTCGCCGAACGTTTGATTCAAGCCGAGCACGTCGCCCTTGTTCCTGGCACGGCTTTTGGCAAATGCGGCGCGGGTCATGTGCGTTGCTCCTACGCCACGAGCATTGATAAGATTTCTGAGGCGTTGAATCGTATTGAACACTTCTTGAAAGGGCATAAATGATGAATATCCAAGAAATGTATTCAAAGGCGGAAAAACTATCCGATGCCAAAAGTTATGATGCGGCGTTAAAAATTCTGGAAAAGATTAAACGTGCCGCGCCGAGATACCGCAAGGCGCATTCTCTGGAAGCTTTTATTTGGAAAGCACGAAATAATTCTGTAAAAGAATACTACGCGCTCAAAAGAGTTTTGCCGCTGTTGGATTTTTCTTCGCCCAAGGGAAAAAGATTTGCTATGAAGATTCTCGCTCTTATCGGCAGGGCTAGTGGCGTTTTGGCTTTGAACGAGGAATCTTTAAAATACTGTTGCTCAGCTTTGGAATTGGACGAAAAAGAAGAACTTCCCTTAGCCGCAATCGAAAATGCTTTTTTCATGTCGAATACTTCCGAAAAATTTTCTGTTGCCGACTTACATGCTTTCCGCGACAAATTCAAAAAGCGTTTGACAGATACGCCTTTCCCAAGACAGTTTTATAATCA
Source organism: Selenomonadaceae bacterium (assembly GCA_017406175.1). Lineage (GTDB taxonomy): Bacteria > Bacillota > Negativicutes > Selenomonadales > Selenomonadaceae > Quinella. The sequence goes on along the minus strand of JAFQZB010000248.1, from coordinate 19,168 downwards.
TGAAAAAATCCGCATAGGTTTCGTATCTGGCGATTTTCATTTGCACCCCGTGATGAATTGGTCGTGGCCATTGATGACAAAATTTGATAGAAATCTTTTCGAGCTTTATTGTTATTCAAACGACAAATCTAAAGACAAAATCAATGATTATTTGCGCACGGCTATTGATAATTGGCGAGACATTTACGATTTAAAAAACGAGCAGGCGGCAAAACTCATTCGTGACGACGAGATTGACATTCTCTTTGACTTGTCTGGGCATACGGGGAACAATCGACTTTTGCTTACGGCTTATCGTCCTGCTTCTGTTCAAATCGTGGGTGTTGGTGACATGTTTAGCACGGGCTTTGATTGCGTTGATTATTTTCTCGCGGACGTGTATTGCGCTGGCGACGAAAATTTTTTCACAGAAAAGGTTATAAAGCTTCCGCATAGCCACATTTGCTACGAGCCGACAAGTACGAATGAATTAACTGATGAGCCACCGTGCATTAAAAATGGATTCGTGACTTTTGGCTCCTTCAATCAATTTCAAAAGATAACCGACGCCATTTTGATTGCGTGGCAACAAATTTTATACACTGTCCCTAACAGCCGTTTGATTCTAAAAAATAAAATCATTGACATGGACGGCGGAAGAGATTTTATCCTTAGGCGTCTTAAGAAATTCGGCTTTGACCTCGCACAGGTGGAATTGCGTCCCACCACTAAAAATTATCTTTCGGAATATAACGACGTGGATATTGCTTTGGACACTTTTCCCTACACTGGCGGAGTTACAACTTGCGAAGCATTGCATATGGGCGTTCCAGTTATCAGTCTTTATGGCACAAGGCATGGAACGCGTTTCGGACTAAGTATTTTAAAAAATATCGGGCTTGACGAGTTGGCAGTTAATTCTTATCAAAGTTATGTTGAACGGGCAATTTCCTTGGCGGGCGATTGGGAACTGTTGAATATCCTCAAAAAAAATCTGCGAACTATGATGAAGAAGTCGCCGCTTATGGATTCGATAGGTTATATCCGTGAAGTTGAGCAAGCCTTTATCGACGTCCTAGACATTGAACGGAGCCGACAATAAAAATTTTCCCTGCTAAAGTGGGCTATTGTATAATATCGGAAAAAATGGAGGAGATGTTATGACGAGAAAAATTTTCCTGATTTGCTTAGCGTTGCTACTTGTCATGCAAGGCGTAGTATCGGCTAAGGACGAGGGCTTGCCGGAGGAAGACCGAATAAAAATCGCGGTCGAGGTCAAGGACGGCTCACGGCATAAAGAACTCGGCACGGCTCAGAGCTTGGAACTCTTCTTGAACGATAAGCTCGTTGAGAAAAACCTTATTACCGTCGTCGATACAAATACTTCTGACGCGGAACAGACACCTGCACAGACCGTAGTCGAACAAAACTATATCGCTGAGAACATCGGAGAGATTCTGATTTTCGACGCCATTGAGTTGCCGCGAGCCTCCACGGTTGCCAAGGACTTTGAGCCAGCGTTTTATAAGAACTTCGGCGTTGATTATGTCGTTCGCTGTGAAGTGCTTGCCCTCGGAGCCACAAAGGTTGAAGATAAAGCTATTGGCTTGATTACTGGCATTGTTGGCGGCGGGCTTTCGTTGGGCGGTAGCGGCTCAAGCAATCGCGATAAGACGTTGCGTCGGGTCGGCGCGGGCGTTGGCTTGCTCGGCTTTGGCAGTCTTTTGGACGTGACGAAACGCACCGCCCTTAATACCGTCGTCAACATGCAATTCATCAACGTGGAGACCGGCGAGGTTGTCTGGGAAAACAATTTCACGGGGAAGGCAATAAAGCATCACAGCCCAGGCAAAGGTTATGACGACGTTTGGACGCAAGCTTATATGGAGTCGGTCGAGGATTCGGCGAAACTCATTGCTAAGCGCGTGAACAAATACGTTGATAAAGTCATCGTCAAGGGCAAGAGCGATAAAGACTTCATGCCAAAAGGAATTCCTTTCAGCAAGGGACTGTTCTAAATGATTTCTATTGGTGTTCGTGGGCGTTCGTTAAGACTTCTGACAAAATTAAAAGCGACTCTTCCGAGCCGCTAATTTTTTTGCTTACTCTTGCCTTGCCTCGTTTAGGACTTTGATAAAGGCTTGTTCAACTTCGCGAATGTAACCTGCCGAATCCATGAGCGGTGACTTCTTCATCATCACCCGCAAATTTTTTCGGAGGATAGCTAATAGCTCCCAATCACTCGCAAGCAAGACAGCCCGCCCAACGTACTCATCATAAGAGGCAACAGCCAATTCACCAAGCCCAGCATTACTTAGAAGGCTAAGACCAAAGCGCGTCCCGTGCCTGTCTCCATACAAGCTAACGACGGGAACGCCCATATACAAAGCCTCACAAGTCGTCACGCCGCCGGTATAAGGGAAGGTATCAAGGGCAATATCCATGTCGCCATACTCAACGAGATAATTGCTATCCGAGAAGCCGCGCATTTCCACCCGCGCTAGGTCGAAGCCAAAACTTTTCATGCGTTCGCTTACGAATTCCCTTCCGTCGTCGTTGCTGAAGATTTTATGCTTGAGAAGCAATCGGCTATCGGGCACGGCGTCGAGAATTTTTTTCCAGGCAAGCAGAATAGAATCAGTGACCTTTGCGAAGTTGTTAAAGCTCCCGAACGTCACGTAACCATTTCTAAGGCAGGGCGGAGCGTCGGCGGGTTCAAGCTTAATCGGCGACTCGTAACAGATATGACTATGCGGCAGGACGATAAGTTTTTCCGTGAAATAACTTTCGTCGCCCGCGCAGTAAACGTCTGACAGGAAGTAATCGAAGCACTCAAGCCCCGTCGAGTTCATGAAGCCGACGCCAGAGATTTGCACGCTAGCTGGTCGATACGCCGCCACACGCAACCGATTGTTTTGGGTGTGCCCGTCCAGGTCAAAGAGAATGTCAATTTCGTCGTCGCGAATCAGTTTAGCCGCTTCCTCGTCCGTCAAGTCGTAGATATCCCGCCAATTTTTGACGACCTTGCGGAAAAGCTCCGTAACTTCGTCAGGCTCTTTGACATTCGAGTAACAATAGACCGTGAAGGCTTTGTCGTTAAAGGTGTCGTTAAAGAAGTACCAACTCCACGACATGACGACGCTCCATTGAAAGTTAGCCGACAAGAACCCCACGCGAATTTTTTTATGCTCGTAGAATTTCTTCGGGTAGGGCGCAATGTCCGCTAGATATTTTTTGTACTCGGCGTAGAGTGCTTGAAAGTCTTCGGCAGAAAAGTTTTCGGCACTGCTCGCCGTGAACAGGGCGTTGCTTATCTCGTCGCAAGCCTTGTGATTGTCGTCTGATAAGCTAGCCGACAGGCAAAAAGCCCGTACCGCCTCTTCATTGCGTCCGAGAAATCGGTTTACGGAGCCGAGACAGTTAAACGCGTCCGCTGCCATTGCTTTATCCTCTGGCGAAGAATCTTTCAAGCGCGGCAGAAGCTTTTCCAGCATGGGCAAAGTTTTAATCCGCTCGCCTTGTTCGCGCCTTATGAAAACCTCCAGCAAGAATGGTTTATCCCAATTTGGGGCGGCGGCTTTGACTTTGGAAACAATCTTCAATGCCTCGTCGTAATTTTTTGCCCTGTACAGTTTTAGAGCCTTAGAATATGTCTTTAAGATGTTCATGTTAATCCTTACCGATAATAGCCGTAGTAGTCATCGTCGTAGTAATCGTAGCCGCGTCTGTGTCTGTGTCTGCCGTGGTGATACCTGTCGTTGCCGTAGCGGTCGCTGTCGTATCTGTCATTGCCGAAGCTCTCGCCCTTGCGCACGATTCGGATTTGCAAAGCCTCCATGCGTTTGCCCCGACCTTCAGTCCCGGCGACTTGACCGTTTTTAACCCAGCGTTGCCAGCCAATGTCTTGAACGTAAGCCCGATAATAAATGTCGTATCGGTCCGCAGTGCTATCAGCGAAACGAATTCTAATTCCCTCAAGGCGGCGTCCCTCGTTCACGGTGCCGGCGATGTAGCCTTGACTAACCCAGCCTTGCCAGCCCCAATCTTGAAGGTGAGCATTGTACTCGATAGGCGAGGAGCAATTTATAATTATCGCCTCAATGCGTTTGCCTTCTCCCGTAGTGCCGGCTACTTGATCTTCGCCGACGGGATGCATCCAGCCATAATCTTGGACATGAACTTGATAGTTTATCTCCGGCGCGGCGCAGGCGTTGTGCGTGACAGCCATAAGGGCAATCATCATCACGGCGGCAAAAAGTTTCTTAATCATCTCGACCTCTCCTTCATTGCCCGTTCAATGTCGCGTTGGGCGGATTTTTCGTGCAAGGCGTCTCGTTTATCGTAGTTATGTTTGCCGCTCGCTAAGGCTAATTCCATCTTTGCCCGCCCCTTTTTGAAGTAAATCTTAAGCGGAACCAGAGTAAAGCCTTTCTCTCGTGTCTTACCGAAGAGCTTTAGAATCTCGCGCTTGTGTAAGAGCAATCGACGCGGGCGCAACGGCTCATGATTGAAGATATTTCCCTGCTCATACGGGCTGATATGCATGTGCTCGACGAAAACTTCACCGTCCTTGACCTCGGCATAGCTGTCGCGCAAGTTCGCCTTGCCCGCCCGCAGGCTTTTGACCTCCGTCCCTTTAAGCTCAATGCCTGCCTCGAAAGTCTCATGGATAAAATAATCGTGGCGTGCCTTCCGATTCTCGCACGCAACCTTTATCGCGTCTTTCGTCATATAGACCACCTCCGCCGCAATGATAGCAACCGCAACGCCCTTTTGCAAATTAAAACTGCATAAAAAAGCCTCCGCTGTCAGCGAAGGTTCCTAAGTTCCATAAGATATGCCTCGGCTAGCAGTCGCAAGCTCGCGTTCGATTTTAGCCGCCGATGAATTTTCGCGCCCGCCTCTATCATCAGAAAGATTTTCCGTTCGGGAAGGTTTATCTTGCTAAGCCGCGATACTAAGTCGGGGTTATGCGGCTCCAACTCTTCGGCAAAGCAGATGTCCCGCAGAAGTTTTTGTACGTGCGTTAGGAAGTCCGAGAACTTGTCCCGCGACCAATCCGCCATTACCGCCCCTCGCTTAAAGATGTCCTCGTTCGTGAGTTCCGCACGTGAAATCTTTTCTATCGTGTCTAATGCCGCCTCGCGAAGTTCTGCGCCGCCTGAATCCCTTAACATTAACGCCCGTCCGAAACTGCCGCCCGCAATCACTGATAGCCGCTCCGCCTCTTGGACTTCGACGCCGCGATTGATTAGCTCCTCGGCAATCTGCTTGGGCGTGAGCTTGTCAAAGTGCACCGTCATACACCGCGAACGAATCGTCATCAGCAAGCCCGTTCGATTCGCCGTCAGCAGGATAAATATCGTTTGGCTCGGCGGCTCCTCGATTGTTTTAAGCAGACAGTTCGCCGCCGTTTTGTTCATGAGTTCCGCCCCGTCGATTATCACCACGCGCCGCACAGAATTTATCGGGCGCAATGCTACTTCGGCTTGCAAGTCTCTTATCTGCCCGATTTTGATATTGCGGGCGGTCTTAGTCTCCTCCGCCTCCACAACGTAAAAATCTGGGTGAGTCCTCGCCGCCACGAGATGACAACTTTCACAGACGCCGCACGGGGAGCCGTCAACGGGACTTTCACACAGCAGAGCCGCCGCGCAGACTTCAGCCGCTAACCTTTTGCCGACACCCTCCGCGCCAGAGAATATCACGGCGTGCGGAAATTTTTCTTCGGCGATGTTCTTCCTGAGGTAAGCAATCGTCGCGGCGTGTCCGATTAAATTTTTCCAGCCAATCATCACATGAATATATCGACGAGCATTCCGCGGATAGCGTCATGTGCGGCGATTACATCAAGCTGATCCGATTGCCCCAGCCGAATTCGTTCCGCCATGTCCTCAAGCTTGCGGTCGATTTTCCTCACTGTAGTATAAACGCGTTGCCGACCCATTCTGTCCCAGCCGGCGGACGTGTGCACCTCGTACATATTGCTGACTGCCGCCCCGATAAAATTTTTTATCAGCGTGCGATACTCTTTAAGCTCCTCGTAAGTCGGCGTCTTCGTGAGTCGGGTTGCTTGCTCGTCAATCTTTTTGAGCATCGCTTCCATTTCTTCATGAGAAACGCCCTCGGATTGTTGCTCCATTAGCTCCGTCTCGAAACTCAATTCTTTGTCGCGGGGATGTTCACTCACGCCGCGTAGCATTTCAAAAGGGGACGCGGGCATTGCCGAGCTTCCTATCTTTACTGCCATATCAATTCACCTCGCCGCTAGTTTATAAAATTTCGTTTGCAAACGCAAGAAGAGACCGCCGATTGTAATCAGCGGCCTCTCCTGAAAAAGGCTTCCAAAGTGCCGGTTCCTCTGAATGTCTAAACCTGCTTACTCGCAGGTGGGTTCCTTAAGCTCGGTCTCTGTTACTCGCCTCACGGACAATTCTCCATCTTCCGAATTCAATTCAGGTTCCCTAATTTTAATGTAGGTTAGACATTATCTGATTCCTCGTACACCCCAGATCTTTCCTCCTTCGGCGCAGATAATAGCACGAAAAATTTTTCATTACAAGTCTTGACAATCACGAAAAATTTCAGCGGTAAGACTTCTTGTAAATGTTTAGCATATCTTCATAAGTCAAGGGAATCGGGTCGAACTGCAAGAGAAAGCCCATAGCGTCGCGGGTGTTCTGAACCATCTTCGGGAACTCGTCGGGGCTTATGCCGTAGTCGCTCATCTTAAGGTTGTCGACGCCGCAAGCCGCTTGCATTTCCTTTAACGCGTCGATGAAGTCTTCGGGCTTATCGGCATTGACCTTGCCCATTGCCCGCGCCATGTCTATGAACTTGTCGACGCAGGCGTGCTTTTCCACGAAGTGACTAAAGTAAGCAACCGACAACATAATCAAGCCCGCGCCGTGTGGCAACTCCTGATGATACGCGCTCAAAGCATGTTCTAACGAATGCTCAGACGTACAAACGCAAACGTCCATCGACATGCCACCGAGAGTATTGGCGAAGGCGACCTGCGTCCTTGCCTCAAGATTCTGTCCGTCATTAACGGCAATGGGCAAGTATTTCGCTAGCTTTGCAATCGCCGTAAGCTCAATCATCGCGGACGCCTCGTTGCACGCATTGGAAATGTAACCTTCGGCGTTGTGGAAGAAGGCATCGAAGCCTTGATACGCCGTGAAGTGTTTTGGAACCGTCAGCATATACAGCGGGTCTACAATCGCTAAAACGGGATAACTTCCAAAGAAGGCAGTTTTCTCGTTAGTCGCCGGGTTGGTGATGACTGCGCCCGCGTCGACTTCGGAGCCAGTGCCCGCACTCGTCGTTATCGCTATGAACGGCAGGGCTTTTTCCGTCAACGGTTTCTTGCCGCCCGTGCCAAACATAATGTAATCCCAAACGCGACCTTCCTTTTGCGGAATCATCGAGGCGATAGCCTTAGCCGCGTCGAGCACCGAGCCGCCGCCCAAACCTACCACGAAATCACAGCCGTTATCGCGCCCGAAGTCTACGCCCTCTTGCACAGTCGGTTCAATCGGATTCGCCGCAATCTTGTTGAAAACGACGTACTCCGCGCCCCAAGCCGTCAGCTCCTCTTGCAACTTATCGAGACTGCCATTAGTTTTCGTCGAGCGTCCGTTCGAGATGACAATCAAAGCCTTCTTGCCGAGCGGCGTCTCCTTGTGCAGTTCGCCGAGCTTGCTCGCGCCAAATAAAATCTTCGTCGGGATGTTCCATACAAATGCCATATAAATCACTCTCCATAAATTTTTTCCGATTGTAATATGTCAAGCCGACTTCAGGTCAAGTCTTTTAATCGTTCCTAAGCGTGACGGTCGCCAACGAGGCAACGCGGTCATCTTCCTTTGTCTTCATGAGGATAACGCCTTGAGTATTGCGCCCCTGCAAGCCAATGTCGTCTATGCTCGTGCGAATCACAAAGCCTTCCGTGGTTATCAAAAGCAATTCCTGGTCGGGCGTGACGACTTTAATTCCGACGACTTCGCCAGTCTTCTCGGTTATCTTCATGTTGATAAGACCTTTGCCGCCGCGCCCCTGCGGTCGATACTCTTCGGCGGGCGTGCGCTTGCCAATGCCCTCTTCGCTGACGGTCAAGACTTCAGCCCCGCGCCGTAGTTTATCCATGCCAATGACACGGTCGCCGCGCTTAAGCTGAATGCCTTTGACGCCGCGAGCACTCCTGCCCATTGAACGCACTTCCTCTTCCGCAAAAGAAATCGTCATGCCCTGCGCGGTGCCGAGGATAATGTAACGTTCGCCTTCCGTGAACTTGACGCCAATCAACTCGTCGTCCTTGTCTAGCTTGATAGCAATCATGCCGCGTTTCATCATCGAGCTAAACTCGCTAAGCTGAGTCTTCTTGACGATGCCTTTGCGCGTCGCCATGAACAGATAGCGCGTCGGGTCGAAGTTCTTAACCTTAATCATCGCGGTAATTTTCTCACCCGCCTCAATCATCAAAAGATTGCTTATGTGATTCCCCTTAGCGGCGCGTCCCGATTCGGCGATTTGATAGGCTTTGAGGTGGAAGACTTTGCCCTTGTTCGTGAAAAATAAAATCGTGTGGTGCGTCGTGGTTATCAGAATCTGTTCCACGAAGTCTTCTTCCTTAGTGCCCATGCCCGTCACACCGACGCCGCCGCGTTTCTGCCGTTTATAGGCGTCCAGGTCGATTCGCTTAACGTAGCCGCCGTGCGTCAAGGTAACAACAATATCATCGTCGTCAATCAAGTCCTCCGCCTCGAACGCTTGCAACTCCTCGCCGACAATCTCTGTGCGCCGGTCGTCGTTGAACTTTTCCTTGACCGCCGTCAGCTCGTCTTTGATAATCTGCAAAATCCGTTGTTCGTCGCCGAGAATTAATTCATAGTCCTTAATCGCCGCGATGACGTTGCGGTATTCCTCGTCGAGTTTGGAACGTTCAAGCCCCGTGAGCTTCTGCAAACGCAAATCCAAAATCGCTTGTGCTTGAGCGTCGCTGAATTCAAACCAACTCATAAGCTCCGATTTCGCGTCTGCCACTGACGAACTATCGCGGACAATCTTAATCACTCGTTCGAGACTTTTAACCGCCGTCGTCAAGCCTTCGAGTATGTGGGCACGTGCGCGAGCCTTAGCTAGGTCAAAGCGTGTGCGCCGCGTGATGACTTCTTCCTGATGCCTGATGTAGTGCTTGAGGATTTCCTTGAGGTTTAGGAGTTGCGGCTTGCCGTCGACTAGTGCAATCATGTTCACGCCGAAGGTATCTTGCATTTGCGTATGCTTGAACAGCTGATTCAAGATGATTTGCGGCGTGGCGTCGCGTCTAAGGTCGATAGCAATCCTCATGCCTTCGCGGTCGGACTCGTCGCGCAAATCGGTTATGCCCTCAATCGTCTTGTCGCGAACGAGGTCAGCAATCTTTTCAATCAGTCGCGCTTTGTTGACTTGATAGGGTAGCTCCGTGACGAGGATTCGGCTTTTGCCGTTGGAAAGTTTTTCAATCGACGTTCGCGCCCGCATTTTGATTGCCCCGCGTCCAGAGGCATAAGCATCGCGGATTCCTTCCTTGCCGATAATCAAGCCGGCGGTCGGGAAGTCGGGACCTTTAACAATCTTCATAAGCTCGCGGGTCGAGGCGTCTGGCTCGTCGATTAGATAAAGTGTCGCGTCAATAATCTCGCCTATGTTGTGCGGGGGAATGTTCGTAGCCATGGCCACCGCGATACCCGATGAGCCATTGACTAGCAGCTGAGGGAACTTCGCGGGCAGAACTGACGGTTCCTTGAGTGATTCGTCGTAGTTGGGCATGAAGTCCACGGTATCTTTTTCGATGTCCTGAAGCATAAGCTCGGAAATCTTCGACATGCGGACTTCGGTATAACGCATGGCGGCGGCTGGGTCACCGTCAACCGAACCAAAGTTGCCGTGCCCGTCGGCTAGCAGGTACCGCATAGAGAAATCTTGCGCCATACGAACGATTGCATCATAGACGGAAGTATCGCCGTGCGGATGATATTTACCCAAGACCTCACCGACGATACGTGCCGACTTTTTATAAGGCTTGCCGCTTGTCATGCCTGCCTCTTGCATTGCGTAAAGAATCCTGCGGTGCACGGGCTTTAAGCCGTCGCGAACGTCGGGCAGGGCGCGTGACACGATAACCGACATTGCGTAATCTATGTAAGAGAATTTCATCTCGTGTTCGAGATTGACCGGGATAATCTTCCCGTGTCCAAAGTTTAGTTCTTGCACATTCTCACCTCTTCCATTATTTAACACAGTATAGCACCCGCGCCGAAAAAAATCCAATACGCCGCCACACGTCGATTGACACGATAAGAGATTAAAAGTTATCATGAAGGAGAAAAATGCGAAGGGAGCAATAAATATGAGCAACACTTCAAATTCAAAGGCTTTAAAGGGCAGTAAATTTTGGATGCAGGAAATCGTAAATGATGATTTACTTGAGGCTCGGTTGGAAGAATTGCTTGGCGAAAGAAATCTTCAATGGGCGACGCCGTTGCAAGTCGAGTCTTACAAAGAATATCAGCTTAAAGAGCCAAAAATTTTTTCCGAAGTGCTCGGTTTATCGCGGGAAGCATTCAAAGAAAAATTTTCTTTTTGGGCGACGAATCAGCCCCGTTGGGACGCAATCACTGTTTCTGCCGACGGAAAAATTTTATATTTATTCGAGGCTAAATCCCATATCAAAGAAATGCTTAGCAAAATCAGCGCGAGCAATCCCAACAGCATTGAAAAAATTACAAACTCCATGCTCAAAGTCTTCGAGGAAATTTCCAACACAGACTCAGAAAATTTCGCGGCGTGGACAAACAAATATTATCAGCTCGGTAATCGATTGACGTTTTTGCACTTCATGAATCAGATGGCTTTACCGAAAATTTGCCGCACGGTTTTAGTACTGTTGAACATTACAGACGATGAAACTTACATATCCACGCCAAAAGAAGATTGGACGCGGCATTATGAAGAAGTTTTTCAAGAAATGCTAGGAAAGAAATTCCCGCCACCAAATGTAAAAGTTATTTATTTTTCGGGCAATCAGCGCATCATAGGAACAGCATAAGCAACGCCCCGACGAACAGAACGAGGCTAAAGCTGTGCAAGGCGTTCTGGACGGCGCGATTGTGTTTGCCGAAGAGGGCACCGATTAGCGGACGCAATAGGAACGTTAGCAACGCAGTCGACAGGAAGAACAGCGGCTTATCCGCTTCGGCGAAGGCGTAAACCAACATGACCGCCGAGATTGCTACGCCGCTTGTCTCCGCGTGCGACAGTTTAGCTTTAAGCTCTGGCTCGTGCGTCGATGACTTTGCTTTATCCTCCGCCGCTTGCGTCTCGCTGTCTACGAAGTTTTTGCTGTGGAAAGTCTTCGGGCGCGTCTCCTTGTCTAGGGAAACTTTTTCCGCGTAAAGGTCGTCGTCCGTGTCTTCGACTGCGTAAAGCTCGTCTTCGTTGGATTGTTTATCGTCGTTCATAAAATTTCCTAATCGCCTCAACGAGTCCGCCGATAGTGAATTCTTCCGCCACGACCTTAGCCGCCACCCCGAAGCTTTCCAAAGTCTTAGCAGTTATCGGACCGATTGCCGCGGACGGAATCTTTTTCAAGCAGTCGACGCCGTAAGCCGCGATGAAGTTCTTGACGGTTGAAGAGCTGGTGAACGTCACTAAGTCAAGCGTATCGAAATCAATCTGCGCGGAAGCCTCGGACAACGTTTGATAGGCGGGAGCAATCGTGACCTTCGCGCCGAAAGTTTTCAACGTCTCAGGTAAAGCGTCGCGAGCAACCTCCGCCCGTGCAAGCAAAACGCTCTTATCGGCGACAACGTCCTTGAGTGACTCAGCTAAACTCTCCGCGACAAAATCCTTAGGCACAACGTCCGCGATTATCCCGAAGGTTAAAAGCCTAGCCGCCGTCGCTGAACCGATTGCCGCAACCTGATTCAAAGCCCGTGCGTCGCGTCCGTGAAGTGCCAGCCGCTCGAAGAACTTGTCGACGCCGTTTGCACTGGTGAAGACAACCCAATCATAGCCGCGCAGATTTTTTATCGCCTCGTCAAGCTGACTGAAGTTATCGGACGGCGCGGCGATTTTTATTGTTGGACACTCTATGACGTGTGCGCCGAGGTCTTGCAATGCCTTCGACAGCTTGGAAGCTTGAGCACGTGCTCGCGTGACCAAAATCCTTTTGCCGAACAGCGGACGCGCCTCGAACCATTTGAGTTGCTCGCGGAGGCTGACGACCTCGCCAACGATAAAGATTGCGGGCGGCTTAATATTCGCGTGCGGAGCCTGGGCAAGCGTCGTGATGATTACTTCTTGTTCAGGCTTCGTGCCCCAACGAATCAATGCGGCGGGCGTATCAGGTTTGCGTCCGTTGCTTATGAGCTTGCTGACGATTTGCGGCAGGTTAGCGACGCCCATTAGGAAAATCAGCGTGTCGACTGCCGTAGCGAGTTTGTCCCAGCGGATTGACGATTCGGGCTTAAGTGGGTCTTCGTGCCCCGTGACGACTGCAAAGCTCGTAGCGATGCCGCGATGAGTTACGGGAATTCCGGCGTAGGCAGGAACTGCAATCGCGCTGGTGACGCCGGGGACAATCTCGAAGTGCAAGCCATGTTCGCGCAGATAAAGAGCCTCCTCGCCGCCGCGCCCGAATACAAATGGGTCGCCGCCCTTTAGCCTAACGACGATTTTATTGAGCCTTGCCTCCTCGACGAGCAGTTGATTAATCTCCTCCTGCTTGAGGGTATGACGCCCTGCCGCCTTGCCAACGTAAATTTTCTTAGCCGCCGCGCAGAGTTTTAAGATAGCGTCGTCAGCTAGCCTGTCATAAATCACGACGTCCGCCGCCTGCAAAAGTTCGCAAGCCCTAAGCGTCAACAATCCAAAGTCTCCTGCGCCCGCGCCGATAAGATATACCATTGCCATCACCGTTGCCCCAAATAGTAATTGACGAACTGTTGAGCCGTGCGCCCGTTGCGCCCCGAATGCGACATTTCCCAACGCAAGCCCTCAATCCTAAGTTGCTCCGCGTCAAGTTCAATGCCCCGCCGCCTCAACATACTGCGGATTATTTCAAGGTACTCTGCCTGCGTTGGCGCGTAGTAATGTATTATCAGCCCGAACCTGTCTGATAGGGAAATGGTTTCGTTCAAGCTGTCGTCGCGATAAAGTTCCTCGTGTCCCTCGTCACGGTCGCGCCAAGTCTCGCGGATAAGGTGTCGCCGATTGCTCGTCGTGTAGATTAAAACATTTTCCGGACGTGACTCCACGCCACCTTCAATCGCCGACTTCAGATATTTGTACTCGCCTTCCGACTCCTCAAACGACAAATCATCTAGGAAGACGATAAACCGCTTGCTCATGAACCGCCGCAACGTCTCCATAATCTCAGGCAAGAATTTCAGTTGCGGCTTAGTGATTTGGACGAGCCTTAGCCCTTGCGAATAGTATTCGTTGACCAGAGCCTTGACGCCCGACGATTTACCTGTGCCGCGTGCCCCGACGAGCAGGACATTGTTAGCGGGCTTGCCGTCGACAAAGGCGGTTGTGTTGCCCGTCAAAAGTTCTTTCTGGTGCGCGTAGCCGATTAGGTCTTCAAGGCGTATCGTTTCAAAGTGACGAATGCCGATGATATTTTTATCCCAGCGGAAGGCGCGATAGGTCGCAATGTCGCCGTAGCCGAAGCGTCGCCAGTGTTCGATAAAGGCGTCGGCGATTTCCTCTGCGGTCGTGAGCTTGTCCAGCCGTCGAAGAAGTTCCTTAAAGGATTCGTCGTTGCTTGCGGCGGTCGGCTTGTATATGTCGAGGATTTTCATATCGCTCCAGAGTTCGCCGCGCAGTATCGGCAGTAAAATTTCCACGTCGCGTTTGAAAACTTCGCGGAGGCTCTCGCCGATGACGCCGCCGCTTGATTCAATCGTCGTGGAGATAAGGTTAGGTTCGTGCGCCAGAAGGTAAATCAGATACGCCCGAAAGAGATTGCCGCTCAAGCCGAGCCGTTCCGCCCGTTCAATCAGTTTAGCGGCAGTATCGAACTTGTCAGCCGCGCCCGTGAAAATTTCTTCGTCCAATAGGTTGCGGCAGACGATTAAGCCTTGCAAATTCATTCAATCATTCCTCCTTAGTGTGAAGTCGTCGATAATCTGTCCGTTGACTGTGCGTGCCGTCAAGTGCAGTTCCGAAGCTTTAACGTCCAATGCAATGAAACTTTCCGGCTCCTCGCGCTGATTCGGATATGCCACGTCGTCAATCGTCGAGTGCGGCTCAACGTATTTCTGGTCGCCAGCCCGCCCGCACAAAATGTAAGTCGTGCCTTTTATTCGTCCGCGATTGCGATAGGTATGCAAATGCCCCGTGAACACCAAATCAATTTCCAGCTCGTCGAACAGCTCCATAAACCTATCGGCAATGTCGTTGAACCTGTCTTGCCCGTAGTCGTAAATGTCCTTGTGCATGAAGACGATTTTCCACGGGCGATTGGCGTTGGCGGCGTCGCGTCTGAACCAATACTCCTGCGCGGCTTGCATGTTCGGCTTGAACTTTTCCAGCTCAGCAAATTGCGTGTTGAGGATAAAGAAATGCGCCGCCCCATAATCGAAGGAATAGAAGTAGCCGCCGAGATTCTTAGCGTCGTTATCGGGCAAGCTGAACTGATTAAGATAACCCGTCGGCAAGGCATTGAACCAGTCGACGCCGTAGCACTCGTGATTGCCCATGACCGGAGCAAACGTCCGCCCCGATAAAATCTTCGCCGCCGCCAAGTGCCACGCCCGCCATTGATAGTCAGCCTCGCCGTTGTCCACTAGGTCGCCGATAACCGTCACAAGTTCCGCGTCGGGATAAATCGCGTGTGCCGCGTCCGCTGTTCTCTGCCAAATGTTGTAATGTTCGCATTGACTGTCCGCGAAGATTATCATTTGGAACGCCCCATCGCCCGCCGTCCGCAACTCTTGCCATGAAGTCGCCCGCTCACCCGCCACGATTCGGAACTTATACAAACTCGCCGCCTTTAGTCCTTCAAGCTTGCACGAATAGATTAAATCTCGTTGCTTGACCTCGGAGAAATGCGCCGCCTCTTCGCCGACGAGCTGCCACTCCACTTGAAAAGGTTCTTCAGCGTCCGCCTGCCACATTATCACCCGCGAGACCCTTGAATCACGAGTGACGACTTGCCGCAAAAATTTTACGCTAGTCAATGGCTCGTAGCCGTCTTGCGGCGTGTGCAGTTCGTCAAGCCGTTCAGCCTCCGCCAGCTTCGGGAAGTAAGCCCCAAGACCCAACGCGATTAGCACCTTGATAAAAAATCGCCGACTCATTCTAAGCCTCGTGTCAGCCGAGAATAATATTTATCGGGCAAGCGGCATATCTTCCCG
The DNA here is from genome assembly GCA_017406175.1 of Selenomonadaceae bacterium. Classification (GTDB taxonomy): domain Bacteria; phylum Bacillota; class Negativicutes; order Selenomonadales; family Selenomonadaceae; genus Quinella. The sequence goes on along the minus strand of JAFQZB010000248.1, from coordinate 3,785 downwards.
TCGTTCGTGAAGACGTTGGTACTTGTTCCCTCCGCCAAAACTTTTTCTTCGCCGCGTTTGCGTATCACGTAATCAAACTTCATCTTAGCCTTAGTCAATGCCTCCGCCGTCGTGACAATCTCCAGCTCGTCATCAAACTTCGCGGGGGCATGAAACTTCGCCGTAATCTCGACAATCGGAAATAAAATCCCGTCGCTCATCATCTCGTTTAGGTCGATGCAGAGTTCTCGCAAGAACTCAACGCGCCCCGTCTCGAACCAGCGGATATAATTCGCGTGGTGCACGACGCCCATAACGTCAGTATCGAAGAATTTCACGCGGTACAAGGTCTTAACAATCATTGCCTTCCCTCCTTGCCGAAACTATATCACATTGCCGCGAACTGTGCTATAATGGCAAAAAATTTTTGGGCAACGTGAACGTTGCATCTAGTGAGAAAAGCTTTGGAGGTGTGAAGTTGCTGTACTTGTGCGCGACGCCGATTGGCAACCTTGAGGACATGACGTTTAGAGCCGTGCGAATCCTGCGCGAAGTCGACTTAATCGCGGCGGAAGACACGCGACGCACTCGGAAGCTTTTGACGCACTTTGACATACACACGCCGCTAATCAGGTTCGATGAGAATTGCAAGGCGTCCGCTACCGAAAAGATTTTGCAAAGGTTGCGGGAGGGCGAATCAGCTGCCGTGGTAAGCGACGCGGGCTTGCCGGCAATCTGTGACCCAGGCGCGGACTTGGTAAGGCTTGCAATCGACGCGGGGATTAACGTCTGCCCGATACCCGGAGCCAACGCCGCCTTGAGTGCGCTGATATGTTCGGGGCTAGACACGACAAAATTTTTATTCGCGGGCTTCGCGCCCAAGACAAAAAAGAATCGCCGCGAGCTATTAGAAGAACTTTCGACAGTCGAGGCAACGATAATCTTCTACGAGGCACCGCATCGCCTGAAAGATTTTCTGTCGGAGCTTGCGGAGGTCTTCGGAGAACGGGTAGCAGTCCTTGCCCGCGAGCTGACCAAAGTCCATGAAGAGTTTCTGCGCGGGACGCTAAGCGAGCTGATTGAACGAGTCGACGAACCACGCGGGGAATTCGTAATCGTCGTCGAGGGCAAGGAGACTTCGCCGCCGCCCGAAGGCAATCCGCTTGACTTCTACCGAAAACTTTTGGCGCAAGGACTCGACAAGAAATCCGCCATGCGCGATACGGCAAAGCGATTCAACGTCAGCCGCCGCGAAATTTATAACACACTGCTTAAGGAGGACACTCAATGAAAACATTTTACATCACGACGCCGATTTACTACCCCAGCGCAAAGCTTCACATCGGGCACGCCTACTGCACCACGATAGCCGACGCCATTGCACGCTTTAAACGTCTGGCGGGCTATGAAGTCTTCTTCCTGACTGGCTCTGACGAACACGGGCAAAAGATTCAACGCACCGCACAAGCCCAAGGCAAAACGCCGCTTGAGTACATTGACCCGATTGTTGACAGCTTCAAAGACCTCTGGAAAAAGTTTCATATTTCGAACGACGACTTCATAAGAACGAGCGAGCCGAGGCATGAACAGGTTGTGCAGGAGATTTTCCAGCGAATTAAGGCGAACGGCGACATTTACAAGGGCGAGTACACCGGACTTTATTGCACGCCTTGCGAGTCGTATTGGACGGAATTGCAGCTTGACGAGAACGGCTGTTGCCCCGATTGTCACCGCCCCGTTGAGAAGGTTTCGGAGGAGGCTTACTTCTTCCGCCTGTCCAAATACGCCGGCGCTTTGCTTAAACACATTGACGAACACCCCGAATTCATCGTGCCGACTTCGCGCCGCAACGAGATGATTAATTTCATCAAGCAAGGGCTGGAGGATTTATGCATATCGCGCACGTCGTTTGATTGGGGGATTCCCGTGCCCGACGACCAACGCCACGTCATTTACGTTTGGTTCGACGCCGTCATCAACTATATCACGCCGCTGATTCACAATCCCGAAATGCAAAAGTTTTGGCCGGCGGACATTCACCTTGTCGGAAAAGAAATCGTCCGCTTCCATTCAATCATTTGGCCGGCAATGCTAATGGCGGCAGGTCTTCCGTTGCCAAAGCAGATTTACGGGCATGGTTGGCTAGTCACGGACGGCGATAAAATGTCGAAGTCAAAAGGCAACGTCGTCGACCCCGTGGCGTTGGTTGAGGAATTCGGCGCGGACGCTATCCGATATTTTCTCCTGCGCGAGATTACCCTTGGGCTTGACGGCAACTTCAATCGCGACGCTCTGATTCAGAGGATTAACGCGGACTTAGCTAACGACCTCGGCAACCTCCTGCACAGGACGCTTAACATGATTGGCAAGTTCCAAAAGCGAATCCTCCTGCCGCCGACCGAAGGCACCAACCTTGATAAGTCGTTCCGGCAAGAGGCAATCGACACGGCAAAAGATTATCGCAAACTAATGGAAGGCGTTCAACTGTCCGACGCGGTTAAGGTCGTGTGGAAGTTTATCGGGCGGTCGAACAAATACATTGACGAAACCGCGCCTTGGAAGCTCGCCAAAGACGAAACTCAGCGGCAAGCACTTGCGAACGTCCTTTACAACCTAGCCGAATCGCTTAGGATTGTCAGCCTGCTAATCGCGCCGTTCATGCCGTCGACGGCTCAAAAGATACGCGCTCAACTCAAGGTCACGTTGGAGCCTAAACTTGACGAAGCGGAGACTTTCGGACTGCTTGAACCAAATCACGAGGTCGGCAAGCCCGAACAACTTTTCCCGCGCATTGTGATTGAAAAGTCATGAAGTCCTTAATCGTCTTATTGGTGACGTTGGCGACGCTCCTTAGTCCTGTTCATGTCGTAGCGGCTGACGCCTGGGCAATCGCGGCGGAGGCTCTGGGCGTGTTCGCGGCTTATCAATCGACGCTAAGGGAAATGCTCGCGCTCGGCAACAATGTCGATGCGCAAATGTCCGTCCGCAAGCAGGATATGCAAAAGAACGGCACCGATAAGAATAAGCATGACATTGAGGTTGTTGATTCGGTTATGCGACGGCTCGTCCGCGACGGGCAATACGAACTTAAGATAAACTCGCTGCCGTTCGTGTGGCACGTCAACGACGACGAGAAATTCAACGCCGCCTGCTACCCGATGAATTATATCAGCGTCAATCGCGGGCTGGTTCGCGGGCTTAACCTAGACGAGAATCAACTCGCCGCCGTCCTTGCCCACGAAATGACCCACGGGCTTGAACAACATTCCGCCAAAAGTTATGCGCAAGCCGTAGCCCAATCCCTCGGCGCGATGATGCTTGGCATGAACGCGGACAACGGCAGGAACATTGATTGGAATAAATTCTCGGCGATGGTCGATTACTCGATTGCAAAGAATATCAACGTGCCAGTCGAGTACGAGGCGGACGAGGGCGGCTTCTACCTGATGACGAGTGCGGGCTTCAATCCCGGCGGCGGCGCGGCGGCTATGAATCGCCTGGGCTACTACGTCCGCTATGAAACGCAAAACGTTTTGGAGTTCGACGCACACGACACTCCCGACGACCAGACCTTAAGCGACCACCCCGACACCGATAAGCGCGAGGCTAAATTATCGGAGCTGATGACTACTTACGGCGGCGGGCATGTCAAAGTTCGCAAAGTCGACCGGGCTTATCTGGTGTTCATTGACGGCTTGGAGGTCTTCTACTCGATGAACATAGGCGACGACTCCAATAGCGCGGCGGTTAATGCTTACTACTTCGCGGGCGGCTTGAGCAAGGCTTTCCAAGATTACGACTCGATT
>JAFQZB010000247.1 GCA_017406175.1 Selenomonadaceae bacterium | reverse complement strand
GAAGAAAACACTGTAGCTACAATCGAATCTGCCAACGTGGAGCCTGTCGAAGAAATATCTGCTGCCGAAAATGCGACTGAAGTCCTTGATGATACTTCGATTGATACGGCAACCGGCGAAACAGACAATTCGAGCGAGAATATTGAATCAACTGACGCTGAACTTGTCGAAGAAAACACTGCACAGACAATCGAACCTGTAGACGTGGAGCCTGTCGAAGAAATTTCTGCTACCGAAAATGCGGCTGAAGTCGCTGACAACACTTTGATTGATACGGCGGCTGATGAGCAAAATAATTCCGATTACGACTTCGAGGAAATGGACGAGGAAGAAGAAATTTTGCCCAGCACGATTGAAAAGCAAAGCGAAGTCGAAATTCTGCCCGACGAAAACTCTCAATCCGAAAATATTTCCTCTGAACAAACGCCCGAAGAAAATTCTAACCTCGAAATGCCGCCAGAAGACGTTAAAACAGACTTGCAGACAATTCTGGCTGAGGATATGGCAGTCATTCGCGGCAATTCTGTCGAGAAAAATATTTTCCGCAAAAATGTTATAGCAATTCGCACGTTACAACTCATTGAACGTGAAAAAAGACCCGCAATGCCTGAAGAATTGCAAGCCTTAAAAGAATATGCGGGATTTGGCGGCATTCCAAAAGCTTTTGACAAGAACGACCCGAATTGGAACCGTGAGGCATGGCTTTTGCAAAGTATGCTCACCGATAAAGAGTATAACGCCGCAAGAGGCTCCGTTTTGAACGCTCATTACACTTCCGGCGCGATTGTTCAAAATATTTACAGCGGTTTGGAAAGTTTAGGTTTCAATCAAGGAACGATTCTTGAGCCGTCAATGGGCGTGGGCGGTTTTTTCGGGAATATGCCCGACGAAATGAAAAATGGTAGTCATCTCTACGGCGTCGAACTTGATTCTTTGACCGGTCGCATTGCAAAGGCGATTTATCCTGACGCCGAGATAAATATTCAAGGTTTCGAGGATACGCGGTACCTGAACAACTCCTTCGACCTTGCAATCGGCAATGTGCCTTTCGGAAATTATCACGTCAACGACAAAGGTTACAACGAGCACCATTTTTTGATTCACGATTACTTTATCGCGAAAATGATAGACCAAGTGCGCCCGAACGGATTGGTTGCGGTCATTACGTCGAAAGGAACTCTCGATAAGCAAGACAGCAGGGCAAGAAGATACTTAGCTCGTCGCGCAGACCTCGTTCGGGCTATTCGTCTGCCCAATAATGCCTTCAAAGACGCCGGAACCGAAGTTACCTGCGACATTTTGTTTTTCCGCAAGCTTGAAAACATTCGCGACGATGAAAACCTGCCGAATTGGGTAAACGTCCACTCTTTTAACGGCGAACGCGACATCACTGTCAATAATTATTTCGATGAGCACCCCGACGACGTTTTGGGCAAGCTGGAAAAGACAAGTACGGCTTACGGATTCGATTTGACTTGCAATCCTGATGAAACTCGTCCACTAAACGAATCTCTAAGCGAAGTTATGCGGTCTCTGCCGAGAATTTATCTGCCGAGTGCTACTGAAATTCCTCTGCTGCAACAAATTGCTGATGTTGAGGATAGACGCTCGTCGAGTTTCTTCATTGAGAATGGCGAACTCAAATTTTATAACGGCGTGAAGACCGAAACCGTCAAAATCAATGCCAAAGACCGTGCTCAAATGCTTTTGGCTATGGAAATGCGCGATTCCGTCCGCAAAGTTATCGACATTCAAGTCAACGACGGTAGCAATGAGGAACTTGAGACCGCACAAAAGACTTTGAACGACACTTACGACAAATACGTCAAAATTTACGGTCACATCTGCGAAGATACGTCGCTCAAGAAAATTTTCGGCAATGATTCGGCTTATCCGCTCCTGCGTTCGCTCGAAGAGTACGGCAAGGACGGTTACAAGGGCAAATCGCCTATTTTCAGCAAGCGCATGATTGAGCCGCATCGAAAACCTACTTATGCCGATAATCCCGCCGATGCGCTGGCGATTTCAATGCAGGAGGTCGGGCGCGTCGAACTCGATTATATGAAGGCTTTGACTGGACAGACGCAAGAAGAAATTGTACACGCTCTGGAGTTTGACAGGATTTACTTCGACTTTCAGAAGCAAGAATATCAAATCGCTGAAGAATATCTTTCCGGCGACGTTCGTGCCAAGATTGAGTTCACGGAATCTCAAATAAGGCAAACTGAATCAAAAATTAACGAAAAACTTGCGGCGGCGGTTTTACAACTCGACGATATTCCGCAATACGAGCCGAAAAACGAACTTGAGCAAAAAATTCTGGACTGCAACCCCAATCGTGATCCGTATTTTATTTTTTCTAATCTGTACGACGCCAATGCGGAAACTTACTACGACGATTACATTTTGTCGCAGAAAGATAACCGCGAATTATTGGTACAAGTGGCTCTGAGACACGGTACCGGCAATTATCGCGACAGAGTTGGCGAATTTTTATCGGACAAGCCGTTAATAGCTCTCGACGCGATTCGACTCGGCAGGGAAGTCGGCTACAGTAAACAAGCTGACTTGTTAATTCTTAATTATTTACGCACTATCGACGAAAGCTTTACTCGCACTGATGTTGAACATGATTTGATGCTTTACGACTTCCTTAAAAAGCAGTTAGCTAAATTTGAAAACGATATGGACGCTATCAAGGAACAAGTCAACAACTATTATCAACGGCTCGGTGACGATTCTATCAAAACGGAATGGGAACGCTATAAGGTTGATTATCAAAGGAAAAAAGCCGTCGAACAAGACCGAATTAGTCCTGATTTGGACTTTCTTCGGCAAAGCAAAGCGCGTCTGGAAAAAAATCTTGCGGCATTGGAACTGGTTAAGCCGAAGGATTTGACTGCTGCCGATATTCACGTCGAAATTGGTGCCACATGGATTCCTCCGCAAGACATCGAAAGATTTATTCGCGAAACTTTTGATGTCTATCATTCAAGTATGCAGGTACATTTCTCACCAATTACTGGAACGTGGCGCGTTGAGTCCAAGACGTATCCGCACTTATCGGCAAAAGCTGAGATAACTTACGGTGTAAAGCAAATGAACGCTCTTGTGCTGACCGAATTGGCTTTGAATATGAAAGAGCCGCGCATTCATAAGACCGTTTAAATTGACGGCGTTGAAAAGAAAATTGTCGACCAAGAGGCTACCATAGTCGCTCAGCAAAAACAGGAGCTTATCAAACAAGCTTTCACCAAGTGGATTTTCGCCGATACAAAAAGACGCGACCGCCTTGTTGCCTATTACAATCGTCACTTTAATAACATAACACCGCGTTCATACGACGGAAGTCATCTGATTTTCCCCGGCATGAATACGGAAATTCACCTTCGCGACCACCAGAAAAATGCCATAGCTCATACTCTCTACGGCGGCAATACTCTGCTCGCTCACTGCGTTGGTGCAGGAAAAACTTTTGAGATTGTCGCGTCGGTTATGGAAGCCAAACGGCTCGGACTTTCTAAAAAAGCTATGATTGTCGTTCCTAAGCATTTGACGGAGCAATTCGGCACGGAATTTTTACAACTCTATCCCAATGCCAAGATTCTTGTGGCTACCGCAAAGGACTTTACTGCCGAAAATCGCAAGGAATTCTGCTCGAAGATAGCGACACAAGATTGGGACGCCGTTATTATGGGCTACACTCAATTCGAGAAAATTCCTATCAGCAAGGAACGGCTTGAAACTATGTTGCAAGTTCAAGTTGATGAGCTGGTTGACGCTATCGAAGAAATGAAGGCTGAGCGGTGCGAAAAATTTTCTATCAAGCAAGCCGAATTGAAGAAAAAAAGCTTAATGGAGCGGCTGGAGGCTCTACAGAATGACCGTACCGACGACACCGTTACTTTTGAAGAACTCG
>JAFQZB010000246.1 GCA_017406175.1 Selenomonadaceae bacterium | reverse complement strand
GCCTCCTTTGCCCGCTGTCGTAGCAGTTCGTTTATATCGTTAAGCGTCGTCCATCCGTATATCTCTGGCTCGCGGGTTCCCAGCAAGTTCAAGTTCGGTCCGTTCAGAACCAGAATCCGTTTGACGTTGACGCCCTCAGCGTTTGATTGCAAATCTTTTCTCCCCTTCCCACTGGCACTTAGTATCGAATGGCAAATGTATTTTCCCCTTTGACGACGGGCAAATCACTGGCTGTGTAGTTCGTGACCTTAATCCAGTCGTTGCCGCGTTTAATCTTAGCGATAAGCCGTTCGACCGTCGGAGCCTCGCCTTGAAGTTCCATTGTAACGGAGCCATCGCTCATGTTTTTGACCCAGCCTGTTATGCCCATAGCCTTAGCATTGCTTTGAACAAAGAATCTAAAGCCGACGCCTTGCACGCGACCTTCAGCACGACCCGCCACGCGCACGCCGTTTTCAAGGTTGACAGTCTCCACGGGTTCGGCGTCCTCGTCTGCGCCGCCAAAAATATTTCTCCAGAAACTCATAACTTTCAACTCCTCATCAGTGACCAAATCTCCACGGGCTCGACGACTGGAACTCTTACAAGCTGTTGCGCGTGCGGTGCAGATAAAATTTCTAAGCCGTCCTCGTCTTGCATTGAAGTTATCGTCTGCGCGAACGTCTTGCCTTTTGGTTGAAGGAATTCCACGCGCTCCCCGACGCTGAACTTTCCGCGCTGTTCAATCGTTGCTGTCATCGTCGCGGCGTCGAAGGCTCGAACTATCCCTAAGAAATCTGAGGCTCGGCTCGGCTTTGACGTGGCATGAATTTCCGTTGGCTTGTCGTCGCTTAGGAAAAATCCCGTCGTGTACGGTCTATGAGCAACTTTATCCAGCTCGGCAAGCCACTCGCCACGAACCTTAAAATCTCCGTCGAAGTAAGAATCCATCGCCGCCCGATAAACCTTGACGACGCCCGCCACGTAATTAACGCTCTTCATGCGTCCTTCAATCTTCAACGAAGCCACGCCGCTTGCAATGATTTTATCAAGGCAGGGAAGCAAGCACAAATCCTTAGAGTTCATGACGTAGGAGCCGCGCTCGTCCTCGCCGACTGGGAAGTATTCGCCCGCCCGCGTCTCCTCCACCAGATTATATTTCCAGCGGCACGAATGAGTACACGCGCCTTGATTGGCATCGCGCCCCGTCAGATACTTCGACAGCCAACAGCGTCCCGAATACGATATGCACATTGCCCCATGAATAAAAATTTCCAACTCCGCCGCGCAGTTCCGTTTAATCGTCTCGACCTCCGCGCATGTCAGTTCACGGGCAAGAACAATTCGACTTGCGCCCATGTCGTGGAAGACCTTCGCCGCCCGCCAGTTCGTGACGTTGGCTTGCGTGCTTATGTGAATCTTTAAGCCCGTCTCCTTAACCAAAGACAAAACGCCCAAATCGGAAACTAACACCGCATCGACGCCAGCACCGTCCAGAAAGTGCAAGTAGTCGGCTAGCGTCTCGAAATCCGCGTTGTGTGCGAAGACGTTGACCGCCGCATAAATCTTTTTGCCGCGTTCGTGAGTGAACTTGACGGCTTGGATAATCTCTTCGCGTGTGAAGTTGTCGCCGAACGCCCGCAAGCTGAAATTTTTCCCGCCGAAGTACACAGCGTCCGCCCCGTAGATTAACGCCGCCTGCAACTTCTCAAAATTTCCAGCGGGTGCTAGCAGTTCCGGCTTATCGATAGTGATTGACAAGATTTAAATGCTCCTCGTAAGTGTAAGCGTAATGATTGTGCCCCATGCGGTCTGCGACGAAGTAAAGATAATCCGTATCGGCAGGGTGCAGGACAGCTGTAATCGACGCCATGCCGGGATTGGCAATAGGGCCGGGAGGTAGCCCCGTATGCTGATAGGTGTTGTACGGCGAATCAATCTGCGTGTCCTCGATTGAGACATCCTCCTTGGGCGCGTCCATTAGGTATTGCAACGTGGCGTCGGTCTGCAGGGGCATATTGAGCTTTAGCCGCTTTAAAAGAACCTGTGCGACAATCGGGCGGTCTTCTGGGAAACGGACTTCACGTTCGACGAGTGAAGCTAGCGTTATCAAGTCGTAAACCGATAAGCCCATTTTCTCGGCAGTGACACGCATTGTCGGCGTTAATCGGTCGTCGAAGTTCCCTGCCATGAGCTTTAGTATCTCGTCAATATCAATGTCGCTCTCGACGTTGTAAGTATCGGGGAAGAGGAAACCCTCCGCCGCGAAGAAGACATTTTGACGCTTGCGCATGTAGTCATAGGGCGCGAAGTCCTCCGCCGCCTTAAGGAAGTCTTCCTTGTCCACCAGGTCGAGATTATAAAGACGCTCGGCAATCTCCTTGACGCCAAAGCCTTCGGGCACCGTGAATCGGATAACCGTTTTCTCGCCCGTCAAAAGTTTCTCGAAGACTTCATCATCGCTCATATTGGCAGTAAAGGTGTAAGCACCGGGTCGGAACTTGTCATCGTATCCATAGAGCCGAGCAAAGAGCCTGAATCGCAAGCTACTGTCGATTATATCTTTTTCTGCTAAGCGTTCGGCAATCTCGGCAGTCGATAGCCCTTCGCGAATCTTGACGTTAATGCGCCGTTCCTCATCAACAACGGTATCAGTCGGCGTCTCGGTCAAGGTCGGGGCTTGCGTGTGGAATTGCGCTACGGAAGGATCTACGAAGACTAACACCGCGCCGATAACCACGATGCAAGCGAATACCGCACCCGCCACGGTCACCACGAACCGCATTGAGATTTCCTCGCGCAGTTCGCTAAGGGAAATGTTCAGTTTCTCCCGCAATGTCTTTTTGCCTGCGCGGCGTGAAGGAATTTCAATCTTTTTGGTGTCGGCGTCGCTTAAGCTTTTTTTATCGTCGGGCGTGTTGTTCATGCTTCTTCGTCCAGAAGTCTTTCGTAAGCCGCTCGAACCTTCTCAAACTCCTCGTCAGTCGGCTCGATATATTCTTCTTCGCCGTCTGCGTTTACGACGATTTTGGCAATAACAACGTCATCGTCCTCGCAGTCACAACCACAACCGCAGTCGCAACATTCTCCGTGCTCGTCGTTAATGCCAACTAGCAGAGCAAAGTTTTGACCATCAACGGGGATAATCATCTCCTCGACGTAGTAGAAGACGTTGCCCTTATCGTCAGTCATCTCAATCACGAAATCATCGTCCAGAATATCTTCGCACTTATTCATTTCCCATTCCCCATTCCCAATTCCTAATTAGAATCAAGCCAGCCTTGCAAGAGCAACGTGGACGTTGCATCCAGTGGTCGCGTCCAGCTCATCAATATTCGGGCTTTATTCCCGCGTATGACTGTCAAGCCAGCCTTGCAAGATGTAAACTGCCGCCATCTTGTCGATAACTTGCTTGCGTTTCCTGCGACTGACATCCGCCGCGATTAAGTTTCGTGTCGCCGCAACCGTGCTCAAGCGTTCGTCCCAAAAAATTTGTTTAACGTCAGGGAATGCCGCGCCGAGTTTCGCCGCAAACTTTTTTACCACTTCGCAACGCGTGCCTTCGGTGCCGTCCATGTTCTTTGGCAAGCCGATAACAAAGGTCGTCGCCTCGTATTGCGTGACGAGTTCGCCGAGCCGTTTCAAGTCGTCCTTGTTCGACGTGCGGCGGATTGTCTCGACACCTTGGGCAGTTATGCCAAGTAAATCACTCACGGCAACTCCAATGGTCTTGTCGCCAATGTCCAGAGCAAGTGCCCTCACCGCCTGCCCTCCAGTCGTTCAAGATAGGCTCGCACCAATTCTTCTAACAGCTCGTCACGTTCAACCTTGCGAATCATGCTACGCGCCTCAAGGTAACTCGTCACGTACGCAGGGTCGCCACTCAAAAGATAGCCGACCAGTTGATGCACAGGATTATAGCCCTTCTCAGTCATTGCTATATATGCGTTCTTTATGACTTTCTGTGCGCGGTTCTCCTCAACGCCAAAGCTAAACATTCGCGTCTCATCACTGACCGTCCTTGTCTCGTCGTCCATGTAATCACTTCCCTAAAATTTTTTCCCGCATTTTACACCAAAAAAGCGGCTAGTGACAAGAACAAATTTCTGCCACCCGCCGCCGTCCGCAACTATTTAAGTTCCTTGTATTTGTGCATATCGGCTTGAGCCTTAGCCGTATCTCCGAGGGCTTGATAACATTCGCCGCGATGGTAGTACATCCATTTAAGCAAAACATTCGTCGGGTCTTCGCGCTCGGCAATCTCAATGTATTTGGTGTAATCCTCAATCGCCCTGTTG
>JAFQZB010000245.1 GCA_017406175.1 Selenomonadaceae bacterium | reverse complement strand
ATTTTGTGACGTAATTGCAACTTTTCCGGTTCTTAAGTCTTTAACAGGCTGATTGGAGCCGCGATGCCCGAATTTGAGCTTGTAAGTATCTGCACCCATTGCCAACGCTAAAATCTGATGACCGAGACAAATACCGAAAATCGGACGTTTGTCTAATAATTTGCGGACTTCGCGAATCACGTTGGGAACGTCTTTGGGGTCGCCAGGACCATTCGATAAAAAAATTCCGTCGGGATTGAGCGCAAGAATTTCTTCAGCGGTAGTTTTTGCTGGAACAACTGTCAAGCGACAGTTGAGTTTGCGCAGAGTGTCGAGAATATTGCGTTTGATACCGAAATCCATTGCTATGACGTTGAAAGAATTATTTCCTGCGTCGAGAGTGTAGCTGACGGGCGTTGTAACCAGCTCGACGACGTTTTTGCGAATGGGCAGAGCCATCATCTCGTCGATTGTATTTTGTGAAGTGTATTCGCTGACAATGACACCCTTCATAGTGCCCGCTAAACGAATTTTTTTGGTCAAGGCACGAGTATCCACGTCGTAAATACAGGGGATTTTTTCCGCCGTGAGGAATTCGGGCAAAGTCTTTTCCATTGATGAACTTGAAGGATTTACGCAAAGTTCACCGATGACGAGTCCGCTGACAAAACTTTTGCGGCTCTGATTGAATTGCTTCGCCGTGCCGTAATTGCCGATGATAGGATAAGTTAACGTGACGATTTGTTTGCAGTAGGAAGGGTCAGTCAGAATTTCTTGATAGCCAGTCATGCCGGTGTTGAAGACAACTTCGCCTTCAGCGGTGACGTTTGAGCCGCCGAAAAGTTGTCCGTGAAAAATTGTGCCGTCTTGCAGTATCAGTTTTCCTTTCAAAGTTCTCACCTGCCAAATCAGCTGGCTTCGTAGGTTCTGTACATTTTGATTTCTTCGAGATTGTCTTGGAGATTCCAGACGCCGCAAGGACAGACACCTGCGCAAATACCGCAACCAATGCATTTCGATTCGTCGCTGAAATATTCCCAAGAGCCGTCGTCATGGTTGATTCGTGTAATTGCCTTTTCGGGGCAGGAGTTCAAACAAATTTTGCAATCGCGACATGTGCCGCAAGAAACGCAACGTAAATGTTCGTGCATGGGGTCGGGCAGGTCGCAATGATGACATTTCTCGAAAAATTTTTTGGAAAGGTTAACGGACGGAACAATTTTTTTCTGCGGCAGTGGAGTAATTTTTTCGCCAAGCAGAAATTGATTTATCATCAGCGCAGTCAACCTTGCATCGCCGATTGCGTCCGTCAACCTGCCGGGCTTGATGACATCGCCCGCCGCAAATACTTTCGGCAAAATTTTTTTCTCGGCGTCAGCAACTAACCAATCGCGGAATTTTTTTATGGCGGGGTCGTCCGGTAAAAAGTCGAGAACAGGCGATTCGCCGATTGAAACAATAACTTGGTCAGCTTCGATAAATTTGCCGTCGTCGGAAAAAATTCCTTCGTCGGTGATTTTTTTTGTCACAAATGGATAAATAATTTTGCCGCCAAAGTTTTCAAGTCGGCGAATTTCTTTCGGGAAGGCAGCCGGTTTCATCACATCAACGACCACGACACTTTCCGCGCCTTGTTCGTAAGCGGAAGTCGCAACATCCATGCCGGAATTGCCGCCGCCAATAACAACGACGTTTTTGCCGACATGAGGTTTTTCGCCGCGATTGATTGTCTTCAAGAATTCAATGCCGAAAGTCAATTTCTCCGCGCCTTCCCACGAGAAATAACGCGCCTTGTGTCCACCAACAGCAATCAATACAGCGTCACTTGTGTCGCAAATTTCGTTGAACTTGTCAGCGTCAACTTTGCAGTTTATAATGAATTTAATACCGATATTTTCAATCCGTTGCAATTCAGCTTTGAGGAGGTCTTGAGAAATTCTGGAATGCGGAATAACTTGTGCGAGTTTGCCGCCGATTTGTGCCGCGTCATCATAAACTGTGACACAGTGACCGAGACGCGCTAGTTGCCAAGCCGCCGACAGTCCGGCAACACCGCCGCCGATTATGCTGATTGTTTTGCCCGTTGAAACTTTTGGCGGCTCAATCTCGACGCGAGCAGATTCAAGCCCCAACGCTCCGATTTGTATTGATTCGTCGATTTTTCCACGCGTGCAACCTTCCATGCAAGGATTCGGGCAGAGAGTTCCGCAAACCGAACCGGGAAACGGCGTGTACTTCAAGACAAGTTTCAAAGCCTCATCGATTTTGCCTTGACGCAGAAGAGCCAGCCGCTGTTGAGTCGGAATTCCAATCGGGCAGAAAAATTGACACGGCGCAGAAAATTTCGCATTGTCCCAGCTCGGCACACGTAAACGATACACGCCGCGATTTACCGTGTTGAGAACAATGAAATCATCGTTGGCAACGTCGCTAAAAATTCCACCGCTTACCCAATCGCTTTTTCTGAACGCGGCAAGGTCAGGCAAAACTTGCGGTTTCTTTTCCTCAAAAGTCAGCGGGCGAAGTTTTTTCCATTGTTGCCAATCGCTCAACTCGCCAATTAGTTCGGACTTTTCGACCGCGTTCAAGAAGTGATTCATGCCGCTCTTGAGAAATTTCACGTCGTCCGCATCAAGCTCAAGGCAAAGAATATCGGCAGGATAATCGGAAATTTTTCCTCGCACATAGACGACACCGCCGACCATTCCGACACAAGCACGTTCGCCGAGCACGGAAGAAAATTCTTCGCTGTCTACTCCACAAACGACCGCACGTCCACCGCCCATAAACTCGAACGAAAAACTGCCGACGTTTTTCAAAACCCAAAGTTCCGGCTCTTCGTAAAGCGGGTCATGTTTCATCAGCGAGCCTGTGCGCGTTCCTGCGCGTCCACCGATATAAATTTTGCCGCCGCTGGAACAATGTCCTGCCGTGTCGCCGGCATCACCTTTAACCGTGATAATGCCGCCGGAATTGAGCCAACCGACGTCAGCCGAAGTCGAACCCTCGACAATAATTTCGGTATTGGGCAAACACATGGATCCGACGCGTTGACCGGCGTTTGTGACGTGAAATTTTAGCGTCCTGCCGTCGGGGTGCCACAAAGGTCCGCCAATGTCGTGCTGACCACTCGCCGCAATGTCGAATTCAGTTTCGCCCGCCTTAACTGCCGCTTCAATCATCAGCAGAAGGTCTTGCGTCGACATGCGCTCGTTGTGCTTTATCGTGTTAATCTTCATCATTTGCAAAACCTCCTAGCAGACGTATTGAATACCGAGTTTGTCGGCGATTGCTTTATCAGTCGAAACAAGAGCATCACTTCTGCCAACGGGTAAAGAACTGTTGCCGATTGGTGCCATTAACTTTCTTAACTCCGCGTCGAAGGCAAGCACGTAATCAACAATTCTCTGCGCTCCTTTGTCAACGTCGAGCCGCTTTACAAGTCGCGGATTCTGCGTACAAATTCCGGTCGGACATTTGCCAGTGTTGCAAGCGTTGCACCTTCCTTGTTCATTGCCGACGCAGCCGAGCAGTTGAATCAATATTTTTCCGCAAAAAACGCCGTTCGCGCCAAGACAAATCATCTTGAAAGCATCAGCCGCCGCGTTGCCCGTCATGCCGATACCGCCGCCGCCGTAAAGCGGAATTTGTCCTTGCGCACCCTGTTCAACTGCCGCATTGTAGCAGTCGCGAATTTTTGAAACAACAGGATGACCTGTATGGTCGAGTGAAATTTCATTAGCCGCGCCGGTGCCGCCCTGTATGCCGTCGATAAAAAATCCACCACAGATTTTATACGGGTCGCGCAAAAGATTGTTGTAAACCGACACAGAAGTTGACGACGCCGCGCATTTTATAGCAACAGGTACACGGAATCCAAACGCCGCATTCAAAGACAAATGCATTTTCTGAACAGATTCTTCGATTGAGTAAAGCCCTTGATGATTTGGCGGCGAGGATAAAGTTGCTTTAGGAACACCGCGCAGGGCTTGAATATGCGGTCCGACTTTCTCCGCTTGAAGTAAACCGCCATCGCCCGGTTTCGCGCCTTGTCCGATTTTTATCAGAACGCCTGCAGGGTCGACTTTCATGCGTGGCATCGCTTTGATAATTCTGTTCCAACCGAAATGTCCCGACGCAATTTGGATTATAAAATACTTCAGATAATCCGACTCCATGAGCTTTACGGGCATTCCGCCTTCGCCCGAACTCATTCGCACGGGTAAGCCGCACCGTTCGTTGAGATAAGCCGCTGCCATTGCAACTGCCTCCCAAGCTCGCGTCGACAGCGCACCGATTGACATATCCGAGAAAATTAGCGGATAAATCCAGCGAACGGGCGGAGTTTTTTTGTTTGCAACCAATTTTCCGTCCGAAATTGCAAATGGAAGCTCTTTTGGCGATAAAATTCTCCCTAAAGGCGAGCGAATGTCGAAAGTGTGCCGAATCGAATCTAAAGACGGATCTGTCAT
>JAFQZB010000244.1 GCA_017406175.1 Selenomonadaceae bacterium | reverse complement strand
CATAAAGTTATTTCTGATTTGGTTGTCGGTGCGTCGATGTTCTCTTTCCTCATAGTGAGTGTCAATGAAAAATTCACCGCTACGAATGAGACTGTAAGGCAACTCGCCGACAGGCTCTCCGAATCCGTAGCGGCAAGCAAATCTGTTCAAGTAAGCTGCCCGCGAATTGATAGCCGCCGAATATTCATCACAGTAAGGAACGGCGTGACTGTAAATCAACCCTGCATCCAGCAGGAAATAAATCAGCTCGTCTACATTGGAAGCCACTGCAAAACCGTTCATGGCATCTATCGCCCAAAATAGCCCGTCATTTACGTTCGCTTGCGGCACAGGCTTGGAATACGGCAACGCAATATTCGGCAGAGAATCAAGAACGGTCGGCAAATTGTCTTCCGCGATCTGATTTTGCTGAACGTTAGTGGGAAGGCGGATTTCAGAAAAATCGGCTCCGCGAACGTTGTAGCCAGTATTGTTAGCGGTATTCGGTAAGGGCATTGGCGGATAACCGTAAAGGTAAGGATTAGCAAATAAATTGACGTGGTAGCGTTGCTGAGCGTAGCAGTACGCCTCCTCTGCATTTGACAGTACGGCAACCTCGCAGAAAGGGTAATGACGATAGACCAGCGCATTAATCAGTTCTTCTTTTGTTCGACATACGCAATATTGATTGAAAGAGACCATAGCGAGCCAAAGCTCTTCGACGTTAATTTTCATTCATATTACCTCCCAAAGAATATTTTACTTCCGGAGCGACTTGATTAAGGAGCTGCTCAACGACGCGCCACTTTAGCCAAAGGCAATCCGTAAACACGCCGTTTAGCTTAACCTTCTTAAATAGTTTTGGTTTATGATTTTGTTGCTCGTAGACTTCGATAAGATTGAGGGAATAGAATTTATCCCAGAGAGTGCGCTTGCCTTCGCTGAAAATTTTTCCGAGGCGACTGTAATAGTTGATGACGTAATCATAAGCTGTGTCAGGAAAAAGAATCACATCGGTCTTTTCAACGTAGCCTATGCTTTTGTCGCTTATGAAGTTTTTGCTTGCGGCAATGGTTCCTGCACGTAAGGCTTGCGAGATTGCTTGAAGGAAAAGGATATAGGGTTCAGATTCTTTGCCGCGTTGTTCGTTCACTTCCATTACACGCTTCAAAACGTCAAACCAATGAGTATATACCTTTACAAAATCTTCCTCTTCTGCAGAAACCATGCCGCAATACTGCCAGAAAAGTAAAACCAGCTCCGCTTGACCTAACAGCATGTTGAAGATAGTAGCCTGCCGAGCAAAGCTGAATTCGTTACACGCATTCAATTTTGCCGTTCTCAGCACCTCGACCATTTGTTTGTAGTGCGTCTCAAGAAATCTTACATAGCAGGTCATATATTGTTCCAGCTTAGAAAAGCTTCCGCTCATCTTAGCGTTAAACTCGTCGTCTTGAAATTCTTTGAGCTTAGCCGAGTCCAGCGAATCGACGTTGAGATATACAGCCAAAGTTCGCAACTTACTCGACTTGCTTAGGGCGTCGATGTCGGTTTCGGCAGTGAGCACGACGGCACAACGAGTGTTCACGGATTCTTGTTCCATGCCGCTGTTTATCGAACGTTTTCTGCCGGTCGAATCCCCCAGCTGTCGTAAAATTTTCTCGAATTTCCCTGCGAGAAAATTATCGCTACCAGAAGACAAATCATCTAAAATCATCGTAGAATCCTGTCGATTCATCAGCTCCAATTCTATTGCTCTGTCGGTGGACGTAAAGTTAATGAGCGCGTCACCGAATAACGAAAACATCACTCGCGCCAATGATGTCTTTTTGCTTCCCGACGCCCCTATCATCGCCAAAATATATTGCTCGTTATATCCTGCGTCCTCAAACAACTTTAACGTGTAACCCAAGTGAGCGTGCAACAGCAACGGCAGCATGATTTGATAATCACCGACTTCCAACAGTCCTCCGAACCAATCAACTAAATCAATCGGTGCCGTGTCCACTGTCGCTAAGTGAAAATCACTCCGACAATTCTCATCGGTGCCGGAAAAATAATGCCAACCGCCCGATGACATTTGCCAACCTGCATTCTTGTACACCGTCTCATGCGGTAATGATTCCAGACTGATTTCGTAAATCTCAGAAACATATTGTTGAAACAAACCATTTGTTTGACTCTTGGCGGCATTGTACAGCCTGTATTCCGGGTGGCTCTTTGTCAACTCTTGATATAGAGCCGTCAACTTATCCAGAGGGATGTCCAGCGTGATATTTGACTTGCCTTGTACCGATAGAGTAATTCTTTCTTCCTGCGCGTTGGTGGCGACCAACGTGTAGATTTTTTCTATCGTCAGACAAAAATTAGCCAAAGGTACTCGCTCCGTTTTATTCTTATTACGATGAATCCAAAAGAGAGTAGTTGAGCTTTCCTCGTAGATAAAATCTTTGATTCGACTTTCTTGGACTCGCGGTTCCGGCAAGAATTGTGGCGGCAACAAATAATAGCTGGAGACAGGATACAAAACATTCAGACCATTGCCTCCTTGCAAATAACCGTACGGTGTCACTGCCGTATCAATCATCGGCACGCTTGAATAATTTTGAAAAGCGTCAAGCTGACGGACATTCTCATTGCTGTAATTCACTTGCAAAGCGTTCAGTTCAACATTCGGATTCCTACGTCTGAACTCCTCGACGGAAATGGCATTGTCGTCAGTCGTTTTTTTTCTGTCCATAGCATTATCCTCAAAAAAATGAAAGGGCTCTGTGATTAAGAGCCCTTCCTCGTTGTCATTAGCAGATTCTTTAGATTTTATCGGCTGAAAACCGTATGCGATCAGTATCGTGTTGACCAACTTCTTGTAATGGAGCACCGAAAATCCCTGATGATACACCGAACCGTCTACTCCCACGTAGTTTATCAGGTAGTGGCAATGAATTTTATCGGTGCTCAGATAATGAATTGCGCCCAACACTTGACGTTTATCCGTTATCAGCACTTGCCCGATTCTTTCACAGACCTCTCGCAAAGTGCCAATATCCGATTCTATCCCCTCATCAAAGCAAAAAATAATTTGAAGGTAATCATGCGTCAGATTGTTTCGGCGGTAAAAATTTTGAATAAATCTCATCTCAGTTTCCGCATTGTATGGATTAATTAGCCCTATTCCGAAGACGCCACTAATATCTGTTTTCAGCGGGTCACGCATATAAACACACATGTCCTCTAAGGTTCGTGGCGTCCTGTTCTCAAACTTCAATATTGACATCAGCCATTCTCCTTCAGATTCTCACAAAAACGATTCATCTTATCGACGCACGTCGTCATTGCATTTTTCAATTCTGTTACTGGAACCTCGTCACTCTTTTGATATTTGCTCATGGTGCAGTTCAAGTCGTACATGGCATTGGCGATATTGGCTCCGCCCTCTATCACTTTAATCGTTTTATGATTCAGCACATACAGGATATACTCCGACAAATTCATACCGTAGTTTTGTGCCTCGGCAGAATACCTTGCTTTATCTTTTTCCGAGACGCGGACGGTTATCACATCATTCTTAACGCCCTTGAGATTATTCTTTCCTTTGAGTCTCATGAAAATTCCTCCTTATCAGTGATTGAAGTTCCCTACCTTTATGTTCATACGTTTTTTATCTGTATACACAGACGATAACTGTCGGTAGCTAATCTGTACTACGGGTATATTTTTTCAAGATAGATAAATGTTTGCACAATAATGACGATTATTTTCAATTATTTTATCCTCCACTTTGTGGGTAGGGAAATCGGGGAAAATCTGTCCGCTGGTGTTTCTGTCACTGTTCATTTTCGCTTTACTGAAAATGATGGCAAGCAATTTGTAAAATCTGAAAGCCACTGCAACATAGTTGTAAGGGAAGGAGGAAATAGTTATGGAGCAAGAGTTTTTATCAGCCAAGCAAGTCGCCGACCAGTTCTTCAATGGGGAATGCAACTACCTCAAGGTTCTGCGCCTCACTCGCGAAGGTATTCTGCCGGCTAAGAAATTTGGTAAATCGTACCTGTATAAACGCTCTGAGCTCGAAAAATGGGCGACCAATAATTTTGGCAGTCCTGCCTATTATGACATTAACATCTGAAAGGAGGTGCCTTTATGACCATAGGAAAATTCTACGGCGTCTACAGTAAATACCGCGTTGGAATCTATGATGAATGGGATAAGGTCGTCGTGGACAAGCATCTTTACTGGGGCTTCAAGGTAAAAAGGTTCGATACGTTGAAAGAAGCGATTGAATTTATCAAACTGGGATTGGTCTACGATTACCGCTTGCTTACGTTCGGGATATTGGACGATGAAAAATTGCTCGCCGCCCCGCTCAACAAACCTATAATCATACGGGAAATTACTCTCTAAGCTAAACACTCGGCTGACAAAAATGCCCCACCTTCGGGTGGGGCAATCTTTTCTCGACAAAATTTTTCAGAACGATGACGAACGGACGGACGGAGGCAACACCTCAAACGTCCAGAATTTTTTTGATACTCTTAACGAAATTGAAGTACGTTTTTTGCGTCCGTCCGTTTCTTTCGTGTGACGAGAAAAATTTAGATTTTAAGTCTAACGTTGTAGTACCTGATGTCACTGAAATCTTTCGTCTCGATAGTTTTACCGAAAACCGTTATGTCCTTTAATGCTTTGCCGAGTGAATTCACATTCGCAAAAATATTCGGCAACGTCATGCTCACCATCTTAAAGAAGGTAGGCGCGTCGGTACCACTTCTGGGATCTGCTTGAAAAATTTTGTCGTCGACGAACTCATAGTGATTTTCAATGAGCTCTTTCAGTAACTGACCTTTATCCTTCGCGGGTTCGTTTAACGGTACAAGAGCATTACTCGGAGCAACTGCCTTACCAACACATTCATTCAATGGGTATCTGTGAATAAAGCGTCTGCCGTTTCTCATCACGCCGTGCAACGCTTCCAATGCTTTTCTCACAATGCCCTGTTTCTCTCTGTTAAAATAATTGTTCTTGTAAACTTCCGCAACGTCATCTTCCTCTTCGTCCAAAGAGTTGTAATTTTTACCAGATGAAAAATCATGCTCAAAAGGTACGACCAGAAGCCTGTTTTGCAACGCCTTTTCTACATTACCCGCCTTGTCGCTGTATATCGGATTGTTCGTCTGCAAGAGCATGGTAAAGTAAACGTCGTCTTCGTCTATGTCTCCTGCCGTGTAACTTTTCAAATACGATACCGAGTTTACTCGCAACGCCTCTTGCC
This sequence comes from Selenomonadaceae bacterium, assembly GCA_017406175.1. Taxonomy (GTDB): domain Bacteria; phylum Bacillota; class Negativicutes; order Selenomonadales; family Selenomonadaceae; genus Quinella. The sequence goes on along the minus strand of JAFQZB010000244.1, from coordinate 282 downwards.
CGGAATCTTTTATGCAAACGACCTTGACACTCTTAGCCAATCGCTTCAAGTTGTCGCCCGTTATTTCGTTTACCGTGTTTAATTTCTTTACTTCCTTCTTGTCCAATAGCCTCAAAATGATAGACGCGACTGTTGTCTTGCCGCAATGCGAGCCGCCTTGAAAAACATAGATATATTTCAGCGACCGGACATCTGAAATCAACGCCCCTATCACTTGATACAGCAGCGGGATTTTATTCTTATCGTCGGCGAAAGTTTGATTTAAGATTTCCTCGAATTTCT
>JAFQZB010000243.1 GCA_017406175.1 Selenomonadaceae bacterium | reverse complement strand
TGATGTCGTAGATAAAAATATAGCCGGATATGAATCACTGGGAGCCAGCTGGTTCTAATGTTAGTTCTTGTATGGGGCAGTCCTTTTTCGGACTGCCCTTAGTTTTTATAGGAGGGGAAATCGATTGGTAATCTATCTGGGCTCGTTCAAAGTAACGGGCAATAAAATCCACATCTCCGCCCCGTGCAACAACTATGACAGCGTGTATGCGGCAAAAATCGTCAATGTTCTGCCAGGCAAATACTTGGCGAAACTCACCCTTTACTATCTGAAGAATTGGGGCGTCCGTGTTGCTAAGTTGTCCATTTGGCACGAGGAGCACAAAAACGTTTCACCTAACATTTGCACAGATTGTGTGATTGGAGTGGACAGCGGTCAAGCCGGCTTTTTCGATGACGATTATTACGCAGAAAATCAAGGCGGAGACTTCGGAGATACAACGACGCTTTTCGGTTTGGATTGTTCGCTCACCCTGTCAAAGAATCGCGGCGGTATCGTGAATGATAGAGGCGTCGTATCCGAGACTGGTTTTGGAGACGGTTCTTATAGCCTTTATATTGGGAAAAATAACGAGTGCAAAATTGTTTCCGCGTCTATTATCTTTATCGCTGATGACGAAATGGAGGAATGCTGAATGCAAAAGATTGCCAAGAAATTCGTAGAGGTCATGCGCGATTGTTCACATGTAGTAAAAACGGGCACAAATGATTTCCACCGTTACAAATATGCAACAGCGAATGATGTACTGGAAAAAGTTAATGCGTCATTGACGAGACATGGCATTGCGTCGGTCGTAACACCCTCGCTTTTGAGCGTGCAAGAAATCACAACTGCTAAAGGCAACACGGAGCGGCTCGCTACCGTTGAAGTGACAGTCACGCTGATTGACAGTGAATCGGGCGAATCTTTTGCGATTAAAGGGCTCGGTTCTGGACAAGACGCTGGGGATAAATCGTTGGCGAAAGCGCAGACAATGGCGTTGAAATATTGTTACATGGCAAGCCTTGCTATTGCCACAGGTGATGACCCCGAAGCTGATTCCAAGACCGATGAAGCAACGACCTACAGCCAAAAATCTTCTGGAACATCTGCTATTCCGACAGCGGCTAAAAGTTCCACTCCGAAAACCAGAACTCCTACAAGGTTGATTTGTCACGATTGCGGCTCTGCTATCTCGCAGAAGGTTGCGGATTACTCGCAAGCCAAGTTCGGTAAGTTTCTATGCTACGATTGCCAGCATACTCAGCAATCTGTTGCTTAAAGTCTATTGGGAAAATCCTCATGACCGCATAGTCGTGGGGATTTTCCTATTTTATTTAAGATTTTCACATAAATGTTTATGGTGCGCGTATAAATGTTTTTATTGGCATTATGTATGCGAGAAAATTTTGGATTTTTCTTAGTAGTTGTGCGATAATTTGCATGGAGGAAACTAGATGAGCGAAAAAAATGATAGTGAAAAACTAACCGATCCGCGTAAAGAAATCTTATTCAGGCAAATAGGAGCAAAGATAGCATATTATCGAACACTGAGGGATATGTCACAAAAGGAGTTAGCAAAAAGAGCAAATCTTAGCGTCAGTAGTCTGAGTAAAATAGAACGTGGGCGCTACAATGATAATGTTTCAGTCTCGTTGTTGTTTGATATAGCGGACGGCTTACAAATAGATATTACTATGCTTGTAACTTTCAGCGACTTAGAAAAAAATATGTGGTGGAAACCATTTACTAATGAGTAGCAAATGTTCATAAAAATATACCGAGTGTCCTGTAAGGACACCGTATGAGAGTTGTCTAGTGCTAAAATAAAAAAATAGATATTTTTGACTAAAAATTTTTTTTAAGAAGCTTTAGCTCTTATTTGAAAGGAATTGATTTCATGAATTTTAACGAGTTTATTGATAGAGTGAACGGGGCTGTCGGTAATTCTGAATACGGACAAGTAAGACGAGTCCTTGACCCAAACTTGGATAGGCAATTCAGACAAGTCGAACAACGCAACAGACAAAGAGCTATACAAAGAGGTATAGAAGAGGAAAGACGCAGAGAGAGTGAATTTTGTATCGGTGTTTTTACCACTCTTACAAGCCGTCGCGGACTGCCAATGGAATTTCGCACAATTAACAATCTAAACGAAACTTTTGGTAGTGAAGAAATAATTTTTTGCAATGAAAATACTTATAACGGCGTAAACTTATGGTGGTGGTGCGAACCTGAACCAGAAGATGTCAGGAAAATTTTTAAGAACATCACCTCGAAGACTAAATTTGACATTACATGGGACAATTTTAGAAGAACTCTGATAAATGTTGTTTCTGAAGACCTGCAGGATATGTTTAAAAAGGGAATACATGTAAAATCTCGAGACGACAACGGAGAGAAATATAGTAATTTGGACTTTCATTTTGAAAGCTCAGATTTTTATAAGTTGAGACATTCTGTTAGATTAGGTTATTTTAAAAAGAGTTATGTCAAATGTTATAACGCGGATAATGGAATACAAGATGGTTGTTTCGTTACAACAGCCGTTTGCGATAGTTTCGACAAACCCGATGATTGTTTCGAGCTCTTAAGTTTTAGAAGATTTCGTGACGAGTGGCTTGTAACTCAACCTGAAGGGAAAGGCTTAATTGCCGAGTATTATGAAATTGCACCCCGAATCGTTGCTAATATCAATCGTCTCCCCGATTCTTCAAAAGTTTATAAAAGCATTTGGCAAAATTACCTTGAGCCGTGTCTCGATTTTCTGAACAATGACGACAATCTCTCCTGTAAAAAAAAGTATATAGAGATGATACGCGAACTTAAAAAGAAGTTTTTATAAAGTCTGCAAAGAAATGACAAATAAAAGATTACCTACAAATGTTTTCTATTTGGAAAGGAGTTTTAGGTATGGGCTTAGGTGAAATTTTCGATGGTGTCGTTAGAGAATTCGGCAGAAGCGAGGCTGGAACGTTATTAAGAGCTAGCGACAAAAGCATTGATAATCTCTTTAGAGGTCCTGAAGCAAGATGCCGGCAAAGATTTCAGCAATCATACGCGGCATCTCAGCAAAGTTCTTCGTCGAACAACGCCGTCGGCGGGCTTGCTTCATTAGCAATACTCGGCGGTGTGGCACTTATCGGTACTCTACTTAACAAGAGTGACAATAAAACGACAAATGCCAAATAATTCACAGCATAAACACTGAGTTTTAACATATGCATTGAAAAGAACTTCGACACAAGTCGAGGTTCTTTTTTTGTACTATCAATAATAAAACTTTTGAGCGTGTGAAAATTTTTTCTTTACATTTCTACTGCATTGCAGTAGAATAAATTTATGGAAAATTTACTGATACCGCAAGTCATTGTCGAAACTCCTGCTTACCTTAAAGCTGTTGAGCAATTCTGGGATTCAGATATTCAAGCTGAATTTAAAAGTTTTATTGGAGTGAACTTTTTACTCGGCGACATTATTCCCAATACTGGCGGACTTCGTAAAATCCGCTGGAAAAGTAGTAACGGCGGAAAGAGAAGCGGTGCCCGTGTCATCTACTATTTTTACGACGAGAATCAGCCAATTTATCTGCTTTTTGCCTACTCCAAAAACATTCAAACGAATTTAACCGAGCATGAAAAAAAATTACTCAGAAACTTGGTTCTTCAACTTAAAAAATCCTTTCGTTCTAAGGAGACTAATAATCATGGATAACAAAGAAATTTCTCCCATTGCCTCCGGTATCATGCAAGGCTTACAAGAAGCTATCGCTGACGTTTCGGGAACTCCAATAAACGGGATTAAAAAATCTATTGTTTATCACATTCAACCACAAACCATTCGTCGGCAACTTAACATGTCTCAAAGTCAATTTTCTAAGGCTTTCGGCATTCCTATACGCACCTTGCAATGCTGGGAACAAGGCAGACGCAAAATCGATATGACTACTGCCTCTTACCTCCGCACTATTGCTAAATTTCCTAATGAAGTTCAAGCCGCTTTGGCTAATTAATTTTTGCTTAAAGGATTTATCTTACAAGCGTCGAATCTTTCCACAAAACAAATTTAAACGGAGGATAAAATTTATAGAACGACCGATAGAAACGCGAAAGCCCTGCAGGTTTCCGACGCCTGCAGAGCTTCTACCGGTGAATGTCCCATATTCGCCAGAAGGTCTAAATTTCGGTGATATGCGTCACAGAAATCCTTAACGACTCACGGTTGCTCGCTGTTGCTGTTTATTTCTTTAAATAGCAAGGCTAATTATAAAGCACTAAAAGTTTTTTGCAAGACGATTTCGAGGACGGCATTCACTGGAAATGTGAGTTCCGTCTTTTTCTTTGCTCAACTAATTGCCAAACGCCGTCGCTTTTGCTACAATACGTCTTGCTAAGGAACATAAGTAGCCAAGGACGGCGTCTGAACATTTTCCGTTATATGAACTCCTGAAAGGAGCTGTTTTTCAATGATTGATTCACATGATAACAAAGGCTCTCCGAATTTGCAAGTACCAACTGACTACCAACTGCCCCCGCGCACATACAAAGGTAAGTTGTATTATGCGACTGCGGACGTGGCAAAAATTATCGGCGTCACCAAACAAGCTGTAGAAAAATGGCGCAATAAGGGTTGGTACCAACCAGACCTGCAAACTGACGGCGTTTACCTTTACGAAGTCGAGCGTGTGTACCAACTCAAATCCGTTTATCACCCGAACTGGATGCGCAGTTGGTACCAACCAGCCCCGACGACCACCACCGACGGCTTTGCTCAACTGCCGAAAGAAAATTTCGACGCTGAATATTTGCGCCTCATCAAACTTGACATCGAACAGGCTCAAACGCACCTTGACAATTTGCCCGAATGCGACCGTCGCGGCTTGACTTTGGAGACATTGCGCCATTTCGGTTGCGGGTATCTGCCTAATTGGATTCTGACGAAATCTCGCGCGGAATTCGCTTGCGGACTTTACGTCAAAGAACTCACCGACGAACCTAAAACTTTGCCGCCGCCTTCCGAGCGCATTATTATCCCGACAACTTCAATGCAACATTTCAACGGCGTTGCTACTTCTTCTGCGCGGCTGAAAATGAACAAGGATTTCTGGAAACAACACGCCGGTACTATGGAACTTTTCGCCGATCCTGACGCTCTCAACTCTGACTTAATCGTCGTCGTCGAAGGCGAAGTCGATGCCATGTCTATCTGGCAATGTTCGAGCGGAAAAATTGCCGCCGTCGCTATTCTTGGTTGCGGCAACTGGAAGCGAACCTTACTGCCTAAACTTAACGACCTGCGCGGCAAACGTCTGATTCTCCTGCTTGATGCCGACGCCGCTGGTAAAAAATCTGCGAATAAATTGCTCAACGAGCTTTTAAATCGCGGTTGTCTTGCCGTCACCAAATACCTTTACGACGCATTGCCTAAAGATGAGCAAAACTTTTTCGGCTGGAAGGTTGACGCTAATTCAATTCTCACAACGCGAGGCGACACATACTTAAACCAAATTTTACGCAAAATCATTGCCAACGCCGAACCAGACTTTAAAGCTTTGGAAGAGCGAATTGCACAGCAAAATATCTTTTTGCAGGAACAAGCCGTGCAACATTCTCCAGAACTTTCATTGCCAAAGCAAAAAAAATCTTCGACACCAAGCGCGACTGATGAAAACGTCAACCGCAACGAAATCAAACACATTCTGAAAGACTTCGTGCACGCCAAAAATCTTACGCGCGACGACTGGTGCACCGTCGGCATGATTCTTCGTCGCTACGATTTCTCGCTTGAAGATTTTCAGGCATGGAGCAAAGATGATTCGCGCTACTCGTCAGAGACCTGTGCAACTCAATGGAAATCCTTCAAGTCCGTAGAAGAATTGCAAGACAAAGGATACAAAATCGGCACACTGATTGAAATCGCTAAACGTTTCGGCTATCAATCAAAGCCCTCCGCACAAACTGCCGATTCTCAAAACTTCAACAGCAACGACTTCATGCAGGATCCCGTCGAGGATTTAGACAACGCTCGTCGCCTTGAAAAATTTTGCGGTGAGCACATTCGCTGGCTTATCGACGATGAACTTTGGTTGACCTTCAACAACGGCATTTGGTCGCGTCGCAGTGAAAAATCTTCCTGCCTTTATCCTTTCGCTACTCAATTCGCTGACCAGATGATGAATTTCGCGAAAATTTTAGGCGCAAAAGCTGATGAAGCTACGAAAGCCGCTGTCATAACCAGTGGCGACGGCTCCATTCAAAGAGTGGACGAGCTGGCTAAGAAAAAAGCCGACATAGCCCAAGTTCGTAAGGACAAAGCCTTTACTATCGCTTATTACTTCAAGAAACGCAAGAACTACAGCGCGGCTATCGACCTGCTCAAGGGTTGCGATTCAATTCTCATTACTTCCGACGACCTCAACCGCCACAAGAATTTATTCTGCGTAAAAAATGGCGTCGTCGACCTACAGACCGGCAAGCTTTATCCTCTCGACCCTAAATATTTAATCACCAATCAAGCCGACGTTTTTTTTTACCTCAATGCCGACACTGCCTTTGTCGAAAAATTCTTCCACGAAGTTATCCCCGACGAGGCTACTCTATTGGGTGTTCTGCGTTATCTCGGCTACTGCCTGACCGGCGAAAAGATTTACCACATCTGTCAATTTTGGCGCGGCAGAGGGGCTAACGGGAAAACTACTATTCTTGATATGCTCATTCAACTTTTAGGTTCCTACGCTATCAAACTGCCGACTAATGCCTTGCTTGAATCTATGCGACCTATGGACGCTAACGCCGCCTCACCCGCTCTCGCCATGCTTGACGGGGATATTCGCCTTGCCATTCTCGACGAAATTCCACGTAATTGTCGCCTTGACGCTACTACCTTTAAAACTATCATCGGCGACCAATTCATCACGGCTCGTCCCTTGTACGGCAATCCAAGAAAAATTGAGCTTCGCGCCAAACTGATTCTCAACGGCAATCATCTGCCGAATTTTGATGTTGATGACGGCGGTTTGCAACGCAGGATTAACAATGTCGAGTACACTCAAATTTTTTCTCCCGACCGCGCTGATGTCACTTTGCCCGCCAAACTTACCACTCCAGAAAATCGTTCCGCTTTGCTCAAAATTTTAGTTAGTCACTCTCAAGACTTTTATCGCAACGGTTTAATCGAAAGCGACGACATGAAAGCCGCCAAAGCCGAATACTTCAACGAGAATGATTTTGTCGCCAGTTTCGTCGACGAGTATTGCATTATTGGCGAGGGTGGCGAAATTAAGCGCAAGGATTTTGAAGCCAGACTAATTTCCAATTATCCGTCTGAGACCTCGCGATTGAAAAAGAAGGATTTATTCCGCATCATCACTGAGCGTCTTAATTTTCTTGGCTCCGCTTATATGAAAGCACATGGAAATCAAAATGTCTTCAAGAATATTCACTGGGCATGATATTGTTTTAGTTCCCACTCCGCCAAAATACGACGGAGTTTTTTTTTTGAGAATGAAGCGGTTAAAAAATGAGCCGGTTAAAAAATTGAGGCAGGGTTAAAAAATGAATCAAAATTTTAACCACAAAAAAATGGGGATAAATGGCGTCAGGACGCGTTTTGTTCGTGATTTTGGTTAAAATGGTTAAAAAATTTTCCATTCTTTCTGCTCTAATAATAGTCAAAATATCAAAAGATAAGAAGGGGGCTATTACTAAATTCTTCTGAACTTTACTAAAAAAATTTAACCTTTTTAACCAAATGGCGTCAGAACGCCATTTTGCATGGTTAAAAAATTAACGTTTTTTAACCCTCAAGCGATTTTTTGAACGTTTTTTAACCATGACACACTTTGACTTTTCATATATATTTCAGTTTAGAGGGCGAAACGGACTATACGGACAATTTTATTTCTTTGTGACAAGACTACTCTGTTGAGTAATAAATTCGTTTATGCTTTGACGAGGAATCTTCCAGGTGCGTCCTATCCGAAAGGCTTTGATTTTGCCTTCGATTAGCAAACGATATGCAAGATTTTTCCCGATTAATAGTTCGTCGCAAAGCTCCTCGACAGTTATCAAAGTTGAATTAGAATTATTCATGATTATATGCCTCCTGAATTCCTATGAGTTGTAACATTACTTGTAATGTCTAAAAATTATTACTAATTGTACATAATTTATAATAATCATAGAAATTGGTTCATGGAGTAACTAAATAAAAAAAATCCCTAAAAAAAGTTAGGCGAGGCTTTTGCAAGCCTCTTGCCGAACTTTTTTTGGGTCCCTTATTGTTGTTTATGAGAAGTGATAATATAACTTGTTTCTATTCAGCAGACTTACGCTCATCGAGTTAATCTTTATAATTCGATGTC
>JAFQZB010000242.1 GCA_017406175.1 Selenomonadaceae bacterium | reverse complement strand
TTTTTCGCGAACGTATCAAATTAACCTACAAACAGAATTTGAAAAATTGGAGGACAACTTATAGATTAGCTCATAAAACGCGAAAGCCCTGCAGGTTTTCGGTGCCTGCAGAGCTCCAACTGGTGAACGTCATCAATCATTCGCCCGAAGGTCTAAGATTTCGGTGATGTCTAGTCACAGAAACCCTTAATCTTTGTGAGTGCCGCCAGCACCCACTCAGAAACGACTCACGCTTTGAGTAAGTGCCGTCAACACTCACTCGAAAAACTAAAATGATTATAAACCAAAGTCAAGAATCTTACAAGACTTTCAGGCGAAAAAGGCGGCATTCACCGGAAAAAGGTGGATGTCGTCTTTTCTTTTTTAGGTAGTAAGGAGGTGAGAGCGTCGTGGGAATAATAGATGAACTGAAAGATTTATTTAATACAGGAGAGAGCAAGCGTCGCTCTCGGTTAGGGGTGGGGGTTGCCAAATGGGCAGAGGAGCAGGCTTGGTATTTTAGTAATCTTTTGTCATCTGCGGTAGAACAACCTCTTCCCGAAACTCTCTATGGTATTGGGCGTATCACTCGCAAGAATCCCTTTGCCTTGTTGCGTCGCTCTAAGGAATTTCTCGCCATGCGCTCGATTGACGATTTGCCGCCCGCAATTCGTGATTGGCTTGACCAGCGTTATCCTTGGAATAAGGAACAACGTTCTGCTAAGACTCTTCTTGATTTGTTTACTGCTCTTAAGCATTCGTATTCTTCTCTTCTTCCGATTGCTCATCGTTCTGGTAATGTTGATTTAGTTGTTTCCGAACAGGGCAAGGCTCGTGTTCCTGAACTTGCACGGTCGCATAGTATTTGGCTTGACCCTGTTGACGCTCCTAAGGAACTCTATAAGTATCGCTTGAGGATTCAGGATTGTATTACTTGGGCTTATGGTAGTGGTTATGTTCCGATTATGATGACTCTTACCATTTTCCACCGTTGGCATGACCTTAAGCCTTTGCTCCGTGTGCTTAAGAAGTCTTGGTCTTCTATGTTCTCTGGTGCTAAATGGCGTCGTCGTGCTGAGCGTGCTGGGCTTGATGATTATATTCGCCGCCTTGAGGTTACTATCAATGATTTGACTGACGCTGGAGAACGCGGTAAGAATCGTCGTAATTCCGGTTTTCATCCGCATTTCCATTCCATTTGGTTTGTGCCTAAGGATAAGCTTGAGGTTCTCTCTGATATGGAGGAGGAACTCCGTGACGCTTGGCTTGAGTGCGTTCGGAAGCAGTTTAAGAAAGCCTTTAAGAAAGATATTGACGAGTCTTATCTTGACGCTTTCCGTAAGCATGGCTTGTGGTTCAGTCGTTATACATGGGGACCTTTGAAGGGAAAGTTGCGTCCTGTTAGTGACGGTAGTTATCTTGCCAAGATTATGGGCTATGATAGTGCTCATGTCTTTGGCGGCGATTCAGAAATGACTTCCGATACACTCAAGGATAGTAAGATTCCCTTTGATTTGTTGCTTGAGGTCACTGCTGCCAACGTCGATTTGTGGTGTGAGTATGCTATTGCTACGAAGGGTGTTGCCGCCTTTACCTTCTCGAAGGGGCTTCAGGATAAGGTTGATGCTTATCTGGAACTTTTCCCCAGCAAACGTGCTTCCAAATTTACTCAACAACGTCCGGCTGAAAAGCTTGTTGCTACTATCAGACGTGATGTCTATCAGTTCATTCAACGGAATTCGCTTTACCCCATGCTTTTGAAGAAAATCTCTGAAGGTTATGACGCTCTTTGCTCTTGGCTCAAGCAAGTTTACGTCGATTTTGGCGTTCCAGACCTCTGTGATTGTCCTTTTGCTATGCCCAGACCACCCACTTGAGTTTCTTATAGGAGTACTGTGCCCTTTTTGTAATGTAGGACGTTGCTTAGGCAACCCGCCCGTAGCCCGTTGATAATCATTTGCAACTATAGGGCTTGTTTGCTGTACTTTTTTTGCGTTAGGACAGAGTGAACTATACGGACGAATTAAAATCCCTTTGTTGATTGATGAATTCGTAGAGACTCTGTTGAGGAATCTTCCAAGTGCGCCCTAGCCGAAAGGCTTTGATAGTTCCATTGGCAAGAAGTTTATAGGCAAGATTTTTCCCGATTAAAAGTTCGTCGCAAAGCTCTTCAACAGTTATCAACGTTGAACTAGAATTATTCATGGTTATATTCCTCCCTAATTTTTGAGACTTTTAACATTATTTGTAATGTCTGAAAATTGTCATTAATTGTAAACAATTTATAATAATCATTACAGTTGATTCTTGAGGTAGCCAAATAAAAAAATCCCTAAAAAAAGTTGGGCGAGGCTTTGGCAAGCCTCTTGCCCGAACTTTTTTTGGAGCCCTTATTGTTGTGGTGTGACTTATTTTTTCTCATTTGCTTTTCGTTTTTCAATTTCTTCTGAGAGGTTGTTTTGTTCGTTCAATAGTTTTTTGTAGCGTTGTAATAAGCTTTCTAATTTTGTAATAGCCATAAAGCAGTCAACAGAATCTGTAAGGGTAGAGGGAATGTCCTTGTATTTAGCAACATCTTTCCAGGCAGACTTAAGGGAAGTAATTTTAAACTCGACAGATTTTCTGGGTTTAGTAATAACATTCTCTCCGATAGATTTTCTGTAGGCATTTAAGCAACGATATGTCATAGAGGTACGTATTCCAAAAAGTTTTTCAGCTAATTCAGTAGCGTCACGTCCAGTTTGGTTCATAAGAACATAAAGGATTTTGCCTTTGTCAAGAAGAGACATCTTTGAGGAAGCTTCGTTTAAACGCAAGGCTAGTTTTAAATCGTGAAGAGTGTCAGATGTTGTTGCGTCCGAATTTTTTATTACGATAGCTGAAATGCTGGAGTGATTAAGGTTGCGGGCAACTCTGAAACGATGATGACCGTCGATGATGCCATAGAGAGCTCCCTGTTTTGCTGATGACTTTTCCGAATTTGTAAGAGCTCGAAGAATAATGGGATGTCGTTGATAATCCTCACGAATAGAGTTGGTCAAAATTCTGAAGGAGTCAGAGAACTCGTTTACATCTCGAACTTTAGCAATAATGTTTTCGTCTATCTCGTCTAGAGAAATGAATCTGCACTGCTCAGGAATACTCATGAAGAAAACCTCCTTAGGTCATTCCATAGAAGTGGAATGATTATTTGTGATAGTTGTCCTATTGTCCAGATTGTCCGTCAGAAATAAAACAGGAGCGTTCCGAAAAAAATCGTATGATAGGGAAAAATGTATGGGCAAAGAAAAATGAATCACCTTCCTCGTTAGTTGTGATTCATTTTTTGCCATTGCGGATCGAAGAATTGAGTGGATAAAATTGTTGCGGTGTCCGCTGTCCTGTCCGTCCGCAGTAAAAATTATTGGTGCGTCTATGTTAGATTATTCTTAAATTTGGCGGACGGAACGGACAATTGGACAGGATAGCAGAGAAGTGTGAATCGTTTTGGTGACGAGTTGACACGTAAATTGATTCACGCTTCCGAAGCTATGTTTGCTCGTGATTATATGTAGACAAAACGAAGACCAAGATTAATTTTGTGAGCCAGAATTGAGAGCCAAGAATTCTGGTTGCCTGAAGGGCATTTCTTTGACGAGAGGAATATGCTCTGACCACCATTTTGTGAAGTAAACCGGCAAAGCAGTATTGAGCGGAAGATTGAGAATGTAGGGGATGTCGTCCGTGACGTAAGCAGAAATAGCCAGCATTGGTAGGACAAAATTTTTGTTAAGCCAGAGGGTTGCATCGTCGCTCGACGGCAATTCCTTTATCGTGGCTGGAGAAAAATAATTTAAAAATTCGACGGCACCGATTGTGTTATCGTAGATTCCGACGTAATCTCGATGAGCAGCGGCAAAAAATCTACGAGCAGGAATTTTGGGGATAATGTTGGGAAGGCGATATGGTCTGGAGAGAACGTCAACGAATTTTGGAAGTATGGGTTGTACGTAAGGATTCCGTGACCACTCGTCATGGGTGAATTGTCGGCAAGCGTCGACGTAAGCGTGATAAGTGTCGACAGTTTCGACGATGAGAACTTCGGTATTATTATTCATTAGCCAATTCACAGTTTCCGTGCTGTTTGGTAAAGCAAATCCACATCTGTAATTGACACGGAAATTTCTTTGCTGCAGTTGTTGGGTGTTCATTTACTTTTCCTCCTTATCGTCTTCAAGAAATTTTTCGACCTTATCAGTGTAAATCACGAGAAAATTTTTTCGTGGCTCAATATTGGACTTGCAGACGTATTCGTTGCCGCCCTGTCCCGCAGGTCTTAACTTCCCTTTTGACAAGCCTTTTTGCAGGAGAGTTTTTTTGATGGTGACAGCAGAGGTTAGGAAAGACTCACCTTGTCGTCGGTAGAAATCAACGACCATTTTATAAACATCATCAAATCGGAGCCATTTGGTATTGTCTCGCTTTTCCTCGAAGCCAATATAATCGGAAGGATTTTTGACGTACTCAGCTTCATTTGGCGCGAGACCGTTATACTTGGTTGTACCAATGTTTTGCGTAATAGCATAGAGAAATCTCCAATCGGGTTTGGATTCCTTACTGTCTGTCAAATTTTCTGACATAATATTTTCAATGACGGTCAAGGCGTGTTCTCGATATTTGGTCATCTCCAAATCGTTCATTCCACAATACTTACCAAAAAATGTGATTAGGTCGATTTCGACGGCGATAGTGGAAATGGCGTCGATATAACGCGGGACGCTTAACTTAGTTGCATAAATTTTTCGATACTCTTTAAATCGCAATGCACATTCACCGACAACGTTGAAACCATGTTCCGTTAAAAACTGAACAAACAAGGCAAAATAATTCTGTAGTAAATTCTGGTTGTCGTTGTAAAATGTAAGCACTTCACCGTCAAAAGTACCCTCAACGATCGGCAGGGTTATGAGTCTGTATAAGCTTGATTCGCTGAGATTTAAATCATCCTCGCCGGTGATGATGATTACGCACTGAACCTTGTCGAGGCAACTCTCTGCCAAGTTAGTTACATTCATCTTTCCAGCGAACCTTCCGTCTCCCACAGCACGAATAATGGTTTCAGCATTGTTGCGAGCCTGATTGTTGTTTGCACCAACACTGTTAGAAAAGTCGTCGATGAGGACTATATTGTCGTTCATTCTTGTAATGTGTTTTTGGATCGAAGCAGGGGTGGATGTCAGCGGAAGGTCTACTCGATTTCGATTTTGGGCGAAAACATTGGCTAAAAGGGAAACAACGGTTGTCTTAAATAGGTTTGTTTTTCCTTTGACAAAAATGACGCTACGGAAGTCAACGCCAAATTTTTTTAGCCAAAAGAGAGAAAGCGAGATGTGAGCGGCAAGCCACAAGATTTCTATTATCCCGTTTTCGTGACCCATTTGTCGGAAACCGGAACCAGCGATGAAAATTTCTCGACGATTCAAAAGACTTACATCAGGAAGGGAGATGTTCATGAGCGTGTAGTAGGAATCCTCACCGACGTAAAATTTCGGTGGAAGTCCTTGAAACTCAATCCAACCGCAGATTTTAGAATGGTACTCTATTTCGGCGATCTCGATGTCGCGTTGATACATTCGTGTGAGATATTCTTCTTTTGCATTTCCGTCCCCGATAGAAGTGTACACGGAAGGAAATCGCTTGCGAATGAGCTCGAAAACGTCTTTGAAGTCTTGAGCAGGGACTTTGATGACCTTTTCGGTAGTATTTCCTCCGTCGCGGCATGAAACTTTAATGTGCAACATATCTTGGATTTGTTTTCCGTCCCAGCGTTTTTCGATTTTTTTAATTTCAAGTATCACGTTAGAAATTTTTCGTCCTTGTGAAACGCCATCGCTAGATTGGAAAATACCTCTGTCGCTGGCAACGAAGGTGTCACCACTCAGTAAAATTATTTGTTTCTGTTGATTAAGGGCAGAGTTTAAAATGGTCTCCCATGTGTTTGAATTCGGATTGAAGGCGGCTGACATGGGAGCTATACGCCCGAAGTAGCTTTCTCTTGGTTCGTTTGAGAGTATTCGGGGTGCTTCGAGATTTGAGGGTGGCAGAACCTCTGGTATGTCAATAGCAACGAGTTCGTCTTTTCGTTTGACAATACCGAAAGTGGCTTCGCCGAAAGTAATCGACATAACGAATCACCTCCTACGTACGTGAACGACGGTCGTCGGGCTGTTAAAGTTCACCATTTTTTCGATAAGATTGATGCTGGATTCCAGCCGCGACAATTTTTCCGGAGATAAATAGTTGAGGAATCTAATGTCATCAAGAATTTCTCGTAATATTTTAATCTCGCTCAACATGTTGTCCGTGACGACTAAAATGGGCTCCCGTTTGCGAAGGCGTAAGTAAATAAGTTTGCTGACGGACAAATCTGTCTCCTCGCTGAGAATGCGAAAGTTCTGCAACATATCGACGGGGAGTGTAACACAAATACGCCCAGTTTTGGATTGCATAAAAACCTCTCCTTTTTGATTCATGAAATATTCAGTTTTCAAAGAACAATAATTGAAAATAGTCACTTCCTTAATTTTACAAGGGTGATTCGATCGACAGAGCTTAGTGTATCAATTATAGAAACTTGTACAATTACCAGAAGGGTTACAAAAGGTTACATGTGAGTTGTATTAGAGTTGCACTAAGATTTGACTTCATGCTTTACTTTTTCTATAATTTCTACGGTGCGACGAGGTGAAGTATTTCGGCATTTTTACCGAACTCGCATACATGCAGTCAGGCAATGGGGAATTGCCGTGAGTGTACAAAAAATTTATGTATCTGATTATTTATCAGAGATTCTTTCTTATTTAGAATTTAAAAACAATGTAGGTTATAGAATCAAAGCTATTCGCCAGTTCGTAGGATTAACGCAAAGTGAATTGGCTGTTAGAATGAATTTTTCGCGAAAAACGATTGCCAAGTATGAAAATGATTTTGACAGTTTCAGACGAGTTGTGTCTGGCGCAATTTTAAAAAGATTCGCAGATGCACTCTCCGTAAATGGGTATATTGTTAAAATTTCTGATTTCATTTAATTTGTAAGTAAATTCGTTGTAGTAACAAAAGTTTTTTGTACATAAAAAGGTTTCTCATTATATCTATTAAATGCCGAAGTGATTAAGTCACTAGAGAAGTTAGCCGGTGTGTCTGAAGGTTCTTCTGCCTGACTGGGGATTTTTTGGACACATAAAATGTGTATGGAAAAAGGGCGCCAGTTAAATCAAGCTGGGGTCTTTTTCGTTGTAGCTATGTTGTAAAAATAAAAAATTTCAAGCATATACAATAGAAATGAAGCACAGGTGCATAACGCGCCTGTGCTTTTTCGTTGTCGTTTAAAAAAAGGAAGTGATATGAGACAAAATAAAATGAAAAGAGGTGGAGATTGCAGGAAAGATATTGATTAGAACGTTACTCGATGTTGTGCTTCAAAATCTATTGATTTGAAAGGAGAAATTTAGAATGAAACAGGGACGAACTCTAATGGAGCTGGGCAAGGAGCTTCAACGGCAAAGGCGCAATCGTCAGGACTTTCTGGCGGATACGCGGACGCTGGAAGTGGAAACGAATTCCTATGGCTCAACTCTGCACCTGTCGCTCGACGGAAAAACTTACGGTTTCGGAATCGGTGAACTTGCCCATCAGCAAATCGCCGCTCGGCTCAACATTCCCTTCCGTTACTACGCAAAAATGCAAATTGAAGCTCCTGAACTGCTTGACCGTAATATCAACACGTGGTTGGAGCAAAAGCCGGAACGTCGAATGATTCGCGTGCTCGACGGCAAAGTCCGTGCGTTCTTATCCGACCGCTATCGGAGGTTAGACAACTTGGAATTGTGTGCGGC
>JAFQZB010000241.1 GCA_017406175.1 Selenomonadaceae bacterium | reverse complement strand
TTTATCTATGTTGACGCCGTCGAGGCTACCAGACACCGCAAGCTGAATTGAGTCGAAGGGCTGCTTAAAAAGTTTGCCCTTGAAGTGTTCGCCTTCGCGTTTAGAGTTATCGACGGCGGAAAGTTCCAAAGTAACGTTGGGATTGTCCGTGTGACCGTGAATCGTCCCTTTAAAGTCAGTCAAGCCGCTCATGTCCAACGCGCTATTAAATCGCTTGAGGATAGACATATCGACGTGCGCCCCGTAAAAGTTCAAATCAAGGTTGGTCGTGTCAGTAATTGTTCCTTCTACGCCGAGCGTGCCCTTGTTCGGGAGGTTCGCGCTCAGGTAGTCAATCGTCAAGTCGTCGTCGGTGAAATAAAAAGAGGCGTTCGCGTCGTTGACGTGCAAACCTTCAAAGTCCAGACCCGTTGCGCCCGCGTTGCCGTAGATTTTAAGCTGTGCAAGCCCTTCGCGATTGCCGTTAATGCCCACGTCCGCCGAGACCTTGCCATTAACAATCTTATCGGAGCCGCCGAACTCACAAAGCGTCGCCGCGTCGATTCCATTAGCTTTGACGTGTGCATTAAAGGAAAGGTCAGAGGTTTTGACTTCGACGTTGCCCGCGACGTTGCCGCCGAAGACATCCGCTTTGGTGTCGTTAAGGTAAATCATTTCGCCGACGTAACGGAGCTTAGTGGAAATGTTTTGCGCGGAGAGGTTTTCATAACCGAGCCACGAGGAATAAATATCGGCGTCGACTTGAGGATTAGTAGCAGTGCCGACGAGGTGCGCCCGAATATTAGCCGCGCCCTCAATGCCTATGTCATTTATGATTGCTGCGGGTGTGAAGCTGTCAGACTCGGCGTAGATGTCAAAAAAAGTTTCGTCGGTGTCGAGGCGAATCTTGCCGCTTGCCGAGGCGTATTGCCCGTTCGCCGTCGCGGAGGCGTCCAGAATGATTTCGCGTTCGTTAAAGGTCACAGTGCCGTTAATGTCTTCAACGTCGGTCTCTTCAACCTTGACGGTCGCGCCTTTAACTTTTGTAGAACCAAGATAAGTCAAAGTATCGTCGCGGCGCAGGAGGTGCAAAGAAAAATTTTCCGCCGAGCCGCCGATAATCTCCACGCCTTCAGGGATTTTATCTGCGGGCAAATACGGCAGGAGCTTATCAAAAAAAATTTCGTCGACAGCGGCATTGATGACTTGTTGAGCCGCGCCGAGCGTGCCAGAGGCGTTGACTTGTGCGCCGAGAGTTTTTGCATTGAGCTTGGCGGAGATTGCGTTCATGTCCACGCAATCGGCTTCGGCGGCGATTTCCTCGACAGAAATATTTTTCCCGTCAAAGTCCGCATTAACCGTGCCGCGTGTCACTGAAACTTTAGCACCGAACGTCGACTCTCCCTCGCTCTCAACTTTGATGTCGTCGACGTTCCATGACTCGTCGTCGCGTTGCCTAAGATTGAAGGTCGCGCCGTCAAGTTTAATCTCATCAAGCGCGGCAACGGGGTCATCCTTCAGCGCAAACAATTTAAAATTAACTTCCGCCGTATCAACGCGGGCTATGAGTTCGTCCTTTTTATCGAAAACTTCTATGTCGTGGATAGTGATATCGCTGTTCTTGTCGCGGTCGAAAATGTTTATGTCGTTGAAGTCGACGCTACCAATCTTGACTGGCACGCCCAAAGCATTGGACGCAGTCTCCTCCGCCGTCGTCAACGCCTTCTTTATAATCTCCGCCCGCTGTGAATAGATATAAAGCCCGCCGCCTAGCAAAAGGATAATCAACACTCCGCCGAGGATTTTTAGAACTTTCAACACGGCGAGCCGCTCCCCTCAAAAGATTTTTTATTCAAAGGCTCTATCTTTGGTTTCTTGTTGGACGTTATTTTTGGTTTCTTGCTGGACGTTGTTTTTGGTTTCTTGTTTAGCGTTAGCCTTTTCTTTGTCGACTTCTTCGGAGGGCAACGGCGCGGGATTCTCAAAGTCAATCAAGACGACTGGCGCGACTTCAGCGGTCTCTGGGACTTCGGCGGCGTCACTGGTCAAGGCGGCGTCTTCGCGGGACTGCGCGGCGGTTTTGCCTTCGTGCTCGGATTCGATATAACGCACAACGTCAATTTCGACCGGCACGCCCATATATCTATCAAGTGACGCCTTAGCCACGTTATAATTGTAAAGGGACGTGAAGTAATTCGAGCGAGCCTCCATTAACTTTTCCGAGGCGTCCATAACTTCAAGGTTGGTGCCGACGCCCGCCGCGTATCGAACCTGAGCAATCTTATAGTTCTCTTCGCCTAGGACAACCGCCGCTTGCGTGGTGCCGATATTCCTTTCTGCCGCGTGTAGGTCAAGGAAAGCCGATTGCACTTCAAGCTGAATTTGTTCACGAGTTTGGGCGGCGACCTCTTGGGCACGAATCAAAGCCGCATCCGCCTGATTGACTTGCGCACGCGTTATGCCGCCGTCAAAGATATTCCACGACGCACTAACCCCAATCGACCATTGGTCGTTCGTCTTGTGCCCAAACATATTCTCCGTATCAATTTCCTTGGAGATACCCGCACTGACACTAGGACGCCAGCCCGCCTTAGCGGACTTCTTTGCTGATTCGGCTTGCTTAACAGCGTAATCAGCCATCGCGGCATCGGGACGGTTCTCCAAAGCATAAGCAGTGCAGTCGCTCAATTTCAAATCGTACTTCCTATAGGTGAGCTGTTCTTGAGGACGAATAACCGTATCAGCGGGCAAACCAATGTAGTTGTTCAGATTCGCAACTGCAACGTCGTAAGCGTTTTGGGCGTTTACGAGGGTTTGCATAGCGTTTGCAAGTTCGACCTGCGACTCCAACACGTCGACCTTAGCCACGGTGCCCACGCGGAATTGCGCCATGACGTTTCTTAAATGCTCCTGCAACGTCAAAACTTCTTCCTCGTGAACCTCAATTAAATTTCTGTACTGCAGGACATCAAAGTAATAAACCGTCGACTGCAAACGAACTGTCTGCATTGTATTTTCAAGGGACAAATCCGCCGAGCTTAACGCATAACGAGCCGAGCGACGACCTTCCTTAAGCCGCCCGCCCTGATAGATTGGCATACTTATAGAGCCAGTGTTTGTAAAGGCGTGGCGGGTATTCGCGGCGTCGTAAGACATGCCGCCGACTCGTGCGCCGCTCCAACTCCACGTTAATTGCGGATTGCCTTGGCGGCGTGCCTCGCTCAAGCTCCAGAAGGCTTGCGAGCGTTCGGCAACTGATTCTTTAATCGTGCGGTTGTTCTCGAAGGCGCGTTGTATTGTCTCGTCCAACGTGATGTTGACGACCGCCGCCGCGTCGACCGTGCCGACGTTTATCAAAGCCATAATGCCCGCACACATTGCCGCCAGCTTCCTGCGAATATTCTTTTTGATACGATTGGAAATCCTCATCTCAATCTCCTCCAAACTTATTTATCGTTCGTCACGGAAAGCGGCGTGCCTTCGTGCAGATTGCTCAAGCCCTCAATGACAACCTCTTCGCCCGCCTTCAAGCCGTCGTCCACAATGAATTTATTACCTATCTTGCCGCCTAGTGAAACTTTCTTCAAGGCGGCTTTATTTGAATCGACAGCGAAGACATAATCTCCGCCCTCGCGTTGATGAATCGCCTGTTCGGGGACAAGCAGAGCATCGGGAACGCTCAAGCCGCTAATCTCAAGCCGAACATCATTACCAAGGAGCAACAGCCCGATTGGATTATCAAAGGTCGCCTCTGCCGTCGTGCCATTGAAGGTTAGCTTACCTTCGCGGGGATAGGTCGTGCCGTCGATAAACTTCAACGTGACCTTAGGCTTGCCCGTCGATAAAACATTTTTCTCCGCCTCCGAAACTTCAAAGCGAACGATAACTGGATTATCCTTGCCGACCGTCGCGAGAACCGTTTCATCAGCCTTAACCTCTGCGCCGAGCCGAACGCTTCCGATATTAACTTGACCTGCCGTCGGCGAAGAGACAATCCCCGCCGCCGACTCGTCCTCCAACTTTTTTATAAGTGCTTGACGTTCGGCTATCTCTGCTTGCAGTTCTTCGACGGGCTTTTTTTGCGCGACTTCCTTTGCTAGGGTCGTCATTGCCTGTGCGAGTTCCTGCTTAGCTTGCAAAAGTTCGGTCTCAGCTTCCTTACTGCCTATCTTGAACAGCGGCTGCCCCTCCGTCACCTCGTCGCCGTCCTGAAAGGATTTTTCTATCACGTTACCTGACACGCCCGACAAGACCTCTTGCTCGTTGCTAAGGGAAACTTTTCCGTCGCGTGTTAAAGTCAACGCCCCGTCCCCCGCTGTAACTTTTGCCGTTTTGACTTCGACGGGCGTTTCGTTACTGCAACCCGTAAGCAGTATCATCATCACAAAGAACATTGCCAAAAGATTTCTCATATCAGAACTCCTGCTTTAGCCCGAAATAAAAGGCGCGCTCTTCCTTCTTGTTGACGGCGTGCCACTCGCCAAGGAGATAAGTTGAATCGGCGACTTTGAATTGCGACTTCAAACGAACTCTGCCATGATTTAGATCGTAGGCTTCGGCGGAGAACTTCCACCGGCTCCCAGCGTAGGCGTCCAGTCCTATGCCCGGCTTGCCCGCGATGACTCCGCCGCGTGCGCCAAAGTCCGTCCCAAATTTTTTCCCTGCTTGCAAGTTCAATTTCGTATGGTCTCCAATGTCTTCCGCGCCGAGCAAGAAGGTTGTATCGTCGCTCCTCACATCCAGATTGAAGTTCGTATTCCAGTTGTGCTTCTTGCCGCTGTATAGTATATCAACAGACGGCGCAACGTCAATCTTTGAAATTTTATCGGCGGTGCCTTCCACCTTGCCCAACATCTTATCGGCTCGTTCGGTTAGGCTTCGGGCATTGTGAACAGTCGCTTTCAAGTCTTCGGCAACTTGTGGGTCGCCCGCAAACTTGTTCATGTTGTCTGCCATGTTTGCCACCGAGCTTGAGGTCTTAGCAATGTTATTAAGCGTCATCTTCAATTCCTCGACGGTCTGCGGGTCGCCCGCGAACTTATCTAGGTTAGCTGTCATGTGCTCGACGTTCGCCATCGTCTGATTCATATTGGCAACGGCTCCGTTCATCTGCTGAATCATATTGTTGAAGATAGCTTCGTTGTCATCTGCAAGCTTTCTAAACGTGCCTGTCATGCTACTCACATGCTCGGAGGCTTCGCTCATGTTCTTGCTCATATCCACAACTGACGTTTTAAATACATCGTCGCCTAAGATTGCGTGCACGTCCTGCAAGAGAACTTCGACCTTGTCCATAACCTTTGTTAAGCCGTCGAACATGGCATCCATACCCGCCTCGTCTGTGCCGTAAAGATAATCGCCGTTCTGAAGATATTCGCCGTTGTCGACCTTGGGTTGAAAGTTTATGAACTTCTCGCCCATGACACCGCTTGAAGTTATCGAGACCTTAGACTGCTTAGGAATCTTCGCGTCGGGATTAACAGCCATCGTGACGGTGACGCCTGTACCTTCTGTCGTAATTTTAGTGACCTTGCCGACCGACACGCCGCTCAAGCGAACGTCCGATTGCTGCTGAAGTCCTACGACCTGTTTAAAGCCCGCGTACAAAATATAATCGTCATTGCCGCCAAAACTGAAATCCCCCAGCCCAGCCGCCGCGCCGCCCAGTAACATCAATCCTCCGACTGTAAACGCTCCGACTTTTGCTTCAACTGACATTCTCTCGCCTCCTTGAGGTTTAATCTATTAATCGGAAGAACTCTTTGACGCGTTGGTCTTGAATCTTCTTAAAGTTATCGGGCGTGTCTACTGCAATCAGTTCGCCGTTATAAACCATTGCGATTCGATTGGCAATACGGCACGCGCTTACCATGTCATGCGTAACTACAATGCTCGTAACGTTCAAAGCTCGTTGCGTTTCTATAATCAACTCGTCAATCCTGTTCGTGGTTATCGGGTCGAGACCAGAGCTAGGCTCGTCATAGAAAATAATTTCTGGACCAAAGGCAATCGCCCGCGCCAAGGAAACTCTTTTCTTCATGCCGCCGCTAAGTTCATTTGGCATTCTGTCTTCCACGCCATCCAAACCGACTTGATGAAGTTTCTCGCGAACGATTGCTTGAATCTTTTCCTTGCTATAGTCCGTGTGCTCCACCAGCCCGAAGGCAACGTTATCGCCGACCGTCATCGAATCGAACAGCGCGGAATATTGGAAGACCATTCCCATTCGCAGTCGAACTCTCATCATCTCTCGTTCGTCCATATGTGAAATCTCGTCGTCGCCTATCCAAATCTCGCCATTCGTCGGTTGAATCAAGCCAATCATCAGCCTAAGGAGCGTTGACTTGCCCGAACCAGACCCACCGATTATCGCAAGCGTCTCACCGTCAGCAACCTCAAGGTTGATATTGTTCAGCGCGACCTTCTTGCCGAAAACTTTCGTGACGTTTATAAGTTTTATCATCTTATCACCGAGCTTACAAAAAAATCCCCTTGCACTTCACAGGGGGATTTTAAATTATTTGCTTGCGAATTGCAAACGTCATTTTGTTAATAGTTCGGTGACTTTGTTGGCAAGGTCGGCGGGGTTGTTTGGCATGACGCCTTCCATAAGCAACGCCAGAGAATAAAGCGTCGTGCACAGGTCTTTGAAGGCTGGAGAGTCCTTGCCGCCCTCGTGGAGGCTTTCCAACTTCTTGAATACCGCGTGATTCGGGTTAAGCTCAAGGATTTGCGTCGCCTTGAACAGCGGATTATTCATCGCCGCGAAAGTTTTTTCCATTGTAAGCGAAGGTCCGCCCTCGCCCGTAACCAAACAGACTGCACCCGATTTGAGCCGCGAAGTCAGCCGCACTTCCTTAACGTCGCCGCCGATTGCCTCCTTAACGTCCTTTAGTAAGTCTTCATGGCTCTTGGCAATCTCTTCGACCTCGGCTTTGACTTTCTGCGACTCGGCGTCGTCAAGCTCGAAATTCTCCTGCGTTATCGATTGGAAATGCTTTTCGGCGTACTCGTGCAGGACTTGAATCGCAAATTCGTCAACAGGGTCAGTTAAGTAAATCACCTCCAGTCCACGTTCGCGGAGCAGTTCCATTTGCGGGAGCTGTTCAATCGCCGCCGCGTCTTTGCCAGCCGCCACATAAATATTTTTCTGAAAATCAGGCATACGCCCGACATATTCCGCCAGCGTCGAAAGCTTGCCGTCGTCATTGGAAGTCGGGAACAGAAGTAAATCCTTCAGCGCGTCCTTTAGCTTCGTGTCGAACATGGAATTATAGACGCCAATTTTTATCGACTTGCCGAACTCGCGCCAGAACTCCTCGTACTTGTCGCGGTCGTCCTTTAGCATCTTGCCGAGTTGTTTTTGAATGTTCTTTTCCAACGCCTTGCCGATAACTTTAACCTCAACGCTCTGCTGAAGTATCTCGCGGGAAATGTTTAGCGGCAGGTCGGGCGAATCCACCAACCCTTTGACGAACCGCAGATAATCTGGCAAGAAGTCTTTGCACTTGTCCATAATGAAGACGTGCCGCGAATACAGCTGAAGCCCTGGCTCGTAATCGGAGTAATAAAGATTGTTCGCCGCCCGCTTGGGTATGCAAAGGAGCGCGGTATATTCTACGGTGCCTTCCGCTTTCACGTGGAAGACTTCAAGCGGAGCTTCCCACTCGTGCATTTGTTGCTTGAAGAATTCGTCGTACTCTTCGCGGGTTATCTCAGACTTGTTGCGTGTCCAAAGCGGCTTCATTGAATTGACTGTGCGAATTTCAATCGTCGGCTGCTCGTCGTCCTTGCCCTTAACCTCGAAGTTCATCTTGATTGGATAGCGCACAAAATCGGAGTACTTCTTGATGAGCCGTTCGACCTCGTGCGCGTCCGTGAAGTTGTATTCGCCGTCGCCGCAGAAATCTTTTTTAAGGTGCAAAACAATCGTCGTGCCGTGCGTTTCTTTGTCAAAGTCTTCAATCGAGTATTCGCCCGCGCCGTCGCTCGTCCACTTAACAGCCGAATCCGTGCCCGCCTTGCGTGTTAGAATTTCGACTTCCTCCGCGACGATGAACGCCGAGTAAAAGCCGACGCCGAATTGCCCGATAAGTTCTTGAGCCGCCGCGCCGCTTGCCTCGCGGAGCTTGTCGAGAAAATCTTTCGTGCCGCTCTTAGCTATCGTCCCGATATTCGAGATGACTTCCTCGCGGGTCATGCCGATTCCGTTGTCGCTGATTGTAATGGTCTTGGTGGCGGCGTCGGGCACGATAAAGATTTCCGGTTCGTCGTCGCCGGCAAGCTCAGAGTTCGTCAGCGATTCGATACGGAGCTTGTCGAGGGCGTCGCTGGCATTGCTGATGAGTTCGCGCAGAAAGATTTCCTTGTTCGTGTAAATCGAATTAACAACCAAGTCGAGCAGGCGTTTGGTTTCGGCTTGAAATTCCAGCTTTTCAATAGACATAAAAACTTTTCCTCCTGTCGTTTATTTGATTATGGAATAAATGACGGCAAGCGCAATGCCAACCGTCGAAATATTGGCAATGGAAATGTGTCCCGTCGAAGATTTTATCTCCTTGTGCATGTCATCGATTTTGTCGGCAAGCTTGTCGATACGCGCATTCAACTCTTGCCGCGTGGCTTTTAGTTCTTCTTCTAGTTTGTCCATTCTTCGTTCGATTCTGTCCATGCGCTGATTGAGTTCTTTACGTGTTTCCCTGACTTCAGTTTTTGTATCCTGCAGTTGTTCCCAAACCATTTCCTCATAAGTCGGACGCTCACGAGTTTTGATTTTGTCATTGAGTTGCGGTGCTGGCATAAAAATCCCTCCTGCAAAAAAAATCAGCGGCGATTGCTCACCGCCGATAAAACCTTCTATGAATCATTTAAACAAGAGACTAACCGAGCGATGCGCCTGAATGTTCAAGATAACGTCGCCGATAGCCGGAGCCATGCTAAGCACTGTAATCTTTGGCGATTGCTTTTCGGGCGGCAAGGCTATCGTGTCGGTTATGACGAGCTGTTCAATCTCGGAGTTGTTGATTTTGCCGACGGCGTTGTTGCTAAGGACTGCATGAGTACACGCGGCGATAACTTGCTTTGCGCCGAGTTTCTTAAGAGCCTTCGCGCCTTCGCACAGACTGCCCGCCGTGTCTACGATGTCATCAACCATAAGCGTAACTTTTCCTTCGACCTCGCCGATAATGCTCATGACTTCTGCCTCGCCGGGGCGCGGGCGACGTTTTTCAATGATTGCAATCGGAGCCTTGAGATAGTCCGCTAACTCCCTTGCACGAGTGACGCCGCCTAAGTCAGGTGAGACGACAACCAAATCATCGCCGAAGTTGCGGTTTCGGAAGTAGTCGGCAAGGACAGGAGCCGCCTTGAGGTGGTCAACGGGAATATCGAAGAACCCTTGAATTTGTCCCGCGTGCAAGTCGACAGTCAAGACGCGTGACATGCCAGCCGCGACCATGAGATTTGCGACGAGTTTGGCGGAGATAGGTTCGCGCCCGCGGGTCTTGCGGTCTTGACGGGCATAAGCATAGTAGGGAACAACCGCCGTGATTGAATGCGCCGAAGCCCTCTTGCAAGCGTCCGTCATAATCAGCAAGTCCATCAGGTTATCATTGACGGGTTGGCTCGTCGACTGAACGATAAAAATATCTTTGCCGCGTATGCTATCGCTAATCATGACTTGCGACTCGCCGTTATTGAAACGTCCGACGAACGTATCAAAGATTTTTACGCCAATGTGGTCAGCGATTTTCTGTGCCAGTTCGGGATTGGCGTTGCCCGTCATCAAACAGAGGTTACTAATCGTGTTGCCGTTAATGCTCACGTTGAACAGCTCCCCTAAAAAAATTTTACTCAATCAGCGTTCAAGACGCCGACGCAGTAATCACACTTCCAAAGGCTACTTGCGTTTGTCCTTCCAGACTTCAATATTAGTTTGGCGGGCGCGGGCGACAGCTAGATTATTCTTCGGAACGTCCTTAGTTATCGTCGAACCTGCCCCGATATACGCTCCGTCCCCGACACTTACCGGCGCAACTAGATTTGTATTGCAACCGATAAAGGCATTGTCGCCAATCTTCGTGCGGAACTTGTTCTTGCCGTCGTAGTTGCAAGTGACCGTCCCGCAACCGATATTGACGTTCGCGCCCATATCCGTATCGCCGATATATTGCAGGTGCGGAAGTTTGGAGCCTTTGCCGATATTGGAGTTCTTTATCTCAACGAAGTTTCCAATCTTAACGTCCGTGCCAATCGTCGTGCCGGGGCGAATGTGGACATAAGGACCTAGCGTGACACCGTCGCAAATCTCAGCCTCGTGGCAATAGCTGAACTGCGCCTTGACTTTGTTGCCGACCTTCATATCCGTGAATCGAATATCCGGTCCAATATCGCACTCCCTGCCAATCGTCGTCTTGCCTTCAATGTACGTGTTGGGATGGATAATCGTATCCTGCCCAATCTCAACGTCGCAATCAATAAAAGTTGTGTTCGGGTCTATAATCGTTACTCCCGCGTCCATAAGCTCGTGATTCTTTTTCATGCGGAAGACTCTATCGGCGGCGGCTAGCTGAACACGAGAATTTATCCCTAACGTCTCGTCAGCATAGTCAGCCGTGAATACTCCAACCGTCTCGCCCGCCTCCTTAAGAATCGTCAGCGTGTCGGGCAAGTAGTATTCGCCTTGCGCGTTATCGTTCTTGACTTTTGCCAATGCGCCGAAGAGTTTCTTAACGTCGAAGCAATAGACGCCCGCATTTACCTCGCGGATTTTTTTCTCGAATTCGGTAGCGTCCTTCTCCTCGACAATCTTTTTAAACGTACCGTCCGTTTCACGAATCACGCGCCCATAACCTGTTGAGTCGGGCATTTCGGCAGTTAGAACCGTTGCCGCGCATTTGGAGCTTTCATGGGCGGTTGTAAACTTTTGCAATAGCTCGCCCGTCAAAAGCGGTGTATCGCCGCACAGAATCAAAACGGTTCCTTCCGACTGTTCAAAGTTTTTCTCCGCCGAAAGAACCGCGTGTCCTGTTCCTAATTGCTCCTCTTGCATGACAAATTCAACGCCCGAAATCGTCTGCATAACCAGTTCGGCACCCGAACCTATCACTACGACTTCACGTGAGGAGCCAGCTTCTTTTGCCGCGTCGATGACGTGTTGAAGCATAGGTTTGCCGCCGACTTTATGTAAGACTTTGGGTATATCGCTTTTCATGCGCGTACCCTTGCCCGCTGCTAAAATTATCGTTTCCAAGGTCATAAGCTTACCTCCAATCCTTTATTCCGTATGTTTTCTCATTGCCTTCAATAAAGTTTCTTCCGCTTGTTCCATGTGGTGTTCGGCGGCGTCGCGGGCGGCGTCCACGTCGCCAGCTGCTATCGCCTCGACCATTGCCCGATGCTCTTCCAATGTCTTCTGAAGTCGTCCGGGATATGACATTGACAAGGTGCGGAAGCGGGCGAGTTGTTCTTTTAAGTTGTTGATTATCGTCACGAGCCTTTCATTGCGGCTGACTTGATAAAGTAGCCCGTGGAACTCAATATCCGTCGCAACGATTTTGTCCATGTCCTTGCGTTCGATGTGCCCTTCGATTTCTACGAGCAAGGCGCGGAGCTTTTCCAATTCCTCCGGCTCAATGCGCATAGTCGCCAGCGTCGTCGACAGGGATTCAAGTGCCGTGCGTATCTCGAAGATTTCCTTAACGTCGTGAACGGAAAGGCTTGATACATAAGTTCCTCTGCGCGGCATCATGATAACGTAGCCTTCCTGCTCAAGCTTGCGGATTGCCTCGCGGACGGGCGTGCGACTGATTCCCAATTCCTCCGCCAGCTGAACTTCCATTAGACGTTCGCCCGGCTCCAATATCCCACGCCTTATCGCGTCGCGCAATGCCTCGCAAACCGTCTCGCGCAATGGCTGATAGTTGTCTATCGTTATTGGTTCCAGTCTGTTGCCCATCGTCATTCATCCTTACTTAAAAAATCTTCGTGATAAAAATTTGAGCGTCCTTTACGCTCTCGGCAATCTGTTTGACTTTTTCAGCGTCCGTTAGTGCAAATATCGTCGGACCAGAGCCGCTCATCAATGCGACCTCGGCACCGGCGGTGAGCATTTGCCTTTTGCAATCAGCGACGGCGGGAATCTTCTTGAGTGCGACGCCTTCTAAAACGTTGGAAAAGTTTTTAAATGCCGTGTCGTATTCTCCGCTTGCCAACTGCTCAATAATTCTTTCGTTCGGCGGGTGAGTTTTCGCGGGGCTTTCGTCGTAAGTCTTGTAAGCCCATGCCGTTGAGATTTCGCCGCGAGGTTTAGCCAAAACGACGCTGAACTTTTTTATCGGGCTAAGGCGTCTCAGACGTTCGCCGCGACCTTCTGCAAGGCACGTACCGCCGATTATGCAAAAGGGAACGTCCGAGCCGACGCCTTCTCCGATTCTGCAAAGCTCGTCTTCGGTCAAGTTCAGTTCGTAAAGTCGATTCATGCCGCGAATCACAGCCGCCGCGTCAGCAGAGCCGCCTGCCAAACCCGCCGCCGCCGGAATTCTCTTCGTCAAGCTTATCGACACGCCCAAACCCTTTCCGCAGAACTTTTGAACCTCAAGAGCCGCTCGCCAAGCCAAGTTCTTTTCGTCCGTCGGAATGAGTTCGCCGCCGATAATCTGTGTTGCGTCCATCGACAACTTCACGCCGCCCGAAATTTTCTTTAGCTCCAGTTCGTCAGCTAGTTCAATCGTCTGCATTATCATCGATACCTCGTGATAACCGTCCGTCCTCAAGCCTTTGATGTCTAGCGTCAGATTTATCTTTGCCCGCGCTACCTCTTTCAGCATTTGCTCACCACGCTTTTAAATTTTCGGCGGAATTCTACCACGCCTTAAATTTTTTGACAAGAAGAAAAAAACCGAAGCCCTATCAGACCTCGGATAAAGTTCAATTCTCGTCCACCGTTGGCAGTTCAATCAGCTCGTCGACCCAAGCAGTAATCTCTTCGGGCGTCTTGTTGCACACGTAGACCAATTCGGTTATCAGAATTTGCCGGGACAGGTCAAGAAGTCTTCGTTCGCCGCTGGAAATTTTCTTCTTGCTGTCCTGCCGGGATAAGTTACGAGCCACTATCGCCGCGTCCAAAAGATTGCCCGTCTTCAGTCGTTCGAGATTCATTTGAAATCTTTTGTTCCAACTGCCCTGAAATGGTTCCGTCTCCGCCTTCAAGACTTCGACGACCTCATCGAGTTGCGCGGGCTTGATTAAGTCTCGCAAGCCCAATTCGTCCAATTTGTCGACAGGCAGCATAAGTTTCATATTGCCCACCGGAAGATGAAAGACATAATACGAACTGACGACGCCGCCGACTTCGTCCTCCTCCATGCCCGTAATCTCTCCGGCACCGTGCATCGGGTAAACAATTTTGTCGCCGATTTTCATCTTATGCCACCTCCTGTTGATATTCTTAGGGCAGTTTATCAAATGCGGCGCGGAATGTAAACCACGCGGCGAAAATTATTTATTCTGCTGTGTTGTGCTATAATCGGCGCGGGAGGCGATTTCTCATGAATGACATTGACATTGCACACGTAGCAAAAATCTTTTCAATGGACTGGCACGAGCGCGGCTACGAGAAGGGCGAAACTCAAAAATTCTGGCGGGCACTGCTGAAAAAAATCTTCGGCGTTGATGACCCAGATAAGTTTATCGATTTTGAAGTTCCCGTGCCGCAAGGTTACATCGACGCCTATATCCCCGCGACCAAAGTCCTCATCGAGCAAAAATCTTTCGACGTGGAACTTGATAAATCCGTCCTCGAACAGGCAATGCGCTACGCCGACGCCCTGCCCGATTATAAAAAGCCCCGCTGGATTGTCACTTGCAACTTTCAAGAGTTCAGGGTTTATAACTTCACGCAGAATCTTTTCGAGCCTAAACGGACGATTATCAGACTCCGCGACCTCGTCTACGAATATCCGCGCTTGAGATTTTTAATCGACCCGACCGCTGACGAATCCTCCACGCAAGAATTAATTTCCCTGGCGGCTCTGAAGGACATCGACAGGATTTATAAAGCCTTCAAGTCGAACTACGAGAAAAACAAAGTCCGCCACTTCGAGGACGCCCTCAACAAACTTTGTACGCGGCTGGTATTCTGCCTCTATGCTGGCGACGCTAAGATTTTCGACAACACGCAGAAGACTTTCGACGCCAATGATTTCTTCGGCTACATTGCCAAATTTGATGATAAAAAGCGTGTCGAAGCCCTGCAGAAGATTTTCGACGTGCTCAGCCGGGATAACCATAGACGCGCCGACCTAGACGACGACTTAAAAATTTTCCCTTACGTCGACGGCGGGTTGTTTGATGAAAAGATTCCTCTGCCCGCTTACAACAAGCGCATCACCAACCCCGCCGCCACGCTCCGCAATGTCCAAGGCATTAGGAACTTTCGCTGGCGTGAAATCAGCCCGCCTATCTTCGGCGCAATGTTCGAGTCCAAATTCAGCCTTCGCGACGAGCAACGCGAGCACGGAGTTTTCTACACCTCGATTGAAAACATCCACAAGGTTATTGACCCGCTCTTCCTCGACGACCTGCGCGGCGAACTTGCCAATATCAAGCGTATGCACAAGAGAAATCGCATTGCCCCGCTTAAGAGCCTCCAAGACAAACTCGCCTCGCTGAACTTCCTAGACCCTGCTTGCGGCTCCGGCAATTTCCTTACTGAAACTTTCCTATCGTTGCGGCGGCTGGAAAATGAGATTATCGAAGAGCTAGTTCACCTCTACGCCGATTTGCCCGAAGACCCTATCAAAGTTTCGCCGCGTCAGTTCTATGGCATCGAAATTGATTCCTTCGCCGTAGCTGTGGCTCGTCTTGCCCTTAGCATTGCCGATATTCAGATGAAGCGCGAGACCTCTTGGATTATCAATCGCGACCTGCCCGAACTGCCCCTTATCAAATACATTTCCGTTATCGCCGCCAATGCCACGCGCCTTGATTGGAAGTCCTTCGCCCCAGAAGTCAATTACATCATCGGCAACCCGCCTTATCGTGGCGCACGCGAGAAATCTGACGAACAAGCCGCCGATATTAACCGAGTCTTCGCGGGCTGGAGGAATACCGGCAATCTCGATTACGTCGCCTGCTGGTACAAGAAAGCCGCCGAATTCATGACGGGCAATCAAACCCGCGCCGCGCTCGTTGCTACCAATTCACTCTGCCAAGGCGACAGCGTCGGCACGCTCTGGAAAAGACTTTTCGCCGAGGGTGTGCACATAGACTTTGCGCACCGAACGTTCAAATGGCTAAGCGACTCCGAGAATCAAGCTCATGTTCATTGCATCGTGGTCGGGTTCAGCTGTGCAAACAATGCCAAGCCCAAACTCCTAATCGACGGCAACAAAGTCACGGTCGCCGACAACATCAACGCTTACCTAGTCGACGGCGAAAATATTTTCGTGGAGAGCCGCCACAACCACATTCAAAGCGGCGTGCCAGTCATTGGCATTGGCAACAAGCCCATTGACGGCGGCAATTATCTATTCACGCCCGAAGAGATGGAAGACTTCATAAGAGACGAGCCAGCCGCCGCGAAATATTTCCGTCCGTGGTTCGGGGCAGAAGAGTTCATCAAGGGCAAACGGCGTTATTGTCTTTTGCTTAAGGATTTGCCGCTTGAGGAGATTAAAGCTATGCCGCTGTGTTGGGAACGCGTCGAGGCGGTCAGACGTTATCGGCTCCAAAGTAAAAGCCCCGGCACCCGCAAGCTTGCCGATAAGCCCACGCGTTTTCATGTCGAAAACTTTCCACACGGACAATTTCTTGTTATGGCGAAGACTTCATCGGGCGAGCGCAAGTATATTCCAATGACTTTCATGAATGATTCGGTCTTATGCAGTGATAAAGTATTCGTCCTTCCGAACGCAACGCTTTATCATTTCGGGGTGCTAACGAGTTCAATTCATATGGCGTGGATGCGGGCGACGAATTGTCCGCTTGGAACGAGCTACAGTTATTCGATTGCCGTCGTGTACAATAATTTTTATTGGGCTGAGCCGAGCGGTCGACAGCGGCGGCGGATAGAAGAGACCGCGCAGGAGATATTAAAGGTGCGGGCGGCGTTCGCTGATTGGACGTATGCAAAGCTCTATGACGAGGCGACGATGCCAGCCGATTTGCGGGACGCCCACCGCGAAAACGATTTGGCGGTAGCGATAGCGTATGGCTTCGCGGACATCATAAACGACGAGGCGGCGATAGTCGCTAGGCTCATGAAGGAATACAAACGTTTGACAAGTTAGGGCGCGTGTGTTAGATTGACGGCGTTGACAATAGCCAACAACTGCAACGAGGCTCGCAGTTCTAACAAGTTTCCACGAACGAAAACCCCCGTCGGAGTAGTGACCCGTGCGGGGGCTTCGTTTTGCCTAATCGGTTAGTGAATCCGATTGTCTGGGGCACCTAGCTAGAGTTGCTGCCGCTCAACGACGCTTGTTGATGATGTAGTCGAGGATTAACCCGCCGACCACGATTGCAACGACGTCTAAGCCGAACTGCGTGAGGCTCTCTAACATGCTTCCACCTCCCTCCTCCAGCGTAAGCTTACCGCCGTTAGAGGTGCGGCATCGGCACGATTATAGCAAAAGGAATTTGGGCGTTCAATATTTGACAAGTTAGGGCGCGTGTGCTAAATTGACGGCGATAAGATAAGAAGTTTCAACATCGGCTATCACAAACGAGCCCCCGCACAGCGTGAGGAACTGTACGGGGGTTTCGTCGTGCCATAACCGGTTGAGGACTCCGATTAGAGGGCGAGAAGAGTGTTATTTACGCCTGCTACGATTTCCGAACAACTGGTCGTAGATGTAACTGCCCAAAACCTTAGACAGCACGTCCCAGACCAGCGATAAGATAGTTTCCAACATCGTCTAACACCTCCTCTCCGAAGAAGTTCTGCTTAGGTTCGAGGAGTTGTAGCATCGGCGCGATTATAGCAAAAGGGATTTGGGCGTTCAATATTTGACAAGCTAGGGCGAGTGTGTTAGATTGACGGTGCCGATTTAAAAGAGCAGGATAAAAAACGTAGTTCCACGAGTATCACCAAAACGAAGAACCCCCGCCGGCGTGGTTAACCGACGGGGGCTTCGTTTTTGCCTAATCGGTTGGTTATTCCGATTGTCTAGGGCACCTAGCTAGAGTGACTGCCGCTTAACGTAGCTTTTTGCGGATGTAGTCGAGGATCAGTCCGCCGAGAACGGTACCGATTGTTCCGCCGACTGCAGTCACGCCGAGCAGGATAAAAATCTCCACGATAATCACCTCCCTCCTCTAGCGTAAGCTTACCGCCGTCAGAGGTGCGGCATCGGCGCGATTATAGCATGACGTTTTCAGCCGTTCAATGTGATTGGGCGTCGAAGAATTCTTTCAAGGCTTGGGCGGCGGCGCGTGTCATACTCGGCACGGCACAGAGTTCATCGACAGTCGCCGCTTTTATCTTGTCCAGGGAGCCGAAATGTTTAAAGAGTTCCGCCCGCCGCTTAGAGCCAATGCCCGCCACGTTGTCGAGGGCTGATTTCAAGTTGCGTTTGCGTCTAAGGCGTCTGTGATAGGTTATGGCGAAGCGGTGAGCCTCGTCGCGGATACGTTGCATGAGCTTAAGGGCTTGGCTGTCTTTGGGAAGTTCAATCGGAACGTTGGAGCCTTCGACGAAGATTAATTCAAACTGCTTGGCTAGCCCGACGACCGGGACGCTGTGACCTGCGCCGCGAATGATTTCCAGTGCAGAGCTAAGTTGCCCTTGCCCGCCGTCGATAACGATTAAATCGGGGAGGTTGTCCGTTGCCCCGTAGCGGCGGCTAGTGACTTCGCGCATAGACAAGAAATCATCGGGCTTGCCTTCGGTCGAGCGTATTTTATAGCGGCGATAGCTTTTCTTATCGGGTGCGCCGTCCACGAACACGACCATAGAGGCGACAGTCTCCGCGCCTTGAATGTGGGAAATGTCAAAGCACTCCATGCGCCGCGGCAGTCGCGGAAGGTTCAAGAAAGTTTTCAGCTCCTCGACTGCGCCGAGCGTTTTAGCGTCCTTGAGCTGCCGCCGCTGACTTTCCTCCGCTAAAAATTTTTCTGCGTTCTCGGTTGCCATTTCCACTAGCGAACGTTTGACGCCGCGTTTAGGTTCGATTAACTTCGCGCCGAGCCACTGGCTTAAAACTTTCAAATCGTCGTCGGGCAAGGTCGTCGGCAACAAGATTTCTGCGGCGGACAGTTGCGCCCGTGAATAGTACTGCTTGATAAACTCCGTGACAATCTGCGCGTCGGGCTCGTCGTCGGTTCCGCTTAGCAAAAAACTTTCGCGACCAGTGACCTTGCCCTCGCGCACGAAGAATATTTGCGCACAAGTCTGACCGTCGAGGCGAGCCAAACCAATCGCATCAACGTCGCCGACATCGGTTACTATCTTCTGACGCTCCGTGACCTTACGGACGGCTGATAACACGTCGCGGAGCCTAGCTGCCTGTTCAAAGTTCAAAGCCTCGGCGGCGGCGGTCATCTGCGCGGCAAGTTCACGTTCGACTTGGGCAGTGCGACCTTCCAAAAATTTTTCGGCGGCACTGACAAGGCGCAAATAGTCTTCGCGAGGAACTTTCCCTGCACACGGCGCGAGGCATCGTTTGATATGAAACTCCAGACACGGACGCTTAGCAAAGGTCTTGCACGTCCTAAGCGGAAAAATTTTCCTGAGCAGGGCGAGAGTCTCCTTAACGGCAAGTCCGCTGGTATATGGTCCGAAGTAGCGGGAGCCGTCGTGAACAATGCGCCGCGTCAAAATGATTCGCGGGAATTCGTCGGCAGTCACACGCAGATAAGGATAGCTTTTATCGTCCTTTAGGCTGATGTTGTAGCGGGGGCGGTGTTGCTTAATCAGATTGCATTCGAGAATCAGGGCTTCGACTTCGCTGGCAGTCACAATCGTCTCGAAGTCGGCGATTTTGGCGACCATAGCTTTGACCTTCGCGCCGTGATTCTTATTGGCTTGAAAGTATTGGCGTACACGATTTTTTAGCACGCGAGCCTTGCCGACGTAAATAATCTTGCCGCGAGCGTCGTGCATGAGGTAGACGCCGGGCGAATCGGGCAAAGTCTTCAGTTTGTCTTGAATGTCCATAGCAAGTCCTTCTTCCTTGAAATGTTTTTGGGCGTATGATATAAATCCTATTGCTTGTCAAGGGAGGTAAGCTGATGATAAAGATTTATACGGACGGCTCGTGCTTGGGCAATCCAGGCGCGGGCGGTTGGGCGGCGGTTATCGTCGACGAGCAGAATCACCGCGAAGAACTCTTCGGCGGCTCGGAGCACACGACGAACAATCGCATGGAGCTGACGGCGGCGATAAAAGCTTTGGAAAAAATTTCGGTGGGCGCAAGCGTCGAACTCTTCACGGACAGCAACTATCTTAAGAACGCTTTCACAAATGGTTGGCTCGTCAAGTGGAAAGCTAACGGCTGGAACAGCGGCAGGGTTCTCAATCAAGACTTGTGGCAGAAGCTTGACTCTTTGGTCTCGACACGCGTCGTTAAGTTTAATTGGGTCAAAGGTCACGCGGGTAATTATTTCAACGAACGATGCGACGAGCTTGCACACTCGACAGCACAGAAGTTTCAACGCGGCGTGCTTAAAGACCCTATCGAACGCGGCACCGAGACGCCTCCTCCGACGACAGAAAAAATTCTTCCGCGAGGTCAGCTATCTTTGTTCGACTTATAAGCAATCAGAACACTCCCAACGTCTTGAAAAGCAAAATCCAGCAGAAAATTGTTAAGCACGACAAGCCCGACGTGAATACCACGCAATTTGCCGCAAGCTCCGAATCGCCGCCCATCTGCTGAGCCATTGCAAACGATACGACTGCACACGGCGAGGCGAAGATTGCAATCAGCGTTACGAACTCAATCCCCGTAAAGCCGAAGATAAATGCCGCCGTCGATAAGACTACAGCTGGCACGAGGATTAATCGTCCGAAGACCGCGCCGAGCAGTTGCTTTCTATGTTCGTGAGTGGCACCGAGTCTGAACGACGCGCCCAAAATTATCAAGGCAACAGGAGTAGTAGCCGCTGAGATTTGCCCGATTGGTTTAAGGATAGGTTTAGGGACTTCGACGCCGAGGATTAGGAGCGTCGCGCCCGCTATGCCGCCGAGTATCATCGGGTTCTTGAAAATGTCTTTGATTATCGGCAGTAGCGCGAACTTCCCGTTGCGGAACGTCTCAAGCGCGAACACCGCCAGGACATTATACATAGGCACGATAATTGCAATCATCATCGTCGATACGGCAATGTTCTCGTCGCCGAAAATGTTCGCGACAATCGGCACGCCCATTAAGACAAAGTTGCTCCGGAAGATTGCCTGCACGAGGACGCCGCGCCGCTTGTTATCCGGTTCGATTCGTGGGATAATCAGCATGAGCAGGAAAAAAATTATCAGCACGCCGCACGCCCCGAACAGCATCAGCTTAGGTCGGAAACTCGTTGCAAGCTCCGTAGTGTAAATCGAGTGGAACATCATGCAACAGAAGAACACGCGGAAGACCATTCGATTCATATGGTTAAGCTCTTCTTCAGTCAACCACTTCTGAAACTTCACGAAGGCACCGATTGCCATTAAGCAGAACATCGGGACGACTGCGCTAACTGCTACGATAAAATTGCTAAACATAGACTTCAACTCCTCGACGCAATTTTATCACGCCGACTGTTAATCGCAAGGAGGAAAAATCATGCAGAAAACTTTGGTACTAATCAAGCCCGACGCCTTTGGCAAGAATCATTCGGGCGATATCATCAAGCTTTACGAGGACGCGGGCTTTAAAGTCATCGCGGCTAAGGTCATGCGTATGACACCAGAACTAGCCGCCAAACACTACGTCGAACACATCGGACGCCCCTACTACTCCGCTTTGGTCGAATTCATGACGAGTGCGCCGCTTATGGCTCTGGTCTTAGCGGGCGACGACGTGATTAAATGTGTTCGCGAACTCAACGGGGCGACTAATCCCGCTGAAGCCGCCGAAGGCACCGTCCGCAAACTCTACGCCGCCGACAAAACTAAAAACGCCGTGCACGCCTCTGACAGCGAGGCTAGCGCGGCGCGGGAGATTCCGATTTTCTTTAGCGCGTGTGAAATGTTCGATTGATTATTTGACGGCGTAGACGGCGAACAGCGGCACCGAGTCATAGCCGCAACGATTATCCCTTTGGACAATGTGCGATATGTTCTCGTCGAGGCGAACGGAGAAGTTCAATCCTTCCAAAAATCCGGCGTCCCAATGTGGGCGGCGGCGGGTGCTTATCGTCAAGGAACTTTTAATCGCGTCGCACTCCGTCAGGTCGTTGGGCTTGCCCTTAGCGCACGCAGAAAAATTTTTGTCGCCGTAGTCCGAGTCAAAATTCATGAGCACGCCGCCGACTTTCAAGACGCGCCGCCATTCACGATACGCCGCCTTGACATCGGGCAATGTCCACGTCAAATTTCTGGTTACAACCGCGTCAAAGGTCTCGTCGTCGAAGTCGAGGGATTGCGCGTTCATGCGTTTAAAGTCTGCAGAGATTTTCAGCTCGCGCAGATTTTTTTTTGCCTCGCCGAGCATCTTAGCCGACATATCGACGCCGATAACCTTATGACCGAGCCTAGAAAGAATCGCCGCGAAGAATCCCGCGCCCGTGCCCACGTCGAGAACTTTTAACACGCCGTCGGGCAAATTCTTTTTGAAGAGACTTCGCCAAGCCGCTCCGTCAACGCCGTCAAGCTCAAGGCGACGAACTTTGCTTAAGGCTCCGCTCCTCCCGTCCCAATAATTTTCTATCCGCTGATTCAAATGCTCCATTGCAAAGCCTCCTTGAATTTTGATTCGTCAAGCGTCTTTAGGTGCGCCTCCTCCAAAACTAATACGCGGTCGGCTAGTCTCGTTAAAAGTGCTAGATCGTGGGTGATGAACAGGCACGCGATATTTCTTTCCACGCAGAGTTTTTTTATCAGCGCGATGATTTGGGCTTGAATCGTCACGTCAAGCGCGCTGGTCGCCTCGTCGCAGATTAAAAGCTTTGGATTTATTGAAATCGCCCGCGCAATCGCCGTCCGCTGACATTCTCCGCCGCTTACCTCTCGCGGATAACGTTCAGCATAAGCGGCAGGCAACCCGACTTCCTCTAAAAGCTCTGCCACTCGTCCGCTTAGATTGTCCTTGCCGAGGAAATTTTTAATCGGTTCGGCAATGCTCGCGCCCAAAGTCCGTCGCGGGTTGAATGAGTCTTCGGGCGTTTGGAAAATCATCTGCATGTTGCGGTAGAAGTCGTTGCCTGTCGCGTGCGTAATGTCTTCTCCGCATAAAAAAATTTTGCCGCCGTCGCTAGGGATAAGCCGTGCGATAATCTTCGCCAAAGTCGACTTACCGCCGCCGCTCAAGCCCACAATCCCTAAGCACTCGCCCGCGTCAAGGGTAAAGCTCACGTCGTCGAGTACAAGCTTGCTCCCGAAAACTTTTTTGACGTGCTGAACTTCCAGAATCATAACCTTGGCACCGCCCTGATTAGTTCTTGCGTGTAAGGCTCGTGTGGTTCGTTGAAGATTTGCTCCCGCGTCCCGAATTCGACTGCTTGCCCTTGCCGCATGATTAGGATTTTGTCCGCTATGCGCCACGCAACCCCCATGTGATGCGTCACCATGACGATTGAAACGCCGAGCCTTTCGCGAAGCTTTAACAGCTCCTTGACGACGCTGACTTGCGTGACGGCGTCCAATGCGCTCGTTGGTTCGTCGGCTAGCAAGAGTTTTGGTTCGAGGATTGTCGCCGCCAATATCCCTGCACGTTGAGCCATGCCGCCAGACAATCGGAACGGGTACTCGTCCAAGACTTCGGGCGCAAGATTTATCTTCTGCATGAGTTCAAATGCCCGCGCTCGGAAGTCTTCTTTGCTCCAATCGCAATGGGCTTTGACTGCCTCAAATATCTGCTCGCCTATCGTGCGTATCGGACAAAATGACGCGCCCGCATTCTGGAAGATAAAGCCGATTGACTCGCCCGAAAGTTTTCGCCGCTGTCCGTCTGGCAGGTTCGTAATCTCTTTGCCGCCGAAGACAATCTGCCCGCCGACAATCGCGCCGCCCTTGCCGAGCAAGCCGCCAATCGCCTTAAGTATCGTCGACTTGCCGGAGCCACTTTCGCCCGCGATAACCAAAATTTCTCCGCGCTTAACAGTAAAGCTCACGTCGCGGATAACTCGTTTGCTTCCGTAAGCGATAGACAAATCCTCAACCGTCATCATTTCTTGTCAAGCTCCGCTGTTATCTCGTAGTAATCGGAGGGGTGCGCCTTAAAGCCTTCGACGTTCGGTTTCATGACAAAGGACATGCGCAAGTGCGACGCATAAATCAACGCGCAATCGTCGAGGACTTGTTGACTCATCTTAATCGCAAGTTCCGAACGTTTATCCGCGCCGAAGGTGTTATGCAATTCGTCTTCAAGCGCGGCAATCTCCGGGCTGTCATAAAAGCCCGCGTTATCGACAGCACCGGGGACAATGTGGCTCGTGAAGTAGTATTCGCCGTCGCCCGTGGGAGCCGTCACGATTGCCTTGCTAAAGATGTCGTAGTCGCCGCTCTTAAGGAACGTCTTGTAGTTATCGGTGGCGTTTACGTTGAGTTTGACGCCAATAAGTTTCAAGTTAGCTTGCGCGGCTTCGGCAAGGAGCGGAAGTTCTTGGCGGGAAGTGTAAGTCAGCCAACGAAGCTCAAGATTATTTCCGTCCTTATCAACGTAGCCGTCGCCGTCGCTGTCAGAGTAGCCCGCCTCCGCCAGAAGTTTCTTCGCGCCGTCGAGGTCGTAGGAGACTGCATGAAGCTTATCATCGCCGAAGGGCAAGTTGGCAGGGAAGGGACCAACCGCGGGTGTGCCGTTGCCGCTAAGAAGAACCTTCGTAAAGTTTTCCTTGTCAATCGCCATCGAAATTGCGCGGCGGACGTTTATATCTTGCAGGGCGGGCGTCTTGAAATTGAATGCCGCTTGATAAATCCTAGACGTGTCGACCTGCGAAAGCTTATAGCCGTCGTTGAAAAGTTTCAGGCTCGAATAGGGCAAACCCTGCGCTGCGTCGAGTTCGCCGTTTTGCATAGTCATAGTCAGCGTATCGCCGTCGGGAATGCTCTTGACGATGACTTTATCCATCTTCGGCTTGACGGCTCCCCAATAGTTTTCGTTCTTGACCAAATCAATCTGCGTGTCCGTGACTTTAACGGCTTTGTAAGGACCGGTGCCCACGACGATATTATCTTTAATGCCCGCGTCTACGTCGACAATGCAACCGTAAGGGTCGCTAAGGTAGTTCAGGAGGGCGGGCACCTTCTCGGCTGATTTAATCGTCACCAACTGCCCGTCGGCTTCAATCGAGGCAATCTTCAAGTCATGGGGTGCTCGGTCGTGATTGGCAATTAAATCTTCCAAACAAGCTTTAACAGCCGCGCCGTCGACTTTCTTGCCGTTGCTAAAAATCACGGCGTCTTTGATTTTGATTTTAACGGTGAAGTCGTCGACCTGTTCAAAGCTCTCAGCAAGCCACGGTTCCAATTCCATGCGTTCGTTGAACTTAAAAAGCGTCTCGCCAATGCCGTAACGGAGCGTTGACCAGCCGCTGTAGCTCTCGTGAGGATTAGTGCCGGCATTCTCCATTGCCACGCCATAAGCCACCGTGCCATAAGTAAAAGTTTTCTCGCCCGTTGAAGTCGTTTGCTCTCCGCCGCCGCAACCTGTCATCATCAAAGCCGCCGCGCAGAGTCCTGCCAATAATTTTTTCACGTCAATACCCCCAAGTCAAAAGCTTCCACGTGCCGTCGGCGTAGCGTCCGAAGT
Source organism: Selenomonadaceae bacterium (assembly GCA_017406175.1). GTDB lineage: Bacteria > Bacillota > Negativicutes > Selenomonadales > Selenomonadaceae > Quinella. The sequence goes on along the minus strand of JAFQZB010000241.1, from coordinate 2,188 downwards.
ACCACGACCAATTTTTATAATCGCTGTCATGATTCCAGGCGGAGGGCGTTCCGTCGTCGGGCGGCGAATGAAAATCCGAGTAGAAGACCATGCACGCCGTAAACTTTTTCTCGTAGCCGTGAGCCTCGGCAAGCTCGTTCATGTACGCGACGTTCTCTGGGGTGTTGAGTTCGTCGCCGCCGTATTGAATCCTAAGCGGCGTGCACTTCCACTCGCGGAGCTTCTGATTAATCGTATCAATCGCGAACGTCGAATCCTCGTAGCTAATCGCCTCAACGGACGTACTCATCATCAACAGTACAACCAACGCCGTCAAAAATTTTCTCATGGCTTGTCGCCTCCTCCGCACGAATTATAAGTTGCCGCCGCAAAAAAAATAAGCCCCGTGCAGGGGATATGGGCTTGATAAAATTTTAAACAAAAGTAATTTGAACGTCGCGACCCGATTGCCAGAGCCACGCGAAAAACTTTTCCTTCGGCATGACGCCGCACTCAATCTTAATGCCCGTGATATTCTTCTCAACGTCTTTCCAAGCAACATCGCCAATCGAGAAGTCCGTTTCGTTCGCCGCGTCGGGATTCTTCTTGATAATCAACGTCCCGCGTTCGAGACTCCAGATAACATTCTTTCTGTTGTTGACGTTCCACTCGCCGCAATAAGAAAACGTGAAAGCGAAGTCGCCAATAGTGTGGAGGCTTGCAGGAGTCGTGACGTGCTCAAGAGCTACACAGTTGCTGAAGGCGTGCTCGGCAATCTCGGTGACGCCATCCTCGACGATAACCCTTTGAACGACCCTAAGATAATCATTCCACGGCGGAACCTCTTTAGAATAATCTTTTATCTTGTTCGCGCCGCCGACTGTAAGATTAATGCCTTCGACCTTCCAGAGCAAGTTTTCAGCATCCAGCAGAAGTGTCATCGGCTTAGCAATTGATGAATTGATGATGGATGGCAGACTAGGTTTATACGGAATAAGTTGTGCTCGGTTATCTTCATGAAGCTTACCTATCAAACCTAACGGATAATAAATTTTCTCGAGAGAGTTACAATAAGCGAATACTCTTTCTCCAATAGACCTTACAAAGTCGGGGATTATAACGCTTTCCAAACGGGAGCAATCTAAGAAAGCCTCATTGTCAATGTAAGCAACGCTATCAGGTATTATAATATTCTTCAAGTTACTGCAACCTAGGAAAGTCTGCTCTTTAATACATGTAACTTTATTGGGAATATTAATCTCCGTCAGACTTTGACACGAACAGAAAGCCCCTTTACCAATACGGGTAACACTTTCGGGGATTGTCACTCTAGTTAAGTTACAACAATAGAAAGCCCAATCGCCAATAGACGTGACGCCTTCTTCAATGATTAATTTTCCGATACGATGCTTCCAATCACCCCACATATTTGTAACGTCACCACTGCGATTCTTGTAACCATTCGCCATGTCGCCCGTCCCGCTGATTGTAAGCGTGCCACTAATCGTTAATGTGTCGCTGAATGTCCACGTTAGATTTTCTCCGCACTTACCGCTTGCCATATCGAATCAACTCCTTTGGCGCAATTCTAATACAGGCGCGGGAATTATTCAATGTTGACGGCGGCGGCGGGCGGCGATAAAATTTTTATAAAGGAGGCGATTGACTTGCCGATATACAACGCGCAGATTCTGGAAGTAGACGCGGCTGAAACTCGACGATACGCGGGCTTGCGCAAGGCTCAGGGCTTCGGGGAAAAAAATATCCGTGACGCCTGCTCGGAGGCTCTGCTACTGCTTGAGGTTCGGGGCGCGTGGAACGTCTACGATTACAAAGCTCCTGTCGTGCAGAGCGAGCCGCCCTTTGAAATCGTCGGCAAATCGATTCTCAAGCACCTAGACGGCTGCGAACGGGTCATCTGCATGGCGGCGACGGTCGGGGCGGAGATTACTCGCGAAGTCAATAAGAAGTTCGAGCGCGGAGAATATCTAGCGTCAGTTCTCTTGGACGCGGCGGCAACTTGTGCAGTCGAGCAAGCGGCAGACGCTATGGAAAAACATTTCGCGGCGACCTTTGCTAAGGACGGATTTAAGTTGCGTTGGCGATTCAGTCCGGGCTACGGCGACTGGGATTTGACAGCGCAGGAGAAACTTTTTACAATCAGCGGCGCGGAACAAATCGGCATGAGTTTAACCTCGGCGATGATGTT
>JAFQZB010000240.1 GCA_017406175.1 Selenomonadaceae bacterium | reverse complement strand
GAGGCGGACGAAGAAGGCTTCCACGAGCTGGCGGAACAGTTTAGAGGCGTGGCGGCAATCGAAAAACATCACGAGGAACGTTATCGCAAGCTGTTAAAGAACGTCGAGGCGCAAGAAGTCTTCAAAAAGGCTGGAGTGACGCTTTGGGAGTGCAGGAACTGCGGACATTTGGTTTTGAGCACGACGGCTCCTGAACTTTGCCCCGTATGCAATCACCCGCAAAGCTTCTTCGAGGTCAACGCAGAGAATTACTAAGCTTTAAGGCAAAAAAAATTAGGCGAACGGTCGAAATTAACCGCTCGCCTTTTTGATTGTCAATTATCCATGCCTTGCCGCGTTTTATGAAGCAAAGACATTTTCATATCGTAATAATCGGGCGTCATGTCGAGATAATGGCGGTGAGGATTCTCAAAGCGTTGTTCCTCCTGCCAAATTTCTTTCTCAAGCTGATATTTAACGTAATCGCGGATTTCACTAATGGTCGGCAGAGTTTCGACGCGCCGCCCGTCCTTAACATAGAGCCGCGACAACTTTTTAGCCGTGCAATTCTCAAAGCGGCGATTCTTCCACGGCTTAACGGGGTCGACGTAGCGGAAGGGCTTAGACATGTCAACAGGCTCATCGAACAGGGCAATCAAATCGGCTTCGGCGTGTCCGTCGGCATTGTAGACGCGATAAATACTTTTGACGCCGGGATTAGTAATCTTCTCAATGTTTTCGCTGACTTTGATACGCGGAACGAATTCTCCGCCCTCCTCGACAGCGACAATCTTATAAACCGCCCCGAAGACCGGCTCAGATTTAGCAGTAATCAGCCGTTCGCCGACGCCAAAGGAATCAATCGCCGCGCCCTGACTTATCAGCGAAGTAATCGTGAATTCGTCCAAACTATTGCTTGCAATGATTCTGCAGTCGTTTAAGCCGGCGTCGTCCAACATTTTGCGAATTTTTTTAGACAGATAAGCCAAGTCGCCCGAATCAATCCGAACTCCGCGAAGTCGTTTGCCTTTAGGCTCCAAAACTTCTTTAGCAACTCGAATCGCGTTTGGAATGCCGCTATGAACGACATCATAGGTATCAACGAGCAAAGTCGTCGAATCGGGATAAACTTCGGCGTATTTTTTGAAAGCGGCGAACTCATCGCGGAAATACATAACCCAACTATGCGCCATGGTGCCGTTGACGGGAATATTAAATAGTTGCCCCGCCGAGACAGTCGCGGTACCGTTCACGCCGCCGATAAAAGCCGCTCGCGCCCCATAAGTAGCGGCGTCCATGTTGTGAGCGCGTCTAGCTCCGAAATCCGAGACGAAACGCCCTTCAGCCGCCCGAACGATACGCCGAGCCTTAGTCGCAATCAACGATTGGTGATTAATTTGGGCAAGGATAGCGGTTTCGACGAGTTGAGCGTCAATCAGGTTGGCTACGATGGTTAAACACGGTTCATTAGGATACATAATCGTTCCTTCGGGGAAAGCGTAAATGTCTCCGCGAAAATGGAAGTCTTTGAGGCTCTCTAAGAAGTTTTCGTCGAAAATTTTTTGCTCACGAAGGTAATCAATATCCTTCGCGCTGAATTGCATGTTCTCGACGTACTCAATCACCTGTTCAAGCCCCGCGAAGATTGCAAAGCCACCGGCGTCAGGGTTTCGACGATAAAAAACGTCAAATGCTACGCGAGTATTCTCCCCGCCGTTGACAAAGTAGCCGTTTGCCATCGTCATTTCGTAGAAATCCATCATCATCGAGAGATTTCTTTTATCAAACTGCGACATCGATAATTCCTCCATAAAAAAAACCTTAACTCTTCCGAATCAAGGTTGATATTTGTTGTCGCCGAAAAAATTCCTTCAAGCTTTTTATCAAATCTTCTCAAACATAACGATGAATTCTAAACGACCCCAAAGCGTGTGATAAAGTCGATAAAGCGGCAAGTTGATAAACTTCATATCGTTTAAGATATTCACTATATAACGGAAGGAATCAGGGGTGAATCGCCAGTTATGCGTATCAATATATGTGCCCGCTTCAACATCTTTTTTGTATTTTTTGAATGTGGAAATAAGAGCGAACCTATATCCTTCTTTCCTATGAGGATTTTTCTTATCAAATTCAGGATCATCATTTTTAAATAACTCACTATGATAACCCAACCAATGAGATATTGCATTGTTATGAGATTTTTCTATCGAGAAAAACTTGTCGACAAAGCGAGCAGTATTTCTTTCATTGAAGAAGGCATCCATAACGTCGAGAATCGTTGATTCTGGTCTGTAATGGTCAAAGCAATAGCGTTTATCGGGAATCATCAAGACATACAAGCCGCCTTTGTTAAGAAGCTTTTCAACGTCGTTAAGGTGTTTGACAAGATTGGGCGTGTGCTCGATTACATGGGAACTGAAAATTATATCAAACGTTTCATTGACAATGCCGAGGTCACCAGTCGGACTGACAAAGTGCATTTCGTGTGGAATTCTTTCGGTAGAAAGCTTATTTGAGATTGCCGCCTTTTTTGCTTCTTCATAATCCATCGTGCTGAAATATTTGACGTTGTCGCCGCTTAGAAAAGGATTGAACCAAGGACTTATCTCCAGAGCCTTCAAATGCCGAGTATCAATTTCTTTTTGCAACATGGGTTGAAGTTGCTCGCGGCGATCGCAAGAACAAGTAGAATACCCCTGCGGAATAGCAAACGTCTTGCAGTGCTCAATCAATGCCTCGTCTGGACAATGAATAAATTCCGGGTGAATCTTCCTGTAATACGATAAATCTATTTCTTGGGGGGGGGTAATGATAGCCATAAATTATTTTCTCCTTTCAATTTCCATACTAAGCTTTGACTTTATGAACGTTCTTTGTAGCCGAAAAATTTCCTTCAAACGTTCAACATTTTTGCTTTGAGTACGTCGTAATAATTTTTGTCGTCGAACTTGACGATTTGCGCCGAGTCCTTAGCTTTGCGGATAATAACATCGTCGTTGGGCTGAATTTTATGACTAACTTGCCCATCGAGCGTGACCATAACATCTTGAGCGGCGGAAATCTTTATCAGGACTTCTTCGTCCTCGTTTACGATAAGCGGGCGCATTTGGAAGGTATGCGGGCAAATCGGAGTAAGTAGCAGGGCGCGAATCGTCGGATTGAGGATTGGACCGCCCGCACTCAATGAATAAGCCGTTGAACCCGTCGGACTGGAAACAATCAAACCGTCCGCCTTGTAATCCATTAAATGCGTCTGATTAATGTACAAACCGAGCCGAAGCATACGAGCGACGCCGCCTTTGGTGATAACAACGTCGTTAATCGCATTACCCAGAAATTTTTCGCCCAAATCGTTGCGAACGTAGCCGCTAAGTAAAAGTCGCCGTTCAACTCGATATTGCCCCGCCAAAATCTTGCCGAGGCGGCTTTCAAGTTCACGCGGCTCAATATCAGCTAAAAATCCGAGCGTACCGAGATTAATTCCGCAAACGGGGACGCTTTGCCCGCTGAACCTTCTGCACACGCCCAATAAAGTCCCATCGCCGCCGATTGAAAGTGCCATATCGACATGAACCCGTTCGACGCAGGGCAAGCCGTATTCATCTTTGCGAAACTGCCGAGCCTCCGACGCGGGCATTACAAGTCGCACGTCCTTGTTGTGATAAAAATTAAAAATGCGGTCGACAATCTCACCTGCCCGCCGCTTACTTATGTTAGGGAAAACCGCCAACTGCATCATACCCGCATCAACTCCAAACATCGTTCCAAAAATATCAGTCCAAT
>JAFQZB010000239.1 GCA_017406175.1 Selenomonadaceae bacterium | reverse complement strand
GACTCAAGAAAGGGCAACCTAAATTCCGCTCCGAGCTTCGCTATGACGGCGTGCGGGATTTACTCGACTGGGCTATTCAGTTGAACGCTTATCGAATGCTACTGGAACGAGCAGGTTTTAAAGTGAGCAGAATGTATGTGCAAGCAATCTGTCGGGATTCGGGACTTCGCATTGCTCAAGAACGCGGTATCTCTAAAAGCGTTTACATCATACCTATCAACAAAATCAGCGACCACTGGCTCCAACTCTATTTTCACCACAAAGCAAAAGCACTGCGCGATGCTATCAACAGTAACATTCTCCCGCCAGTGTGTTCCTTCCGTGAACGCTGGGGTAATCGTAAATGTTTGGGCTACTGTGCCGCTCGCGAACACTGCCCCTATGCTCAAAAGCTTACTACTACGAAGGAGGAAAGCTATGATGAACTCCAACTCTCTGCTTAGAATTTTCACCCTCGAATACGACGCCAAAACCAATTCCATTTCCCCGCACGTCAGATACATCTCGCCCGATAATGTTCTCCATGACTTGTACAAGGTTCTCAACTGTGAACTCGTTACCTGCACTGAAATTGAAGTCAACGGTAAACTCTTCGACGTTTGGAGCGACGACGAGGCTTTGCTCAAGGAAAAGCCCGCACCCAATCTCTATATCGACGACGACTTGATTATCTTCGGCTCCGTTGCTTTTGCTAAAGCTGACGAGGAAGGAAAAGTTGTCGGACTGGAGCGCGACGACGTTCATTTGCTTTGGGACTTTGCTCTCTCTCAATTCCCCAAACTGCTCAATTTTATTAGACGCCAAAGGAGATGATAAACATGGGACAATATTACATGGCTATTCTCGGCGACGTTTACGGCTTGAACTGCAAAGTGTTTGACCGCTCTGTTGACGGCGAATACACCTTTGCTAAGCTCATGGAACATGCGTGGTGGCAAAATCCGTTCGTCAACGCCTTTTCCGAGTTCTTGTACAAAACACCCAGTCGAATTTGCTGGGTTGGCGACTACGCAACGGAGTCCGACGACTTCAAATTTAATTTGCCCGTCGGAATCGTACGTCCGAATTACAAAAAGGTCTGGGGTAATCGCGTAACTTACCTCACCTGTCAACCCTCCGACTTCACGCTCGACGATAAATTCCTCATCAACTACGATACGAGCCAATTTATCGACCTAAACGAGTACAAAGCGAAATCTGTAAATGATGATGGCTGGACGATTCACCCCCTTCCTCTTCTTACGGCGATTGGAAATGGTCGTGGCGGAGGCGATTTTCAAGACGGCGTTGGCATTGAGTTCGTCGGCACGTGGGCGTGGCATTTGCTTGCTTTTCTCGATTCGCCCCCAAAAGATTTTCTCAAAGCTGACATTGCTTTTGTAGAGCAGAGGTGATTCGTCATGCAGAAAATTGCCAAGAAATTCGTCGAAGTTATGAAAGACTGTTCGCACGTCGCTAAAAATGGCACCAATGACTTTCACAAGTACAAATACGCCACTGCT
>JAFQZB010000238.1 GCA_017406175.1 Selenomonadaceae bacterium | reverse complement strand
GTTGCTGAGTGTCAACGGGCTGTTGCTGTTTAATTACGGACTGATTAGGGTCGACGACTTCGACTTCGGAAATGTCAGCGGGCTGTTCAGTCGGTCGCGGAGTCTCAACAGGCTGTTCAGTTGGTTGCGGAGTCTCGGCGGGCTGTTCAGTCGGTTGCGGAGTCTTGGCAGGTTGTTCAGTCGGTTGCGGAGTCTTGGCAGGTTGTTCAGTCGGTTGCGGAGTCTCGGCAGGTTGTTTTTCCTTTTTTTCAAGAGGAATATCGACCTCGACAAGTGGCTCGTCAAACTCCGGCGTGCCTGGGGTCGTCCCAAATGGTTCATTGACAATATCGGGAGCCGCCTCGCCCGTCGCGGACAAGAGCATTAACGCCGCTACCAACGTAGCTCGTTTTCTTCGCAAAAATCTTTTGGCTTTCAAAAATGAATCGCCTCCTAACTAAAATTTGAAACGTGCTTCCACGCTGAAGATATAATCCTTGCCCTCGCGTTCAACCGTCAAGCCTAAGTTGTCGTTGAAGTCGTATTGGATGCCGTAGCGATTGAGCTTGTGACTGCCAAAGCCGCGAGTGTAACGGATTGTAAATTTATCGGTGATGTGCTTGCCGATTTTAATGTTGTAATCCTTGTCGTTGTTATTGCTTTGCTCGGCGGGCGTGCGCTGTTGCTCGAACATGGAGCCCGACCCTCTAGAAACTGATAGTTGGTCGATGCCAAGCGTCCGTTTCAACACGTCCTCAATATCGGCGAGAATCGTCATCTGCAGTCCGATTGCTAAGGCGTCCGCCGCCGTCAAATTATTTTCTCCGCCCTTCTGATACGCTTCGCGCAGGGTCAGCAGCTTGAGGATTTCTTCTTGCGTCATCTCCGGGCTTGAAGTCAGCATTGGTTGCAAGTCTTTGTTCGGTAGCCCGTCAAGGTTCAAGAAAATTTTCGTGTTGGCAATCTTCGTATCTGCAGCAAGATGAATCGTCGGAAGGAACGAACCAACTTGATTGAAATGAGCTTCGCCTTCGCGAATATTAAACACTGATTCCAAATAAGTCAAGGTACCGCCGCGCTTAACTGTAATCGCCCCGGAAGTTTTCGGTTGGAGCGTCGTGCCTTCAAAGTGCGCGTAGCCGATAAGAGGCAGGTCAATCATTCGCGATTTGTATAACCGAACCTTGTCGCCGAGATTAATCGCCACGTCCAAGATAAATTCGGGGGGCGGCTCGTCGTCATCGGGAATGTCGGGAATGCCAATGCGGCACTTGTCAAGGTTAATCGCGCCCGTGACCTTAGGTAGCGTCCTGTGGAAGATGACTCCTTCGCTCAGGTTGAAATTCGCGTTGAAGGGTCCGTCATAAAGTTCGCTGTCGATATTGAGGTTGTCCGCCACGAGGTCGAAGTTGTAATCCTTGAACGTCAAGCCGGGGAAACTAAAGCCGCCAGTCAAAGTCAAAGCTCCGCCGCCGATGTTGCTTGAGAAAGTCTCAATGTCGAATCGCTCGCCCTTAAACGCCGTCGAAATGTTTATGTGTTCAATCAAAGTTTTCATGCCCTTAATCTTAACGGAGCCATCGTTCAAAGAGATTGTGCCATTAACTTGAGGATTGGCCGCCGTACCTGTAATCTTAACTGCGCCTTGCAAAGCACCAACGCCCCAAGCAACATGTTTACTCATGACGGGTAGCAAACTCAAGTCCGCACCGTCGAGTGATACTGTCAAGTTCAGCTGTTCGTTGGTTGGGAGGTTCTCTTTGGTCTCGGCAAGCACAGCTTTAAGCGGAACGAAACCCGACGCCCTTGCTCCGTAAGTCTTGCCTGCAAGTTCGCGTTGAACGCTAAGTTCCTCGACATTGATAAGCCCGTCCTTTAGCAGAAAGTGTCCGTGTAGCAAGTCGAAGGTCGAACCCTTAATGCCGCCCGTCGCAGTCCAGAGCAATTCGCCGAAGGGATTATCCACCGTGCCGCCGAGCTTAGCTACGATATTCGACGTGCCGACCATCTCTAAATCCTTATAGCCCGCCGCCGCAGTGAACATGCCCAGCGGCAATTCCTTAGTCGTCAACGTCAAGTCAAGTGCTCCCTTGAGATTCGCCGAGCCGAGCAAGTTAAACGTTCCCTTGTCGCCCTGATAGCCTTCGAGCCGATTGACATAAACGGTGTTGTTGATTAAGCGCACGTCAACGATTATATGATGAATGTCGTAGCCAGCGAGTTTGCCGCGTGGAATGTCGCCCATCAACGAGCCTTGCGGTCGGTTTAGGGTGCCGCTGATTAAAATCTTGCTGTTTAATTTGCCGTCGATGAGGTCTGTCTTGTAGTCGGCAATCGTGAGCAAGTTAGCTATGTTCGCGTTGGTTACGTCGGCTTCACCGCTGATTGACTTGCTGTCTAGGTTCGCATTGATTTGCATTTGGTAGGAGCCGTCGCCGTCGTTAAAGTGGAAGTCGTCAAGATAAACATAGGAGCCGTTCGAGGCAAGGTGACCATAGACATTGGTAAGCGATATGCCGTTCAAAATAATTTCTTTAGACTTAAGCTCGCCGTCGAAAATCGGAGCGGAAGGCGTGCCCTTGATGACTCCTTCAAAAGTCGTGTGACCTTCGGCAACGTATTGTTCGGGCAATTTGCTTTTAAAACGTTCCAAACGAATATCATTGCCCTGAACGACAAAATCCATAACTTGCGTTGTCTTATTAATCGTGCCGTTCAAAACCATATCAATCATCGGCGAAGTTATCTCGAAGTCCTGCAGGCGGAGAACGTCGCCTTCCAAGAAATAATCGCCCGTCATGCCGCTGAGGAGGACACCACGATAACTGCCGCGATTGAACTTGATATTGCCGACGACTTGCGGATTGTCGATTGTGCCAGTGATTTTAACAGTGTTAGTGACGTTGCCGGTTATGGGTTGGTCGGGTGCTACGAGCGCGGCGATGTCTTCTGCGCGGACTTGCGTGGTGTCGAGTTGCAGATTAATTGCCTTATCGCCCGTCAAGCTGACTTTGCCCTCAATGACCGTCCATTTTAAGTTGCCGTCCTTCTCTAGGTTAAATTTATCTATGTTGACGCCGTCGAGGCTACCAGACACCGCCAGCTGAATCGAGTCGAAGGGCTGCTTAAAAAGTTTGCCCGTGAAGTGTTTGCCTTCTCGTTTAGAGTTGTCGACGGCGGAGAGTTCTAAAGTAACGTTGGGATTGTCCGTGTGACCGTGAACCGTACCTTTAAAGTCCGTCAAGCCGCTCATATCCAACGCGCTGTTAAACCGCTTGAGGATAGACATATCGACGTGCGCCCCGTAAAAGTTCAAGTCAAGGTTAGTCGTATCAGTGATTGTTCCTT
>JAFQZB010000237.1 GCA_017406175.1 Selenomonadaceae bacterium | reverse complement strand
TCTAGCGAGGCAGTCCTTTTTCGGACTGCCTTTGCTTTTTGTTGGAGGAGATTTAACATGCAAAAACTCGCAAAGAAATTCGTGGAAGTTATGCGCGAGTGTTCACATGTAGTAAAAACGGGCACCAATGATTTTCACCGCTACAAGTATGCGACAGCAAATGATGTATTGGAAAAAGTTAATGCGTCACTGACGAGACACGGTATTGCTTCTGTAGTAACTCCCGCGCTCTTGAGCGTGCAGGAAGTCACGACGGCTAAAGGTAACACGGAACGGCTCGCTACCGTTGAAGTGACAGTCACGCTGATTGACAGTGAATCGGGCGAATCCTTTGCTATCAAGGGTCTTGGCTCAGGTCAGGACGCCGGAGATAAGTCTTTGGCAAAGGCGCAAACTATGGCGTTGAAGTACGCATATTTAGCAAGTCTTGCTGTTGCCACAGGCGATGACCCCGAAGCTGATTCCCACACCGATGAAGCAACGACCTATAGCCAAAAATCTTCGGGAACGTCTGCTGTTTCGACAGCGACCAAAAGTTCCGCTCCGAAAACCAGAACGTCTACAAAATTGGTTTGTCACGATTGCGGTTCCTCTATCTCTCAAAAGGTTGCGGATTACTCGCAAGCCAAGTTCGGAAAGTACCTCTGCTATGATTGCCAACATACTCAGCAAAAAGTAGCATAAATGCTTGCAGGAAGAGAAATTGCCCTTCCATTGCTTAATATCTAGCGGTGGAGGGGCATTTTCTTATATGGAAATAATAAAAATATTTTTAATGTGTTCTGTTAGGACACCTATAACATGACTTTTCTCGATATGATTAACCTAGGGTAAAGTATAAAAACTGTGGGTGCCTTCCAAAAATTTTTGTTTTATGTGAAAATACATAAGGTGATTGAAATGAAAGAAAGTACAAAAATGATGTACCAGAAGATAGGCGAAAATGTTTATCGCTTCAGAGTACTAGAGAGATTGTCGCAAGCACAACTAGCAGAAAAATCGCAAGTTAGCGCGGCGTATGTCAGCCAGATTGAAGGATTCCGTTTGCATAAAGGAATTACTTGCACGGCGATTATAAGCATTTCGGAGGCATTGAATATTCCGACGTGCGTGCTTTTGGCAAAGGAGTCGTGCCCGAAATATCTGGAATGTTTGCAACAAACCGTTGATTATTCTATGAAGTCGTAATAAATAATTGTCGAGTGTCCTACGAGGACACCCTTTAGAAATTTTAGCTTAGTATAATAAAAAGATAAAAAAATCTACTCTCGACAAGCTTTTATTTTTTGGAGAGTGGGTATTGGACAAATTGAACGCGGTAAATACAACAAAGGCGTTCCGATTTCTACTTTACTCGACATTGCTAAAAGTCTTCGCATTGATTTAGCTTATCTCGTTACTTTCAGCGAAGAAGAGAAAAAAGTTTGTGGGAAATCGATAAACATATGTTGTAATTCATAATATTTTGATGTTCTAAATAATCTTATTCCAGATCGTCATTTATTTTTTGTTATAAACATTAGCAAAATAAAATGAATTTAGGCATTTACACCAGAACTGAGGAGAGAAATACAATGGACTGGGGATACGAAAGCTCGACACGCAGACGCACTTGCATGTTGATGGTGACGCACGCCTGTAACCTTAACTGCAGTTATTGCTATGAACCTTACAAGAAAAATGTTTACATGGACATAAATTTGGCTAAAGAAATTATTTCACGTGAGGCTCAATTTGTTAAGGACAGCGATTTATTTGACGAGTTAGAGATAAATTTTATGGGCGGCGAACCTTTCATGAATTTCCCGTTAATTAAGGGGATAGTCGAATGGCTGGAAACCGGCGTCATTGCCGTTCCGTGGATTTGCTTTGCTACAACGAACGGCACATTGCTTACCGATGAAATAAAACTTTGGTTGCGCGAACATAAAGACACTATCAATCTTAGCGCGAGCTACGACGGAACTGGCAAAATGCAATCAACGAATCGCGGCACCGATAAGCATAACATAGACTTGGCTTTTTTCCATGAATTGTACCCTCATCAACCTCTTCACATGACAATTTCAAAGGAAACTTTGCCGACTTTGGCTGAAGGTGTTTTGGATATTCAACGTCGCGGCTACAACGTCGAGGCGGCTTTGGCTGAAGGTATCGACTGGACGGTTGACGATGCTTTGATGTACCGCGAACAGTTGAGCATATTAAAGGACGCCTATCTGAAAGACACCACGCTCACTCCGTTTAACAGGTTGTCAAGATATGTCAGTGTCTTTGATCTGCCGCCCGACGAGCGAACTCAGGAAAAATGGTGCGGCACGGGCAAACATATTGCGACCTACGATATTGACGGCAAAAAATACGGTTGCCACATGTTTTCTCCTTTGGTTTTGGGTAAGAAGGCTTTGCTCGCGGACGCTGTTGAATGGGAATCGCCGGAGTCAAATGCCGATGATTATTGCAAAAGTTGCGTGTTGAGAAGTTTTTGTCCGACGTGTCCCGGCTTCAATTACAGGTATCGCGGGCACATCGCAATTCGTGATAAAAGTTGGTGCCCCGTGATTTTGGCAGAGGCTTTGACTGCCTGCGAATTTCAAGTTGAACTTATTGCCAACATGGACAAACTCGACGAAAAGGATGCTCAACACGGACAAAACGCACTTCAGGCTTACAAAGCTTTGCGAAATTTGGACATCATGACAAGCCGAAGTCCCTACACAATTTAAATAACGACAGAATTCTTATTCGATGACGACATCGATAAGTTTCAAGTAATTATGTTCAGTGCCGCTACTGAACGTAAGTACGAGAGGAGGTAAATTCTCATGAAGATGAACTTAGACGCGCTTAAAACCCTCGAAATCAAACTTGCCGAATACAGTAAAGCGAACGGAGTTATCGCTGAGCACGTGTCGGACAATATGAACAAGTGTGCCAGCGGTTGCTCGGGTGCCTGCATGGGCAGTTGCAAGGGCAACTGTACTTCTAGTTGTTCGGGTAACAAAAGGTAATTGCTAACTCGTTTGAGCGAATAACTTTATGGGGAAACGGTGTGGTGGCGGCAACCGCACCGTTTTTCTTGTTATACACGGAGGTCACTACATGAAAATTAGCTTTACTGGTAGTGTCGACGAGGAAAATATTCGGTCATTTATCAATGAGATAAAAAATCTGGTTGAAAAAAATCCCGACAGCACCGCGTTGACAATTTATATTTCTTCGCCCGGCGGGAACGTTGACATTGCCGTCGAGCTTTTTCATTTCCTGAAGTTGTTGGATTGCAAAGTGCGGACGGTGAATATGTCTTGCGTGAATTCTGCGGCGATTATCATCTTTGCTGCCGGTGAAGAGCGAATCAGTTTGTCGTGTTCGTCATTTTATGTTCATTCCATCACAAAAAATCTGAACGGAAATTTCACTGCCGCTGACCTGTTGCGCGAAGTCAAAGAAATGTCTGCCAACACAGACAAAGTTGCTACAATCCTCGCGAATACGAGCAACAAAAATAAATCTTATTGGAAACGTCTCATGCGGAAGGGCTGTTTGCTGACCGCTCAAAAAGCAAAGAAATTGGGGCTCGTAAATGATATATCAGAGTGCAAGTAAAAAATACTTCGCGTGGCTGTATAAGCACGTCGGAAAATTTAAAAGAGATATACTGCTTTGTTTGTTGTTGAGTGTGCTGACGGTAATGTCTTCATTGCTCTTCGTGCAAGTCACCAAAATTTTTATGGAGGCGGTCGAGCGCGGCGAAAATTTTTCATTCCTAGTACTGATAATTTCGCTGACGACAATTAAGGGTTGCGACATAGCTTGCACGGAGTTTAAAATTTACTTGCGAGAAACAAAATCTTTCCAGATGAACAACGAGCTGTCGCTGAATTTCTTTAAAGAGTTATTCAACGGCGGCATTTCCTACAACGAAAGAATTCATTCGGGCGACTCACTAAGCCGACTCACGACTGACGTTTTCAGCGTATCCAGTTGCTTAATCGGAACCATACCCGAGTTGCTCTACGCCGCAATTCAGCTCGTGGCGACGTGCATTTATCTCGCGTTGATCGATCCGACCTTAACGTTGGTTATAGTTTTTATTATGTCCGTCAACGTAATTTTCGGACGCTCCTACGCGAAGAAATTATTGCCGATTTCCAGAGAAATAAGAAACAGTGACAGCAAAGCTCATCAATTCATGCAGGAACATCTTCAACATCACGAATTGATTGTTACTTTAGAAAAAACCGAATTCATTTGGAATAAGCTGAAAGAACTTCAGCGCAAACTCTACGAAAAAATTGTTGCTGGCACAAAACTGAACACTTTGGCAATATCGCTCATAGACTCCGCACTTAACATCAGTTATATAGTCATTTTGGTTTGGGGCATTTACGGCATACAACACGGCACTTTTTCCTATGCCGAACTGATTGTTTTTCTGCAACTGGCGGAGCAAATTCAAGTTCCGTTTATCCAATTCAATCACAACTATCCGTTGCTCATTACGTCAATGGCGTCCATCGAACGATTGATGGAATTTGAAAATCTGCCAAAGGAAGATAACTCAAATTTTATTCGATTTTCTGTTCCCGTCGGCATTGAATTTTCGGACGTAGATTTTCGCTACAAAGAAGATTCTCGCTGGATATATCGCGACTTCAATCACAATTTCAAGCCCGGCAGTATTACCGCAGTTGTAGGAGAGACCGGAGCGGGTAAAAGCACACTCTTGCGCATGTTCCTCGCCACGCTGATTCCCAATTCCGGCAGTGTCACTTTCTACGTTACAGAGAACGACACTCTTAAAAAATATTCAGCAAGCCCGCAAACTCGCGGAAATTGCGTCTACGTTCCGCAAGGAAACAGTCTTATCAGCGGCACGATCCGTTATAATTTACTTTTGGGCAAAATAGATGCCACTGATGAAGAAATGAGAGAAGCACTTTATTCAGCGGCTGCAGATTTTGTTATTAACGATTTTCCCGAAGGATTAGATACATCAATAGGTGAAGGCGGTTTCGGTATCAGCGAAGGTCAAGCGCAACGTATTGCCATTGCAAGGAGTTTTTTACGTCCAGGAAGCGTAATTCTAATGGACGAACCAACTTCTGCACTTGATACTGAAACGGAAAAAATGTTCCTAACTCGGCTAACTAATCAAGTGCACGGTAAAACTATTATTATCGTGACTCATAAAAAAGAAATCTGTAAATACGTTTCAGAGGTGATAACGATTAAATTTTTGAGAGAAAATAATGCAAAGAAAGACTAGAGCGTGTTGAATAAATCAAAGTAATCAAATAAAAAAAATGCCACATAGCGATTCTATATTAACAGATGACATTTAAAAGAACTTCGCACAAGTCGATGTCTTTTTTTGTATGCTATCAATGATAAAACTTTTGAGCGTGTGAAAATTTTTTCTTTACATTTCTACTGCATTGCAGTAGAATAAACTCATGGAAAATTTACTGATACCGCAAGTCATTGTCGAAACTCCTGCTTACCTTAAAGCTGTTGAGCAATTCTGGGATTCAGATACTCAAACTGAATTTAAAAGTTTTATCGGAGTGAATTTTTTACTCGGCGACATTATTCCCAATACTGGCGGACTTCGTAAAATCCGCTGGAAAAGTAGTAACGGCGGAAAGAGAAGCGGTGCCCGTGTCATCTAC
>JAFQZB010000236.1 GCA_017406175.1 Selenomonadaceae bacterium | reverse complement strand
GAAGGCAACATTTTTGAACTTGATACCGAGTTCGTCGAAGTCAACAGGCTCATTGCTTTGAATAACCGCGACCGGCTTGCCAATTCCAACATAAGTTTTATTTTTCCTGTCTAAAGGAATAACAAATTGATTAGCGCAAAGATAAATTTCTTGTATGACATCGCCAGCGATTAAATCCGTCAGCTCATCTTGGTCGAAAGCAACTTTATCAACGTTTTCCAAAAATTTTTTAGTCGTTGTGTATTGTTCAAGACGTTTAAGACGTTCAGCACGACGAGCCGCTTTTTTAGCCTCTTCTTCTTTGAATTTTTTAAGCTTAGCATCAAAATCCTGGAGATATTTCGTCTCCATCAGCTCTTTAAGTTGTCGAACGGCTTCTGCTTCGTCCGGACCGTCAGCGACAATCGTAACTTCGTCATTAGGTTGCAATAGAGAAATCCAAAGAAAACTTTTCGCGTCGAAAGTCATGCCATTGCGTTTGAGCTGAACTTTCGATTTGAATGAGTTCGTTCTTTGATATAAAGCTACATGAAAAAAGTTCGTACTGCCACCAACCCACCATCCATCCTCTTTTAAGAAATCGGTTACAATTTTCGTAGTTGCCTCAGTCATAAAATCAGCTCCTTATTCGATGAACCAGCCGAAAATATTTTTAATCTTGACTTTGAAGCCGTCCAAAACCGTAACGGGCACTTCCTTTTTGATTTCGGCGCGTTCCTCGTCAGTCAACTCGTTCCATTCAGCCTCGCTGTAGTTGTGATAAACGTCGTCGAGGAAATATTTGCCGTCGCGCAGAAGATAAACTTCGATACTCTCGCTCCACGGGTTGATAATCCAATATTCTTTGACGCCGTTGCGTTCGTAAATCTCTTTTTTAATGCCAACGTCATTTTTCATAGTCGAGCGGGAAAAAACTTCGGCAACCATATCGGGCACGCCGTGAATCGTGCTGTGTTTGTTGTCGACGACAATTTTGCTGTTCGCCGCGCTGATGAACATAAAATCCGGCTTGAAAAGATTGCCGTCGGGGAAGTGCACGTCCAAACTATCAGTAAAGACCAATCCCAGCCTGTTAGTCGCTACGTGCATTCCAATAAGCAAATACAATTTTCCTAACGTGTTATTGTGCCATGCATCTGCGCTCGGTGCCATGAATTTTTCCCCCTCAATAATCTCGTAGTCGTCATTGACTTCGCGGAAAATTTCGGTTGCCATAAAGTCATCTCCTTATTCTTCGCCAAAATTGGAATCAACGAGGGCTTTGAGGGATTCAACCGCCTCTTTTGCGTCTTCACCTTCAGCAATAATCGTAATTTCGACGCCTTTAACTAATCCCAAACTCATAATCATTAAAATACTTTTTGCGTCGACAATTTTACCTCTAGCCTTAATTTGAACTTTGGATTTAAACGAATTGGCTTTTTGAACGAAGATTGAACAATGTTTTACATAGACGGAACCGCCTGTTTCAGTTTCGCTATAGCCGTTTTTATCTCGTGTTGAATCTTTCATCGTAGTAGTTATTTCTACTGGTGGTGAAAGCGGTTTTGACGGTAGCGAAGTAGGTTTTTGGTCAATAAATCGGAAGGGCTTGCTTTTAGTCGTCGTTTGAGTATTTTTAGCGGTAGTTTTCGGCAAAATTTTTTGATAATCGTCGTCGAAGGTAACATTTTTAAAGGCGATGTGGATTTTAGTGAAGTCAACAGGCTCTTTGCTACGAATAACAGCGATTGCCTTGCCGACGCCGATATAAACCTTATTTTTCATGCGGAGCGGAATTACAAAGCGATTTTCGCACAAATAAATCTCTTCGACGCCTTCATCGAGCAAATCAGCTAAATTTTCCTGGTCGAAGGCAACACAATCGACTTTGGACAAGATTTTTTCGTCGTTGGTGAACTGTTTGAGGCGATTGAGGCGTTCAAAGCGTCTTTCAATCTCCTCAGGGGTCTCCATGCCGAAAATTTTGCAGAGTTTTGCCCCCAAGAAGTTATCATTGTCGTTAATGGCGCGGATAGCGTCCGCCTCGTCGTCATAGTAGCGGTCTTCGAGCCACGTGAGCAATTTTCCGCTAGAAAAATCCCGCACGACCGAGCCAACGTCGAAATGCGCCTTGAGGTCGTCGATATTGCGAACCTGTGCG
>JAFQZB010000235.1 GCA_017406175.1 Selenomonadaceae bacterium | reverse complement strand
GGCTTTGAAATCTCCGCCGAGGTCGCTGAACATTGCAAGAAGATTTTTAAACGCGTCGCAAAGAAAAAGAACTTCGGCAACGGGCGGTTCGTTAGGACACTTCTTGAGCAAGCTTGGCTTAAGCAGGCGCAACGAATCATCAAAGAGGCGGAAGGCGGCTCCGTCACCAAAGAGGACTTGACGAACTTTAAGGTTGATGACTTCGACGTAAACGTTGATAAGGCTATCGGCAAGGAACGTAAGCTCGGCTTCATCAGATAAAAAATTTCTGGACGGTCTCCAAAGTTTGGAGGCTGTCTTTTTTTGTGCTAAAATCGCGGCGGAGGTGTTCGACATGAAAAGGCTTGTGGCATTGACGGCGTTGCTTGTGATGATTGCCGCCCAAGCGTCGGCGATGCGTTTGGAACTCGACCCGCAACCCGTCGGCAAGGTCACTTATTACGACGGAGCTTATCAAATCGCGGGCGCGAGCAAACTTTCAAAGCGAGTTGCGCAGTTCGGAGAAGATTTTTATCTGCACTTCGATAAGGTTGCTCGGCTCGGCGATAAGCACAAAAAAAATACCGTCGCAATCGACCTGAGAGGCGAGACGACGATTTATCGGATTGATAACACGGCGGGCGCGGCGTTCTACATGATTAGAAACGATAGCATTGGCACGGGCGACGGCGTTAAAGTCCTCGGCGTGCGTGACGGCAAGTGGCTTGTGTACCTCGACGCTTTGGAACTTCGCGAGCAATACGACATCGGCTGGAATTTCCATATGTCGCAGGTCTTCACCGAGGACAACAAGATTATTTTCCGCTACACTTTGCAAAGTCACGTTATCGACGTGGAATGCCATTGGCACGCAGTCAATCAGAAATTTTATCCGGAGGTGATTGAACGATGAAAAATTTTTTGGTGGCAGTTTGTTTACTCATAATCCTTTCCGCTCAGGCGTCGGCTATGAACTTGACGCTTCATGAACCGATTGGCACGATTACTTTGGGCAATGAGCCGTTCACGTTGAAGATTGAAGGCTACACGAGGCTTGACGGCGACTTTTCAAAGGGCGTGGCTGTCTTCGGCGAGGATTTGTATTTCCACTTCGACTGCCGCAAGGTCATGGAGGAAACTTTTGACGCGGCAAGCTCCTTCGGTAGCAGTGACAGTTCAAACGCCGTGCCAGTCTACGTGTTCGAGGGCAGGACGCAGATTTATCCGATAAGCGGCGGCGACGGACGAAATTTTTATTTGCTAGCGACGGAGACGGGCGGCGGCAGCTCCCTTAAAGTCATCGGCGACCATGGCGGCTCGTGGGTCAAATACTTCGATACTTTGGACATGCGCAAACAGATTCCCTACGATTTTTACTTGGAAGACTTCTCCGCTGACGGCGACACGATTATTTTCCTGTACAAGGAGTGGCAGAAAGAAAACTATTGCCAGCTCCGCTACAAGTGGGACGAGGCGGCGCAGTGGTTTGGCGTGGAAATCATTTCGCCTGCAACCAATTAATCCCGTGGCTAACGTCGACGACTAACGGCACCTTGAGCTTAGCAACGTCTTCCATAGCCCCGCGCAAGATTTTTTCTACGGCGTCGAGTTCGGAGTTTTTAGCCTCAAGGACAAGTTCATCGTGCACTTGGATAATTATCCGGCTATCGAAGGGGCGCAAACCTTCTTCCGCCCGAATCATTGCAAGCTTGATAATATCCGCCGCCGAACCTTGAATGGGAGTATTCATCGCCATACGCTCGGCATTAGACCGCCGATTAAAATTCTTGCTGTTAATGTCAGGCAGATACCTGCGCCGCCCAAACATCGTCGTGACGTAGCCGCTAAGGTGAGCCTGGGCAACGGTCGTATCCAAAAAATCTTTGACGCCGGGATAACGCTTGAAGTAACGGTCAATGTATTCGCCCGCCTCCTTGCGGCTGATATGCAAATCCCGCGAAAGCCCGTAGTCGCTGATGCCGTAGACGATACCGAAATTGACTGCCTTGGCTTTGCGCCTAAGGTCGGGCGTTACGTCGTCGATAGGCACGCCGAAGACCTCCGCCGCCGTCCGTGCGTGAATGTCTTGCCCGCGATTGAAGGCGTCAATCAAATTGGCGTCGCCGGACATGTGCGCCAGAAGTCGCAGTTCAATCTGTGAGTAATCGGCGGACAGAATGCAATCGTAGCCTTCGCCAGGCTTGAACAGGGCGCGAATACTCCTGCCCTCGTCGGTGCGGATTGGAATGTTTTGCAAGTTCGGGTCGGAGCTTGAAAGCCTACCCGTCGCCGTGACTGTCTGATTAAAATTCGTGTGGACGCGTCCATCATTGCCGATGAGATTGCCTAGCCCGTCGAGGTAAGTCGACTTGAGCTTAGACAGCAGACGATACTTCAAGATTGCGGCGGCGATTGGGTGTCCTTGCAAATCCTCCAAAGTCTCGGCGTCGGTTGAGTAGCCCGCTTTAGTCTTTTTGCCCGACGGAAGTTTGAGTTTGACAAAGAGCACTTCGGACAGTTGCTT
Organism: Selenomonadaceae bacterium; assembly: GCA_017406175.1. Lineage (GTDB taxonomy): Bacteria > Bacillota > Negativicutes > Selenomonadales > Selenomonadaceae > Quinella. The sequence continues at coordinate 10,766 of JAFQZB010000235.1, read as the reverse complement.
AGAAGAGTTTATGTTGAAGACTTCGCCCGCCAGAGTGTAGATATTTTCTTGAAGGGTGGCGATTCGCTTAGTCATGTCGGCGTTCTTGTCCTTTAGGCTTGCCCTGTCGACGAAGACCCCGCGCTTTTCCATGTCCGCTAAGATTTTGGTAAGCGGCAATTCCATTTCAAGATAAAGCCTCGTCAAATTGGCGGCGGCTAATTTTTTTTCGTAAAGGTCGGCGAGCATCTCCAAAGCCAGCGCGTTTGCTGTAATGGAATTTGCAACTTTCAAGCCGTCGAACTCCAAAGGCAGGAGACTAGCGCAAGAATAGTCGTTGCGTTCGGGGTAAAGCAGATAAGCTACAAGCTCCATGTCGAAAACTTTTGCAAGCTTGCTGACTTTGAAGACGTGCAGATAATTCTTGACGCCGCTTAGGATAATCTTGCCCGCGAAGTCGTCGAAGATTTTTTGCACACCCACACGCTCCGAAGTTGTGAAGGTGTCGCCGCCGAAGATTTTTATCGCGAACTGTTCAAAGTCGGCTTGAGCAATGATTAAAGCCTCCGCCGCCGAAATTTTATCCCAATCAATCGGCAAGCCTTCCCCGCCTGATAAAATATTCTCCGCCGCGTCGCTGAAGAGATTATCGCCGCCGAAGAGTTCATGAATTTTTTTCTTGGCTTGATTTAGGGCGTAGCGATTGCAAAACTCATCGACGCGGGCGAGGTCGGGGCTAATCGCGAAGTCGTCGGGCGTGAAGTCCATATCGGGAACGTCGCACACAATCCGCGCCAGCCGCTTGCTCATGATTGCATCGTCGGCGAAGTTCTCCAAGGCGGCGCGAACCTTCTTAGCCGTCAACTTATCGCGGGCAGTCAGAATACTTTCCAACGAGCCGAACTGCTTAATAAGATTGGTCGCGGTCACTTGCCCAATTCCCTTGACGCCAGGGATATTATCGGACGGGTCGCCGCGCAGGCTTTTGAAGTCGACGAGCAAGGCGGGAGCAAAGCCGTATTCCGCGACAAATTTTTTCTCGTCGTAGGTCTTCACGTCAGGATTCTTGTTAAGCAAAACTTGCGTCGAATGGTTTATCAGTTGCAATGCGTCGCGGTCGCCAGTGAGAATTTCAACGTGGAATTCTTTGCAAGCCTGCGTCGCCAGCGTCCCGATAATGTCATCAGCCTCGTAGCCTTCCGCCGCGCAAATCTTCAAGCCGAGGACGTCGACGAGTTCCCTTATCAGCGGCAGTTGTGCAGCAAGCTCATCGGGCATGGGCGGGCGGTTCGCCTTGTAGTCGGGGAAGATTTCATTGCGGAAAGTTTTCTTCGCGGCGTCAAAGGCGACTGCTCCCAATTCGGGCGACCGTTCACGCATAATTTTTAAAATGATATTCGCGAACCCAACAAGCGCGCCCGTCGGCTCACCGCTCGGAGCAGTCAAGCTCGGCATGGCGTAGAAGGCGCGATAGAAAATGCTACTGCCGTCGACAATCAGAAATTTTTTCATGCGTCCGCTACCTCGTCTTTAATTTCGTCAGTCGGTTGCGGCTCTTCCTTAGGTGTATCGGGCTTGTCAATCGGTTGCGACTCTTCCTTAGGCTCATCGACTTTATCGGCGGGTTCGGATTTCTCTTCGGGCTTAGGCTCCTGCTTTTTGGGTTCCTTATCATTTAGTTTGGTGTCGGGCTTAGGCGGTTCAACAATCGGTTTCTCGACTGTCGGCAGTGACTTAAAGCGGAAGAGCTTTACGCCGTTTTTGTCCGTCTGCAAGCCGCCTTCCATGTTGAAGAGTATCGGGGCGTCGTCGGCATTGCAATAGAGTTGCCCTTTCCGCTCGTAGCAAACCACCTTACCGAACTTGCTTTTAAGCGTCGCTTCGCCCTTGTGCCACTCCAGCTTGAGCCGCAGAATTTTAGCAATGGGCACGACTGGCATATAAGAAATCCCGTCGCGGATAACTGCCTTAGCAAAAAAGCGGGTGTTGTTCGCGTCGGTCGGTTGTGCAAGGTGCCCGTTGACTTCCACGTTGTACGGCTTGCCGATGAAGGTCGGCTCCCCGTCAGAGGCTTCAATCTTCTGGGAAATGTCGTAATCGCTCTCGAAGGCAAGCACTCCAAACGGCTCAATCCACTTAGTCACGTCCGCAACGGTAATATCCTGTATGCCATAGCCGTCGGGGTAAATGTAATAAACGACCTCATCTTCCGCGTTCTTTTCGACGACGACGCGATTATAAGTTATCTCGACGGGCGTGCCGACTTCCACGGCGTCAAAGAGTGCCTCAACGTCAGCCTCCCTCATGCGTATGCAACCGTTCGATACATAGCCGCCGATGCTGTCTGGGCGATTGGTGCCGTGAATGCCGTAGTTGCCCTGAATCTCCATCCAACGATAGCCCAGAGGATTATCTGGACCAGAAGGAACTTCGTATTCGGGGTCGGAAGGGTCAATCCACGGCGGATTAATCTCCTTGGTGCGAATTTGATAGTAACCCGTCGGCGTGGGCGTGCTCACCTTGCCCAAGCCCAGATGATAGACCGCAACTTTGATATTGCCGTCGTAGAAGGTCATCAGCCGGCTTGCCACGTTGATATAAATCTTTTTCTGCGCCGCCTGCGCGCTCGTGGCGAATGAACTTAAGATAAAAATAATTGCCATGACGCTGTAAAGAACTCGCATTGCACATCTTCCTTTCCGATAAATATTCGCCGCCAATATAGCAGTTCAATCTGAAAAAGTGTTGAAGCTCTTCACATTGCCGCACGGATTTGATAATATGCGGGCAAAAACTTTAGGAGGTAACGGACATGAGGATTATTCACACGGATAAAGCCCCTGCCGCCGTCGGTCCCTACAGCCAGGCGATTAAGGTTAATGGCTTGCTTTACACGTCGGGGCAAATCGCAATCGACCCGGTTGTCGGCAAAATCGTCGCAACGAACATAGAGGGGCAAGCGGCGCAGTGCTGTAAGAATTTGGCGGCGATACTCGACGAGGCGGGCTACGACTTCAGCGAAGTTTTCAAGACGACGTGTTATCTTGCTGACATCGCGGACTTTAAAGCCTTTAACGCCGTCTACGAGAAATATTTCATCAGCAAGCCAGCGCGGAGTTGCGTGGCGGTCAAGGACTTGCCGGCGGGCGCACTGTGCGAGATTGAACTTATAGCGGCCAAATGATTCGGGCGGAAGGTTTGCGGCACGTCTATAAAAGTTCGTCGGGCGATAAGGTTGCACTCGACGACGTGAGCTTTACCATTGACGACGGAGAATTCATCGCGATAATCGGCACGAACGGTTCGGGCAAGTCGACGCTAGCCAAACACTTTAACGCATTGCTCCTGCCGACTGCCGGAAAAATCTTCGTCAACGAGCTAGACACTTCGCAGGAAGAAAATATTTGGCACGTCCGCGAGAAGGTCGGAATGGTCTTCCAGAATCCTGACAGCGAGATTGTCGCGGCGATTGTCGAAGATGACGTTGCGTTTGGTTTAGAGAACTTAGGCATTGCGCCCGATAAAATCCGCGAACGTGTCGACCTTGCCCTAGACGCCGTGAACATGGCTGATTACAAAAAATTCGCGCCGAGCAAGCTAAGCGGCGGGCAAAAGCAACGAATTGCAATCGCAGGAGTCATCGCCATGCAAACGCCAGTTATCGTCCTCGACGAGCCAACAGCAATGCTTGACCCGCAAGGACGCCGCGAAGTTCTCGACATGGTTAAGCGATTGCACGCGCAAGGCAAGACGATAGTTTACATAACGCATTTCATGGAGGAGGCAGCACAGGCTCAGCGGGTCTTCTTAATGGAGGGCGGGCGAATCATACGCAATGATACGCCACGAGAAATTTTCACCGACGCTAAGGAGATGAAACGCCTAGGCTTTGATGTACCCGTCGCCGTGGAGATTGCCGAACGACTTCGCCGCAAAGAATTAAAACTCCCGCCAAAGATTTTAACAGCTGACGAACTCGCCGCCGCCTTGAAAAAATTATCGCCGCAGTTACCTCGCGGATAAGTGACATTGCCCGCGCCTTGACTTACAATATCGGCGGAAGTGATTGGTTATGGGATTCTTTGATGAAGTCTTCGGCGACCCAGATAAGCAGTTCAAAAAAGAGGTTGAGCGTTGGAAGAAGGAAGACGAAGCTTTTATGGCAGAGATTCGCGAGGATGACCGACTTTGGCAGAAGGCAGGCGGCGACCCTATACTCTACGACGAACTGAAAGCTTTGCAACGCGTTAAGAAATCTTATGACGAAACTGTAAATGATTTTAAGCGCACGACCGACGGCATAGAACGCCACCGCAAGAGCATGTCCGACAATGGCGGCTTTGATAGGCTGATGAATCGCGCCTATAGTCGAGCAATGGACAGAGACGCTGATAGAAGAGTTCGCGAGCTTGAACGGGAAGGACGCAAATACGATTGACATTGATTAGGCGTTGCCGCATTAAGTGGCGCGTCTTTTTTTATTGCAAAAAGTTGCGGCATGTGTTATCGTCAAAGCCGCGTGGCAGGAGGTGGCGCGATGATTAGCGTTAAAGGCGTGAGCTACACATACATGACGAGCACGCCCTTTGAGAAGACTGCTTTGGAAAATATTTCGTTCGACGTGGCGGAAGGCGAGGTCTTAGCGATTGCGGGGCATACTGGCTCCGGCAAGTCTACGCTGATTCAACTGGTCGCGGGGCTGATTAAGCTGACGAGCGGCACTATTGCGATTGACGGCTTGCCAGTCGCTGATAAAAAGATTCGTCGGCTCGTGGGGATTGTCTTCCAATATCCTGAACATCAGCTATTCGAGGAGACGGTTGAGCGTGATATTGCCTTCGGACCTCGCAACTTCGGCTTGAGCGACGAGGAGACTTCAGCGCGTGTGGAAGAGGCAATGCGGCAAGTCGGCTTGGACGCGGCGTTGAAAAAAGTTTCGCCGTTCGAGTTATCGGGCGGGCAACGGCGGCGCGTGGCTATCGCGGGGATTCTCGCCCTAAAGCCGAAGTATTTAATCCTAGACGAGCCGACCGCAGGACTTGACCCGCTTGCAAAAAAAAATCTCCTACAGGAGCTGTTCGGCGTCGTTAGGAAATCGGGCGTCACGATAATTTTAGTTTCGCACTCAATGGAAGACATTGCCCGCTTTGCTAGCCGCGTTGTCGTCTTGGCGCAAGGAAAAGTTCTGTTCATAGGCACGCCGCGTGAACTTTTCGCCGAGGAAGAAATTTTAAGCCGCGCAGGTCTGGAGCCGCCGCCGATAACAAAACTCCTGCGAACGCTTAACATTAACGAGCAAGCTTTGACCGTCGACGAGGCGGAGAAAATAATTTTAAAGAGATTGGAGAAGATTTCATGCCGAAGATAGCCGTACTGATTCCCTGCTACAACGAGAGCCAAACTATTGCCAAGGTCGTGCGCGATTATCGGCAGGCGTTGCCAGAGGCGACGATTTATGTCTACGATAACAACTCCTCCGACGGCACCGACGAAATTGCACGGGCGGCGGGCGCAGTCGTTCGCTATGAGAGGCGGCAGGGCAAAGGCAATGTGATTCGCACGATGTTCCGAGAGATTGAAGCCGATTGCTACCTGATAATTGACGGCGACGATACTTACCCTGCCGAAAATGCCCGCGAGATGTGCGAGGTTGTCTTGACGGGCGGCGCGGATATGGTTATTGGTGACCGGCTGTCCTCTACGTACTTCACGGAGAACAAGCGACCCTTCCACAACGTTGGCAATGTCATGGTTCGTCGGTTTATAAACATGTTCTGGCGTCCGAAGGCTCCGATACTCGACGTGATGACTGGCTACCGTGCATTCAGTCCGCTGTTCGTGAAAAGTTTTCCCGTGATTAGCAAGGGCTTTGAGATTGAAACCGAAATGACGATTCACGCCTTGGACAAGAACCTTTTGCTTAAGACTGTGACGGTTAATTATCGTGACCGCCCCGCCGGCTCCGAGAGCAAGCTGAATACTTACGTTGACGGCGCGAAAGTCATCATGACGATTTTTAATCTGTACCGCGACTACAAGCCGTTGCAGTTCTTCGGCGTCGTCGGCTTGATTCTGGCGTTGCTTGCGCTGATACTGTTCGTGCCCGTCTTCTACGACTACTTGCAAACTTCACTGGTGCCGCGCTTCCCAACGCTAATCGTCAGCGGATTTTTAATGTTGTCGGCAATGCTGTCGTTCGCGTGCGGACTGATTCTCGACACGATAGCCAAGAACAACCGCAAGAGCTTTGAACTGCACATGAACTTGATAAAACTGTTTAAGGAGAGGATTTGACTTGTTGACCTTAGAACGAGCGAAGGAAATTTTACGTAAGCACACGACCGAGCCGCATTTATTCGTACACGCGGCGGCGGTTTCAGGAGCTATGGGAGCGTTGGCTGAACACTTCGGCGGCGACAAGGAGCATTGGTCAGCAATCGGCTATCTTCACGACGTTGACTTTGAGAAATTCCCCGAAGAGCACTGCCAACACGTCCGCGAGCTTTTGGAACCAGAAGGCATTAGCGAAGACGACATTAAAACGATAATTTCCCACGGCTACGGCTTGACGGGCGCGACGATTAAACCTACGACCGATTGCCAAAAGTCTTTGTTCGCCGTCGATGAGCTAACGGGCATTGTTCATGCTTATGCGTTAATGCGTCCAGAGCGGATGGCGGGCATGGCGGTTAAGAGCCTCAAGAAGAAGTTCAAGGATAAACGATTTGCGGCGAAGTGCAATCGCGAAGTTATTCAACGCGGCGCGGACGATTTGGGAATGGATTTGGGCGTTTTAATGGAGCTTTGTATTAAAGGCATGACCGAACGCGCCGACGAACTCGATTTATAATTCCAAACAAAAAAGACCGCCTCCAAATCGGGGACGGTCTTTTGATTTGTCAGCGGAAATATTTCTTCACAAGCTCAGAACGCAACTCAAGCAATTCCTCCCGCCGTCGCCGCGCTGATTCTTTCATTGCCTCGCAATTCCTCACATACGCCGCAAATTTTTCCTGCAATTCAATCGGCGGCAGATAAAGTTTCAGTGATTTAAGATTCTTAAAGTGTCGTGCGTAACCACCAAGCGGTTTATACTCCGTTCGCAACATGTAGAATAAAAATATCGCATTTAACTTGTTGCGGTCGGCGGGAATGATAATTTTCGTGCCGTCTGCACCGAGATAAAATTTTTCACGCACCAACTTAAAAATTTCCGTGTGGTCGCCGAAAATCACGCAAGGCAAATCGTCATAAGGCGCAGGATTATTCGCCACGTTCATATAGCCGGCAATTTCATTCGCGCCTTGGTCAATAATGAGAACTTCGCCTGACTTCAAATATTCGGAGGTCTGAAATTTTACGCCGCTTGCAGTATCGTCCTTGCAAAGCGTAGTAAACGAATAAATTTTATCGTCTGAATAACCCTCGAACAATGCGCTGAACTTTGCTTGAATGTCGGCGTTGAGCTTTTTAATCGTGTCGTCCTGCGCGGCAATTTGAGCGTCAATGGAATTGAATTCGGCGACGATTTGACGTTGCATATCAAGCGGCGGCAATATCAGATAAAAATTTTGCAAGTCGCCTTGATTGATGCTGGGGTATGAGCCTTTAGACATCTTAGCCTTCATTTGAGCCATCAATAACGGGTCGTCCATAAACAGGCAGTAAATAAATTCATTTGTAACGACGGCGGGATTTTTTGTTGATAACACGGCGAATCCTGTCGAGTACAAAGTATCAGACGGCGCGTCTTTGATTCGTGCGAAACTTTTAAGATACGGTCGAACAGTTGAAATTAAAATGTCGCCATTGTCAGCCAATCGCCTTGCCCTCGAAGGAGCCGCCGCACCTGTTACCGTGGTCGAAAAATCAATCTTATTTGTCGCTGAATCAACCGAACCAATGTCGACGTAATGAAAAATTTTTTCGGGCGTCTTCGATGGGTCAAAAGCTTTTACATTAATTTCGACAATGTTGCCGAGTTTTATCGTCGGAAAGTTTCTGCCCGTTGTCAATGTTTCATTAGATATCTCGGACAGCGTGATTTTTTTGGTAAAGTTGGCGGCGTCGAAGTCTAGCAAGTCGGACAGCGTGACATAGCGATAATATTTTTCTAGCTCTGGTAAATTGAGTTGCTTGCCGTCAAAAGCGGCACGAATTACGGCGGCAAGGGTATTGTCAGCGGCGCGATTGTTGTTATCGAAGAGCATTCCGCCGATTTTTTTATGAACGATGCCTTCGCGACCTTTAGCATTGCTCCAGCCGTAGCCCAGGAAAATTTCTTGAGCGGCATTATCGGCGGGCGCGGAAATAATCAGCGTCGTCTGTCGATAAGTCAGCCCGAAGTAAAAAATTTTCTCGTACTCAACCTTGCGCGTCTTATCGTTGGCGGCGGTGATAAATTGGCGGTAATCGTCGGGGGTCTTGCCGATTTTGCGCAGGTAGGCATCGAAAATATCGCGGCTGAACTGTCTGGCGGGCGTCTTGCCGTCAATGATAGTGTCCGCAACGTCCGCGAAGTCGGCAATAAAACTCGGCGGCTCATCAAATCGTTCAAGGAAAATTATCGCGGTATTGGTACCAGTCGCGCCGAAAGTCTTACTGCCGAGCTGAACTATGGCGCGAATAAAAAATTTCGTCAGCAACGATTCGCGGGCGGCGATAAAACTTTTGCCGTCCTTGTTTAGGATTGAACTCGGCAGAATCACGGCGGCGACACCTTGCGCCTTGACGAGTTGCCCGATTCTTTCAGCAAAGAGCGTTTCAATTTCGGAGCCGTTGACGGAAATTTTATCGAGAACCTTTAAATCTTCGTTGGCAAGCTTTAGGTGGAGTTTGAAACCTTTGACGGAATAGGGCGGATTGGCAACCAGAATATCGAAAGTCGCGGGCGAAATTTTTTCATCGGGATAATTTTCCAGCCCGTCGCCGAATTTGATTTTGCCCTCGTCGGCACCATGCATGAACAGCGAAATTTTTGAGACGCGAGCAAGTCTGTAATCCTTTTCCACGCCAAAAAGTTTATCGCGCTCCCACATAACGGGCGGCGTCCGATTTTGGCGCAGGTAGCAATCATTGACGGCTTGAAAGCCTTCTGTGAGGAAATGCCCCGCGCCGCACGCATAATCGATAATTTTCGGCGGCTCATCGGAAATAATTCGTTCGAGCGGCAGACTGTCCCAAATGAATCGCGTTATCGGCAACGGCGTAAAAAATTGTCCTTCGTTCTGCTTAAAGCCCTTATCAAGCAACTGTTCAAACAAATCGCCGAGCGTCTGCAAATCAGTCGAGCCGATAATCCGATAGTTGCGGAATATGTCGACGACTTCCTTGAGAATTTTGGCGTTGAGGTAGAAAAGTTTATCGTTGTTCACGTCGACGAAAGCAAAAGCGTTGTTCGTGTAAAACTTGAGCTTGCGGAAATTCTCTCTAAGGTCGCGAATTTGATTGCCGTGATTCTCCGCGTCGCCGAAGTTTTTAAAGACCTTATCGGGATAATCTTCCGGCAGATAAAAAATATCTTCGCCCATGAATTTTTTCATGCCGTCGGAATAGAGCCGTTGCAATCGGTCTTGAAAAATTTCGTGGGTATCGGAGCCGCCCTTGAATTGAAATTGAACTTCGCCGCTATCGGGCGTGAGGCTTTCGTCAACGAGTTTTGCGATAAACAGCGCGATTAAACGGTTAAAAGCATTCTCCTTATCGGAAACTTGATTGTGGCGCAAAATTTCCTCGAACGTATTAACAAGGCTCGTGTCGTCGAAATTTTTAAGGTCGCGTTTGCGCAAGGGCTTCGCGCCGATTTGATAGGCAACGGTTTCGTCGTGAAAGATAACGTCGTCCAAAAAATTTTTTTCGTAACGCTCGCTCCAAATCTTGAAACGTTCGGGGACGGTCGACGCACCGCGATAAAATTTTTCGCCGCATGGAACGCTTGCCGCCTCAAAAGTCAATTTGCCGTCGTCAAAGTCGGAAGAGTAAAGCACGAGCCATTGACAACTTTGCTCCTGTTGCCAATACGAAAATAATTGTCCGCCGTCAGTGCGCATGTTGTCGAGTTCGTGATTGTATTCCGCGCCAGAAGTTTTGCATTCGATGATAAACAACGTCCGCCCATTTAATGAAACGCAAATATCGGCACGCCCGCCCTTAGGGGAATGACCGAGCGTCCAAGCTTTTTCCAGCCAAATATCTTCGGGGCGATAGCCTTTATCGAGCAAGCGATTTACGCATTCAAAGACAACGAGATTTTCTTTGTGTTCCGCGTCGCATTTAGTATTATGTTCGCGCCCTTTGACTTGCACCGGATATGAAAGTTTTTTATTGTCAAGGTCGGCTCGCATGATGATATTTTCGGCGAAAAATTTTTCGTAACGATTGCCATTGAGCCGCGTGAAGTTCATTGCATTGAGTGCGGCGGCAAAATTTTTTTCGTTGAGCAATTTGCAACCTCCATAATTGAAAAAGACACCTCCCCGCGTTCGAGGAAGTGCCTTTTGTTAGTCGATTGTTAAGTTGCTGACGAATTATCTGCCGACCGAACGATTGAGGAGCGGTGCGCGTTCGTAAACAGCGCATTTGCCGAGTTCTTCTTCGATGCGGATAAGCTGATTGTATTTCGCCATGCGGTCGGTACGGCTGAGCGAACCAGTCTTGATTTGACCGCTGTTGGTGGCGACTGCGATGTCAGCGATAGTTGCGTCTTCGGTCTCGCCGGAGCGATGAGAAGTAACAGTCGTGTAGTTGTGGCGGTGAGCCATTTCGATTGCTTCGAGAGTTTCGGTAAG
>JAFQZB010000234.1 GCA_017406175.1 Selenomonadaceae bacterium | reverse complement strand
GTGCCTTCTCCGCAGTCGAAAAGTATTGAGTGTCCGCCGCAACTCAAAAATGCCGCTGTTAGTGCTCGTTCGGGAATGGGAACTAATGCCGCCGTTCCAATCAATGTAATGCTTATCATGAAGTTCACCTCCAAAAGCTTGACGCAAGGTGTATGATTGGCACGAGGTGATAGGAAATGTGTTTAGCCTTTCCAGCGAAGGTTTTAAAGATTGATAACGAGTTGGCGACAGTCGAGCGGGCGGGCGTCAAGCGCGAGGCAAGTTTAATGCTCCTGCCCGAAGCCAAGGTCGGCGATTACGTTTTGATTCACGCGGGCTTTGCTATGCAGATAATCGACGAGGAAGAATTAAAAATTCGCGATGCCCTTGTCGCCGAAATGAACGGAGCACCGCGAACTGTCCTTGCTATTCCTCTCCAATGATTCGGACTTCGGGCGAAAGGGTGACGCCGTGAGCCTCGCAAACTCTGCGCTTGACCTCCTCAATCAAAGCTAAAACGTCTTGCGCAGTCGCGTTGCCAGTGTTGACGACGAAGCCCGCATGTTTTTCTGAGACCATAGCCCCGCCGATACGCAAGCCCTTTAAGCCCGCCTTGTCAATCAGCGTGCCCGCGAAGTGTCCTTTAGGTCGTTTGAACGTCGAACCCGCGCTGGGCAAGTCGAGCGGTTGTTTGCTCTCGCGACGCTCCGTGAAGTCGACCATTTTATTTTTAATGTCCTCGACGTTGCCGCGCTGAAGAATCAATTCCACTTCGCAAATCGCGTAGCCGTTCTCTTGAAAGATGCTGTGCCGATAATGCAAGTCTAAAGCTGAGCCGCTGAACTCGACAAGCTCGCCGTCGCGATTGACTGCCTTGACGCTCGCGACGGTATTTTTCATTTCGCCATCGTAAGCTCCTGCATTCATGAAGATTGCCCCGCCGATACTGCCGGGAATCCCGCAGGCGAACTCCAAACCCGATAAGCCATTTTCCGCCGCGAAGGTCGCAACGTCTTTTAGCTTAGCACCCGCACACGCAATGAGCCTTTGACCCTCGCAACGCATACCGCCAAAAAATTTCTCCGTGAACTTGACGACGACTCCGCGAATCCCCTTATCACGAACCAGAACATTTGAACCGTTGCCGAGGATAACGCAAGGCAAGCTGAACAGTTCAACGAGCTTAAAGACCCTTGAGACTTCCTCCGCGCTTGACGGGAAGATTAATAAGTCCGCCTCGCCGCCGATTTTAAACGTCGTGTGCTCCCTCATCGGTGCGTGGAAGATGAATTGCTCCTTGCGTAAAAATTTCTCAAGCTGAAAACCAAAAGTTTCTTCCCAAAGCATTGGATTAACTCCTTAGAACGGCACCCGTTGAAGCTGAAGTCGTGAGCTTAGCGTAGCGGGCAAGATACCCCGTCTTAATCTTCGGTTCGGGCTTCGTCCACTGTGCGCGGCGTTCGGCAAGTTCAGCGTCTGAAACTTCAAGTTCAAGCTTGCGATTGGGAATGTCAATAAAGATTTGGTCGCCGTCATGAATCAGGGCAATCGGTCCGCCTTCCATAGCTTCGGGGGAAATGTGACCAATGCACGCGCCTTGACTGGCTCCGCTGAACCGACCGTCCGTTATCAAACCGACTTTGAGACCCGCGCCCGTAATCGCCGCCGTGGGATTCAACATCTCTTGCATACCCGGACCGCCCTTAGGACCTTCGTAGCGGATAACAACAACGTCGCCGTCGTGAATATCGCCCGCCATAATCGCGTTAATCGCGGACTCTTCCGAGTCGTAGCATTTTGCCGCGCCCTTGTAAACGAGCATATCTTCACTGACAGCCGACGCCTTAACAACTGCGTAATCGGGGCAAAGGTTTCCTTTAAGAATCGCAATGCCGCCCGTCGCACGATAAGGATTGTCTACCGTGTGAATCACATCGGCGCGAGTAATCGTCGCGTCCTTAATCCTGTCGCCGAGCGTGCCAGTCACCGTCAAAGCGTCTAGATGCAGAAGGTTCTTGCGGCTAAGCTCATGCATAACAGCATTAATGCCGCCCGCCTCGTCTAGGTCTTGCATGTGATGAGTTCCCGCAGGGCTAAGCTTAGTTATGTAAGGCGTTCGAGCAGAGATTTCGTCAAAGAGCGTCGCAGGGATTTTAATGCCGCACTCGTTAGCAATTGCCGTTAAATGCAGAACAGTATTCGACGAGCCGCCAATGCCCATATCAACCGTTATTGCGTTCTCGAAAGCCTCACGGGTTAAAATGTCTCGCGGGCAAATATTTTTCGCGATAAGGTTCATTAGGACTGCGCCGGCACGTTTGGCAAGGATAAATCTGTCGCCGGTGTAAGCCGCAGGAATCGTGCCGTTGCCGGGCAGAGCCATGCCGAGAGCCTCGCTTAGACAATTCATCGTATTTGCCGTGAACAGTCCCGCACACGAGCCGCAACTAGGACATGCGTGCGCCTCAAGGTCAGTCATCTCCTCTGAAGTCATCTTGCCCGCCGCGAACTTGCCCGCCGCCTCGAACGCTTGACTAACAGAAATATCCCGTCCGTGGAATCGACCCGCAAGCATCGGACCGCCGCTTACGATTACCGCTGGGATATTCAAACGAGCCGCCGCCATTAACATGCCAGGAACGACCTTATCGCAGTTCGGAATCAAAATCAGCCCGTCGAAGCCGCTAGCCATCGTCACTGCCTCGATTGAGTCGGCGATAAGCTCACGGCTCGCCAATGAATATTTCATGCCCGTGTGCCCCATAGCAATTCCGTCGCACACACCGATTGCCGGAAACTCAATGGGCGTTCCACCTGCCGCCGCCACTCCGAGTTTTGCCGCCTCGGTTATCGACTTCAAATGCATATGACCGGGAATAATCTCGTTGAAAGAATTGCACACGCCGATTAACGGACGACTCAACTCCTCCGTGCCGTAGCCGTTTGCGTGGAATAAGCTTCTATGTGCGCAACGCGTCGCACCCTTTTTGACTATATCACTTCTCATTAGTTCACGTTGCCTCCTTTAAAAAGTTCGCGAAGATTTTAGCGCATTTGTCAACCCCTTGCAACGAAAACTTTTTTGACAAATTCCGATGAGTCTATTAAAATCCGTCGTAAAGCAAACAGGAGGTATCAGCCATGAAGTATGTAAAGAAATTTTTTTTGCTCTTGCTAATGATTTTGACGGTGAGCGGGTGCGGCGTCGGGTCTCAAGATAAAAAGTCCGCTGAACCTGCCGAAGTCAAAGCACCCGTTGCGACTCAATCCGCCGACAAAAAAATTCTCGTCCTTTACTTTTCGCGGACGGGCGAAGAATACAACGTCGGCAATATCACGAAGGGCAATACAGCAATCGTCGCCGAGTACATCGCAAAGAAGACTGGCGCGGACACGTTCGAGATTAAACCTGCAAAGCCTTATCCCGACGCTTACGAGCCTTGCACAGAGATTGCAAAGCAGGAACTCGAATCGAACGCACGACCTGCCTTTGCGAGCAACATCGATAGCCTTGCACAATACGACACGATTTTTATTGGATTTCCAATCTGGTGGGGAGCGGTGCCACGAGTGGTGATGACTTTCCTTGAGGCTAACGACTTTAACGGCAAGACAATTGTCCCGTTCTGCACGCACGGCGGTAGCGGGCTTGCTGGAACTGAACGAGAGATTGCTGACGCTTGCCCGAATGCAAAAGTTTTGTCGGGCTTGGCGATCGTCGGCAAGAGTGCTCAGAAGGATTTTCCCGCCGTTCAAAAAGACGTTGACGCTTGGTTGACTCAACTGGGCTATTGAATTAAGTTTGGAGGCAGTATCATGGATATTACACGGAGAGACCTTTTTAAAATGGCAGGCATTGCGGCGTTGGGGGCGGCAGTCGGACAACTGACGACGCAACCTGCCGAGGCAGCTAAAAAAGTTCCAAAACTCAAGGCGGCTCCAGTCGTCGGTAGCAAAAACGTCACGGGCATGAAGTACACGGGCACTGCGGCGAAGGTTTATTTCACTGACAAACTCGACGCACCACACCTCATCAAGCTTTACAACATGGTCAACGAAAACATCATCGGCAAGGTTGGAATCAAGCTTCACACGGGCGAGCCACACGGACCGAACATTTTGCCGCGGGATTGGGTTCGTCAATTTCAGGCGCAAGTTCCTAACAGCAACATCATCGAGACGAACACGCTTTACAACGGCGCACGCTACACCACGGCAGGTCATCTCGAAACTTTGCGGACAAACGGCTGGGACTTCTGCCCCGTCGACATCATGGACGAGGACGGCGGAGTTAATCTGCCCGTGCACGGCGGCTTTCATCTGCAGGAAGTGACTATGGGCAAAACTCTTGTCGATTATGATTCGGTCGTCGTCCTAACGCATTTCAAAGGACATGCAATGGGCGGCTTCGGCGGTAGCTTGAAGAATATCGCAATCGGTATGGCAAGCGGGCAAGTCGGCAAAGTTCAGGTTCACGGCTACAAGCGCAATGAGATGCCGCCGCCCGGTCCTTACTGGTTTGACGGGGTGAACATGCCGCTTAAGGAAGAGTTTATGGAGCGCATGGCAGACAGCGGTAAGGCGACCTGCGACTACTTCGGCAAGCGAATTGTCTTCCTAAACGTCATGCGGCGTCTAAGTGTCGATTGTGACTGCGCGGGGACTTCTGCCGCCGAACCGACAATGGCTGACATTGGTATTTTGGCATCGAATGACATCTTAGCGATAGACCAAGCGTGTTGCGATTTCGTTTATACGGCTCCTGACAGTGCAGACTTAAGAGAGCGTATCGAATCCCGTCACGGACTGCGCCAACTCTCCGCTATGGCTGAACATAAAATGGGCAACCCGCAATACGAATTGATTTACGTCGATTGATATTGGAGGCTTGAGCATGAAAGAAGTAGTAGTTTTGGTTGGCGCGGGTTCAATCGGTCAGGCTTGCGCTCGCAGAGTGGGTGCGGGCAAACACATTGTCCTTGGCGACTTGAAACTTGAGGCGGCACAGGCAGCGGCGAAAATTTTTGAAGGCGCAGGATTTGAAACTTCAACAATCGCCGTTGACATCTCAAGCCGCGAATCGATTTTGAACCTCGTCGAACATGCGCAAGGCTTCGGCAACGTGAAAAACTTGATTAACGCGGCGGGCGTGTCTCCCAGTCAAGCACCGGTCTCCGCTATCCTAAAGGTTGATTTATACGGCACGGCGGTTTTGCTTGAAGAGTTCGGAAAAGTCATCGCGGAAGGCGGTTCAGGTGTTATCATCTCGTCGCAATCAGGGCACAGGCTCGGCGCGTTGACGGAGGAACAAAATTTTCAACTGGCGACGACTCCGACTGAAGAGCTTTTGAACTTGCCGTTCCTCAAGGCGATAACCGACACGCTCAAGGCTTACCAATATTCCAAGCGGTGCAACGTCCTGCGCGTGATGGGTCAAGCGACGCCGTGGGGCAAACGAGGAGCAACAATTAACTCAATCAGCCCCGGAATCATCATCACGCCACTTGCCGCCGACGAACTCAAAGGACCTCGCGGCGAAGGTTATCGCAAAATGTTAAAGGCATCGCCCGCAAAAAGAGCTGGTACGCCCGATGAAGTCGGCGACCTTGCTCAGTTTTTAATGTCCAGTCATGGACGTTTCATAAGCGGCGCGGATTTTCTGATTGACGGCGGCACGACTGCTTCCTACTGGTTCGGTGACCTGCAATATCTTAAAGCAACGCATTAATTGTTTCAAAGCATATTAAAAGACCGCTTCTCAAATCGAGAGCGGTCTTTTTTGTTATTCCTCATCGCCGACGGTCAAAACTGCCATGAACGCTTCTTGCGGGAGTTCGACACTGCCAACAGCCTTCATGCGTTTTTTGCCAGCCTTCTGCTTTTCCAAAAGTTTTCTCTTGCGGGACACGTCGCCGCCGTAGCATTTGGCTAAAACATCTTTGCGCCGAGCCTTGACGGTTTCGCGGGCGATAATCCTTCCGCCGATTGCCGCTTGAACCGGAATATCAAAGAGCTGTTCGGGAATGATACGCTTGAGCTTTAGGGCAAGGACACGACCAATCTTGGCAGCGCGGGTGCGGTGGACAATCGAGCTTAACGCGTCAATCAAATCGCCGTTTAGGAGAATATCGAGTTTGGCAAGGTCGCTCTGCTTGTATTCGCTTAGCTCATAGTCGAGGCTTGCATAGCCGCGGGTCATTGACTTCAGCTTGTCGAAGAAGTCGTAAATAATCTCGTTAAGCGGCATCTCGTAGACAATCATAACGCGGGTTTTGTCAATGTAGTCCATGCTCTTGTACGTGCCGCGCTTATCCCTGCAAAGTTCCATGACGGCTCCGATATAATCACTGGGCACAATGACAGTTGCCTTGACCATCGGCTCTTCAATGAAGTTAATTTCGGTCGTGGGCGGCAGGGCGGCGGGGTTGTCAATCGTGAAGACTTCGCCGTTGGTCTTGTGCACCTTGTAAACGACACTCGGAGCCGTCGTCACGAGCTTAAGCTTATATTCCCGCTCTAGACGCTCTTGGATAACGTCCATGTGCAATAGCCCTAAGAAGCCGCAACGAAATCCGAAGCCCAAAGCCGCAGAAGTCTCTGGTTCATAGACAAGGGCGGCGTCGTTTAGTTGAAGCTTTTCGAGTGCGTCCTTGAGGTTGTCATAGTCGACGCTGTCGGTTGGGTAGAGACCGCAGAAAACCATAGGCACAGGCGCACGATAGCCCGCCAAAGCCGCCGCAGGATTTTTCGACGTGGTCACGGTATCACCAACACGAACATCACGAACGTCCTTTAGACTGCCGCAGATATAGCCAACCTCGCCCGCGTTCAATTCGTCAAGTTCAGTCATGCTCGGCGCGAAGATTCCAATTTCCGTCGCCTCGAACTCTTTGCCCGTCGCCAGAAGTTTGAGCTTGTCGCCTTTGCGAACAGAGCCATCAAATAATCTGACGTGAGCGACCGCGCCTTTGTACGGGTCAAAGTAGGAGTCGAAGATTAACGCTTGCAGAGGTTTGGAGCTGTCACCTTCGGGCGGCGGGATTCGCTTAACAATCGCCTCTAAAATCTCGTCGACGCCCGCGCCCGTCTTCGCGGAACATTGCACGGCGTCGGAGGCGTCAAGCCCGATTGCGTCTTCAATCTCTGCGCGGACACGTTCGACATCAGCACTGGGCAAATCAATCTTGTTGATGACGGGGACAATCTCCAAGTCGTGTTCAAGGGCAAGATAGACGTTAGACAGCGTCTGAGCCTCAACGCCTTGGGTAGCGTCCACGACGAGCAATGCCCCTTCGCAAGCGGCAAGCGACCTTGAGACCTCGTAAGTAAAGTCGACGTGACCGGGCGTGTCGATTAGATTCAGCTGATAAGTTTCGCCGTCCTTAGCCGTGTACTTTAGGCGGACGGTTTGCGCCTTAATCGTAATGCCGCGTTCGCGTTCAAGCTCCATGTTGTCGAGGAATTGTTCATTCATCTCGCGTTTCTCGACCGTGCCAGTCATTTCAATCAGCCGGTCGGCTAGCGTCGACTTGCCGTGGTCTATGTGCGCTATGATTGAAAAGTTTCTAATCCGATTGTTCACAAGAAATTCTCCCTTATCGTTAGTGCGTTCATTATAGGTTGCGGCGTTTGACATTGCAATAAAACTTTTGTATATTCGCGGCGGGTGATTTCATGAAAATACTAGACAAACTCTTCCGCAGAGAAAAAAAATCCGAGCCTCCGCCGCCGCCACCACCGAAGACGGACGACGTGGACAAGAAACTTATCGAAAACTCGTTGCTGTTCGACGGCGAATGGTATTGCAAGGCTTATGGCTTTGGAAAATATTTGGACGCGGCGAATCATTACTTGAAAGTCGGCTGGCACGAGGGCAAAGACCCTTCCGCGTTCTTCTCGACGACCGATTACCTAAAGCAAAATCCCGACGTGACGATTAATCCTCTGGTGCACTTTGAACGGTTCGGCTTTAAGGAAGGACGCTATCGCACGGAGCTTAAACGAGTCTTGCCCGCGATATTGGAACGCCACCCCGATTGCAAGACTGAGCTTAAGGACGGATTACTTAGAATCAGGATAACGAACGCTTGCAACGCCAAATGCCGATATTGCGGCGTGCGCTGTACCTTCGGCGACGAGGCAACCCACGCGATGAATCCGAGCTGGTATTACGACCTGTGCAAGCCGATTTACGACAAGATAGGCGTAGTCTTGATTACCGGCGGCGATGCGTTCTTCGCCAAGGAAAGCTTTAACTATATGAAGTTCATGAGCGACAACTTCCCGCAGATAACCTTGATGACCGAATCGAACGGCATTGCCTTTAACGATAAGTTCCAGGAGCTTGCCGCGCAGAACCTCTTCAAGGCTCATTTCTCAATCAACGCGTCCAATGCTGAAGTTTTCGCGAAAAGCTGTTGGGACGGCGACGACTCCGCCACTGCTAAGAAAATGTTCCCGCTGATGATTCGCAACCTTAGGAGCTACCTTGCCAAGCTGGAGGCGGCTGATAAACTTTGCTTTGCGCCCGACCTGTCGATGGTCATCAACGAGGACAACGCCGACGACATTTTAAGCTTCGTGGAGCTGGCGATTGAACTGCACGCGGGCTTTATCGTCTTCTTCTTCGACTACAGCGAAAACGACATGAACGGCGACTTCTTTGCTAAGCCAGAGACTTCCCGCCCCGCACTGAAAACGCTAATGGAACTTGAGCGCGTGCTTGCCGAAAAAATTATCGTCTACTTTCGGCTGTGGATGCCTTCGGGCGAGGCGGCAAGTCTTCAGCAGGAAGTCGAAGCGATTCCGATTGACGAACTCAACGCTAAGTATGCAAAGCTTTTACAGCTGGCGGAAGGGCGTTCGGTGCTTGGCGAATTTAAAAGGCGCAACGAGATTCGTCGCGCCTGTGGTAAAAAGGAATTGTCTTTGGTTGATGACATATCGCCGAGCCTGCACCTTAGAGCCGACAGGGAACTTTGCTTTGCGCCGTGGAATGAGATTGACCTTTACCCCGACGGACGTTTGGACTTTTGCGGTTGGTTTGAGCCGACGCTTAACATTAAAAATTTTATTCAGCGCGTCGACGGCAAAGAGTTCGTCGACTGGGACAAGGTGTTAAACTCGTTCGAGTACGCCTCCGCCCGCTATCGGATTCTGCATGACAACTTCCGCGGCTGTCAGGTCTGTTGCCCGATGAACTCTGTTAAGTCGCCCGTCGAGGCTGTCACCAAGTACAACGTCGACAGGTTAAGCCGATAACCTTCCTAACGCGGCGTTCAATCGCTCAAGGGAAGTCTCCTTGCCGAGCAGATATAAAATTTCCGTGGTGCCGCCCGGCGTGACCTTTTGCATGGAAAGCGCAATCCTAAGCGGCCACATCACCGAGCCGACCTTCAAGCCCGACTCCGCCACGAACGCGGATATTTTTTTGTCTAGCGTCTCAAGCGTCCACGAGTCGACTTGCTCCAAAATTTTTATCGCGGGCTGTAAAATCTCGGCGGACTTCTGCGGCGTGACCTTGTTGCGTTTGTTCGTGAATAAGTCAACGTCAAAAGGCGGCGGCGTCTTGAGGAAGGCAATCATATTGGAAATATCGGAAAGCTTAGCGACGCGGGTCTTTAGTAGGCTGGCTAGGAAAATCTTCCTCGGCTCGTCGAAGGCGGCAAGGTACTTATCGGCGACTTCAGCAAAGGCGGTATCAGTCATGGCTTTGAAGTATTCGCCGCTCATCCAGTCAAGCTTTGCATAGTCGAACACCGCGGGCGACTTGCTCAAGCCGTCTAGGCTGAAGGCGTCAATCAGTTCGTCCATAGAAAAAATCTCTTGGCAAGAGTTCTTCGGGCTCCAACCTAGCAAGGCAACGTAATTGGTAATCGCTTCGGGAAGGTAGCCCGCTTCAATCAAGTCGTTAAAGCTCGTTGCCCCGTGACGCTTGCTTAGCTTGGAAATAGTGCCGTCCTCCGCCTTGCCCATGACCGGAGCCAAATGAATGAACGTCGGCAACTCCCAACCAAAGAACTCGTAAAGCAAGACGTGCTTGGGCGTGGACGTGATAAACTCCGTGCCGCGTATGATATGGCTGACCTCCATTAAGTGATCGTCGACGACGTTGGCAAAGTTGTAGGTGGGCATACCGTCGCTTTTAAGAAGTACTTGGTCTTCAAGCTCGCTGTTGGCAATGGTGATGTTGCCGTGAAGTACGTCGTAAAAAGTCGTTTCGCCGACGGTGGGCATCTTCTGACGAATGGCAACGCCCTGTTCAGTCTCCTCGTAGTAAGCGTGACCATTGGCGACGAGTTCTTCAGCGTAGTGCTTGTAAATGTCCATGCGTTCGCTTTGGACGTAGGGTGCGAAGGCTCCGCCGTGATGAGGTCCTTCGTCGGGAATGATTTTGGCGGCAGCAAGGGTGCGTTCGATAAAATCCACGGCGTCGGCAACGTAGCGGGCGCGGTCGGTGTCTTCGATGCGCAAAATAAAATCGCCGCCCTGACTCTTAGCGAACAGATAAGCATAAAGAGCCGTGCGCAAGTTGCCAATGTGCATGTAACCGGTTGGGCTGGGCGCAAAGCGTGTACGAATTCTTTTCAAGGTATCTCCTCCAAAATTTTTAGTCGCCGCCAATTATAACCGCCTCAAACGCCGCTTGCAAATTTCTTCTAAGCTATGTAACATAGTGCCAAGTTGTGATATAATGCACGAAAGTTTTGTAGTATCGGAGTGAAATAATTTATTGGAGATGATTTGACGAATGGCACAAGGAATCGGAATCAAAGACATGCGGGCGTTCTTCGCCATAGTCGAGGAAGGCAACATCAGCCACGCGGCGCAAAGGCTCGGAATTGCTCAACCCGCCCTCAGCCGTCAGATGAAGCACCTCGAAGAAAATTTGCGCGTGAAACTCTTTGAACGCGGCTCGCGGCGAATCAGACTGACGGAGGCAGGGCAAGTCCTCTATAACCGCGTGGAAAGTATCCTCGGCATGGTTGATGGCACCGTCCGCGAGATAACGGAGATTGGTAGCGGGACTAAGGGCACGATTCGTATCGGGACAATCACCACGTCTGGCGCGATGATTCTTCCCGACTTAATCAACGAGTTCCACAAGATTTATCCCGATGTCACGTTCGAGATTTGGGAGGCGGAAGGCGCAAGAATTATCGAACTACTCGACAGCCGCCTAATTGAAATCGCAATCACTCGGACGCAAGTCGACAACCTCGCCTATGAACTGCTCGTCCTGCCCAATGAACCGCTCGTCATGGTCATGAACTCAAAGAACGTCTGCGGCGAAGACAACTTGACGATTAGGCTTGAAGAACTCAAGAACCAGCCGCTGATTATTCCGCTTAGGTGGAAGTCGAACTTCATTGCCGCCTGCAAACGTCTGGACTTCGAGCCGCAAATAATCTGCGTGTCCGATAGCATCGTTCAAGATTTGCTTATGGTCAAAATGAATCTGGGCATGGCAATGATTCCAGTTTCGAGCAAACGTCTTTTGACGGACGGCGACTTGATTTATAAACGAATCGTCGAACCCGAAATGACAACGCACACCGTCATTGCCTGGCGCAAGAATCAAACGCTTTCGACCGCCTGCAAGAACTTCATCGACCTGTTTAAGAAGATGTACGTTAGGGAAGAAATCATCCTCTGAATCCTTCCCGCGCATAAAAAAGCTCGCCGAGGTTATCGACGGGCTTTTTAGTTTATCAGCCTACTGCGGATTGAATCCCTAGCCGTCGCGTGCATGACAACTTGATTTATGAAGTCGCTTAAGTAATCGTCGAAGATACCTTCCCGCTCGCAAAGCTCCTTAAGTCGCTGAAAGTTTTCTTCGGCGTCAATGTCATACTCGATACGGTGCAGGAGCCTCGACAGCTCGGCGCGGACTTCGGGCGTAAAAATATCTTTCAAGGCGGCGACCTCGGCAGTGCACTTGCAAGCTTGAACCAACCAAGTTATCGTCCTCAAGTCCTCGTTGAAGTTGTCAAAGCCGAAGCCTTCCCAATCTTTTGCAGAAATATTTTTCCGTTCGCCGGGCAAGAAGTGTATCTCCTTATAAATCGCCTCGTCTAAAAGTTTTACCACGTCCGCCTTAGCCCAAAGTCGCCGCTCGTTGTTAAAGAATCGTCCCTGCCGCAACCGCTCCAATATCCCGACGAACCGCACGTTATAAAATTGCGTCAACAGGTAGCCCGAATCCGTCAGCAGGTGATTGAACGCCATCAACATTGCATAGAAGTTTTCCCCGACCGTCAGAACGTCTCGCGCAAGGATTATGTCAAAGATTTTCGGCGCAATCGGTAGCTCGTCAATTAAGTCCGCTTTGAATTCGTCGCAGAGCTTTCTAATCTCCGGCGATGATTCTTTCTTAAGTAAGGCAATCCTTGCCGCCGGCAAAATCTCTCGCAAGCCCGATAAAAAATCCTCCGCCTCAACCAACAGAACTGTTATCGGCAAAAAATTAGGCGACACGAAATTTAAAATGCTCAACGCGTCATCGCCTCCAATCGTCTGTAAAAGTCTTCAACAAAAGTTTTCGTGTCGGTCAGTTTATCAGCGGAAATTTTTTCTGTCGACGTCGCCAATTTCGCCCGATTAGTCGCAAGCTCGACGGCTTTTTTTATGTAAGCGTCCACGTCGTAAACAATCAGCTCGTCAACGCTCGAAATCCTCAAAATATCTGCTCCCGTTCGCGTGTGAGGCAATCCACCGCATAAATTCAACACCGGAACGCCCATATACAACGCCAAAGCCGTCATCATGCCGCCCGGATAAGGAAACGTGTCCAAAATCAAATCAATCTCGCTGTAGTCCGTGAAGAAGTCATCTGAACCGCGCCTAACGTCCGCATTTTTTATCCTAAACGACTTTAAACGCTCAATCAACGCATTTTGACGGCTTTTAAGCGGCGTCGTGTCTCTGAAAATGATTTTGGCATTGGGCACGGCGTCTAAAATCTCTTTTACTGCCGTTAAATAGTCGTTGCTGAGCTTCATAAAGTTATTTAAGCTCCCGAACGTAAAATTTTTGTGCGGAAATGCTCGGCGGGATTTTTTTTCGCGAATCATGCGCTGATTTGGTCGGAAGGCAAACGCATTACGCAATAAAAAAATTTCTTCGGTAAAAATCGCGTCGGAAGTCAAAAAGTCGTCGCCGATAAAGTAATCAATAAAATCCGCGCCCGTTGAATCAAAATATCCAATGCCGCAAAGCTGAATTCGCGCCGGTTTGTACGCTAAAATCTGTAAAGTCGCGCCGCCTTCGGTGTGTCCACCCAAGTCAATTAAAAAATCCGTCCCGAAATCGCGAATTTGCTCCGCCGCTTCAAAAAAACTCGTCTCCGATATGTCAAAGTAGCCGTCGACGTTCCGTTTAATCTTTTTCGTGAATAAATCTTCCTCCGCAGACAAACTCCACGCCGTCACAGTAAATTTTTCGCGGTCATAGTCCGTTAAAAGTGCCTCGTAGAACCTCGCCGCCGATGAATCGCAAAAATTCGGCGATATGAACGCTACCGATATTTTTTCGGCGGATTTATTCTTTGCCGATAAATTTTTAACGTCGCGATAAAGTGAATTATAAATTTCAAGCTCGTTAATCAATGTCGGCGCGTCCAGTTGCGGCAAATAGTGCAACGCGAATAAATAATTCGAGAAATGCGACCGCTGACTGCGTAAATATTTATCCGTCATCGCCGCGTTGAAATATGCCTGCGCGGCTCCTTCTGCGTCGCACAAATCGTGAAAACATGCGCCAATCAGTTCGTGCACGCGCCATTTGTCCTGCGCCGTTGGTAAAAGTCCTTTCAATCGCTCCAATGCCTCTTGCGGTTTGTTTTCATCCAATAATCTTTTCGCCAATTCCATTTTATCAGCCTCCGACGCCGATTTTACCATTTCGACTGCCAAAATACAAAAAAATTCCCCGCCGATAACTTCAACGGGGATTTTTTATTCGGATTTAGATTTTCATTGCAGATTCGGGACTACATCCCATTTGCACCAGTAATTTTTCTCCATCTGTGCCTTAGTTTTTAAGAAATAACGATAACCAACATCTACAAAATAGCTTTTTCCATCTTTAAAAGTTATCCAATTCCACATGTGTGCACTTCTGTCTCTAGTTCCGTTTATTTTTCTAACATTTAGACCACACATGCGACCCAACATATAAAATGCATCAGCATAGCCACGACATTGCACGTAACCGTCAATTAGTCCCAGTGCTGTTGTATTTCGTTCATTTTCATTTTTGTAGTGTACACGTCTGCAAATTTCATCGTGAATGTAACGAGCTTTTTCTACTTCTGAATTGCGTTTATTTGCCTCAGCGACGATTCCGACTGCTATATTGTAAAGTTGTTTCTCTTCAGCATTTAGTTCAAGCCATTTGTAATTTTCTTTTGTTCGTATATATTCATCATAAGCATTTGCGACTAACATGCCAGGATATTCTCTGTATATTCTGTAAGCCAATCGACCAGTTCCATATACTACACCGCGATCAATACGAGGAGCGGATACATACCCACCTACAAATTCCTCTCTAAAGAATCTATCGTATTCTTCCTTGTTATTGATTACGACGTTTGTAAGAACGAAATAGAATTCAGTTTGACCTTTGCGGCGTCCTTCTTCGATGTAACTGGCGAGATCGGCTCTATTCGAGAAACGCTGAACTGAATCCCAATTAACCGAACTAACATCCATATCTGCGTGAGCGACGATTTGCGAACTCATCACGAGCAAACCGACAATCAACGCGAAGAAAAACTTTTTAATCACGGCGTCCACTTCCTTTCTTAAAGTCGGTTAAATGTTTTCGCCAGTATAACAAAAGTCATCTTTAGCAGTCAATCAATCCACACGTGAAAAATCCGATATTTCGGACAAAAATCCTGTATTCTGGATTTTTCAGCCCCTATCAAGCCCTTGCAGGGGGCTTTTTTAGCTATTTCGCGTCCTGACGCCATTTAGCCTTTTGAAAAATCCGGTATTTCGGATTTTCCGTTTTGACCCTCAAAATCGCCTCCGAAACCCTTTTTGTAGCCTCAAAATCATTTTCAAAGCTCCAAAATCACTTTCAAACGTCAAAATTCATTTTCAAAGCCCAAATTCGCTTTCAAATCATAAAATCAGCTTCAAAATCGTTTTCAAGCGTAAATTTTCGTTTCAAATGCTTTTTCAGCGTTCAGAGCAAAAAAATTCCTCCCAAGCAATCGCCTGAGAGGTTTTTTTACATTTTCGCTATCAAATCTCGGTTCGCTACGTCGCTGACCAGTTCAAATGTCAACTGTCGCAACTTTTTGTTCGCTGAAATCAATTTTACTCGCACATTGTCCCCGATTTGATAACTTTTGCCCGTTCGCGTCCCTATCAACGCAAATTCTCGCTCCACGAATCCATAATAATCGTCTTTTAAGTCCGCCGCTCGTACTAATCCGTCTACTCCGTTGTCCAACTCCACGAAAAATCCAAAATTCGTCACGGATTCTATCATTCCGTCGAAATTTTGCCCGATATATCGTTCCATGTACTCGACCGCTTTTAAATCTAACGATTCGCGCTCTATTTCTATCGCTCGCCGCTCTCTTTCCGAACTTTGCCGCGATATTTCTTCCAAATTCTTTATTAAAGTGCCGCGTAACGCCCGATGAACGATTAAATCGGGGTATCGACGTATCGGCGACGTGAAATGCGTATAAAATTTCGCCGCTAATCCGAAATGTCCTAAATTTTCCGGTGAATATCGCGCTTGTTGCATTGTTCGCAGGGCATAACTCGTTATTACTCGTTCCGCGGGCATATTTTTGACTTTCGACAGTATTTTTTGGAATTCGGACGGCTCTTTGCCCTTATTTATATGTAAATTGAAGTGCGCAAGCAAATTATTTAGCGTTAAAACTTTTTCTGGGTTCGGCAGCTCATGCACGCGATATAAACTCGGAATTTTATTTTTTATCGTGTGTTCGGCGACCGTTTCATTTGCAAGGAGCATACATTCTTCAATTATTGATTCGCCGATTGTTTGAATTCTTTTTGTAATTTCAAGCGGTTTGCCAGCCGAATTAAGCAAAATTTTCATTTCGGGCAGGTCAAAATCAATAGCGCCGCGTTCAGAACGAATTTTTCGCCTCAAATCGTGAATTTTCTTTAATGCGTTAAGATTTTCGGCGCAATCGGCAAGAATTTTATCGCCGTCGAGAAATTTATTAACTTGAGTATAACTTAGCCGCTTAAAAACGTGAATAACGGTAGGAAAAATAGAATAATCGACGACGCGCCCCGAAAAATCAATTTTCATCTCGCAAGCCATCGCCAAACGGTCAACTCCGGCATTTAAACTGCAAATTCCGTTAGAAAGTTCGGTCGGGAGCATAGGAACGACCCTATCAACGGGATAAATGCTCGTGCCGCGCTCAAAAGCCTCTTTATCAAGAAAAGTTCGCGGTTTTACGTAAAAACTAACGTCCGCGATATAAACGCCCAAAAAAAATGCGCCGTTTTTTTCTTCGGCGTATACTCCGTCATCTAAATCTTTAGCGTCCTCGCCGTCAATCGTGACGATTTTTAAATTGCGGCGGTCGATTCGGCGTGAAATTTCATTTTTATTTGGTTGAAGTTCGATTCGCGACGCTTCGGCTTGCACTTCGGGCGGAAAATCTTCTTCGACGCCGTGACTGCGTAAAATTCCGCGAATTTCGACGCCTGGCGCATTTTCTTTTCCTAAAACTTCTAAAAGTTCGCCGCGAAGGGGATTCCACGACGTAATTTTAACGACGACTTTAATATTTGCGGGAAATTTTTCTTTGACATGCGGCAGAATAATTTTTTGGTCGATACGCTTATCATCGGGATTAAAAACGATTTTTTTGCCGATTTTAGAGAGCGTCCCGATGAAAATATTTTTTGCGCGTTCCAAAACCTCAATGATTACGCCTTCGCGACGCCCGCGCCAATCGTTAATGACTTTAACTTTGACTTTATCGCCATTTAAAGCCCCGCGCATATTTTCGGGCGAAATAAATATATCAGAACCTTTTTCGGGCGCGACGAAGCCAAAACCTTTAATATTTACGCTTAATTTACCAATAATCGTCTTCATAATGCATTTACGAGCGCAAATTTAGCAGTCGCCTCCGCAGTTACGGTTCCGTCGAGCGTTTCGACCGTTGCACGCATTGAAATTATATTTTTCCGCTGATTTTCTTGCCACGCGGTGATTTTAAGTTCCTGTTCGACGGGCGTAGGGTATTTATAGCGAATTTCGAGGCGACCAGTAACGGCTTTTTCGTGATATTTCGCGGAAATGAACTTGCACATGGTTTCATCGAGCATAGTGGAAAGAATTCCGCCGTGCGCGGTGCCGTCGTAGCCTTGAAACTCTTTTGGCAGGATTTTTTTAGTAAAAATGCGTTCGCCGTCGAAATTAAAGCTCAAATGCAAGCCGATAGGATTTTTTTCGCCGCAAGCAAAGCAATATTCATCACTCATTCAATCATCTCCTTATTCTTCGCCAAATTTAGTATCAATGAGGTATTCGAGGGCTTTAATAGCCTCTTGAGCGTCTTCACCTTCAGCAACGATAGTAATTTCCGTTCCACAAACCAAACCCATGCTCATAATCATTAAAATACTTTTCGCGTCAACAGTTTTACCTTTTGCTTTAACTTGAATTTTTGATTTGAACTTACTCGCTGTTTGAACAAAAACTGCCGACGGACGTTCATGCATACCCGTTTTATTTACAATCGTTGTGGTTATCTCATAGTGATGACCGCTTATCGTATTTGGAATGGGATTTTTAGCGGCAGGCTTGCGTTTTCGTTTAGGTTTTTCAGTTGAAGTGGCATTTTTAGCGGCTGATTTAATTTCGGGCGTTGAATTAGTCTGCGGAGGCTTTTTATCATTGTCGAAGGCAACATTTTTGAATTTGATATTGAGAGCGGCGAAATCTTTTTGTTTTTTGTTACCAATGACCGCGACAGCCTTGCCGACGCCAATATAAACCTTATTTTTCATGCGGAGCGGGATAACAAAGCGATTTTCGCACAAAAAAATTTCGTCGACGCCTTCATCGAGCAAATCAGCTAAATTTTCCTGGTCGAAGGCAACAAAATCGACTTTGGACAAGATTTTTTCGTCGGTGGTGAACTGTTTGAGGCGATTCAGGCGTTGAAGTCGTCTTTCAATCTCCTCAGGGGTCTCCACGCCGAAAATTTTGCAAAGTTTTGCCTCCAAGCAAGCGTCATTGTCATTAATGGCGCGGATAGCGTCCGCCTCGTCGTCATAGTAGCGGTCTTCGAGCCACGTGAGCAATTTTCCGCTAGAAAAATCCCGCACGACCGAGCCAACGTCGAAATGCGCCTTGAGGTCGTCGATATTGCGAACCTGTGCG
>JAFQZB010000233.1 GCA_017406175.1 Selenomonadaceae bacterium | reverse complement strand
CTGTCCACTAGATAGCAAGCTCATAAAAAAAGTCTCAACGGCGTCGTCGAGGTGATGAGCATAGGCAACCTTATTCGCGCCGAGTTCATTGGCATGACGATTCATAGCCGCCCGCCTGAAGTAAGCGCACGTATAGCACGGACTTTTATCTCCTTGCTCGCGAATCATGCTTGCCACGTCGACTTCGCGGACTGTGTGATTAATCCCCAGCTCGTTGCAAAACTTTTTGACGGCGGAAAGTTTATC
Organism: Selenomonadaceae bacterium; assembly: GCA_017406175.1. Classification (GTDB taxonomy): domain Bacteria; phylum Bacillota; class Negativicutes; order Selenomonadales; family Selenomonadaceae; genus Quinella. Next base: position 15,947 of record JAFQZB010000233.1, on the reverse strand, counting down.
GCCTAAGTCATCGCTGAACTTCGGGTCAATCGTCAGCGCGGCTAGGGAAAAATTTTTCTTAGTGCGTTCCTTAAGCGTCGCTAGTGCATGAATCAAAAGCAAACTATCCTTGCCGCCCGATACGCCGATTAAAATCTTGTCGCCCTCGTCAATCAGCCCGAACTCGACGACCGCACGAATTATCTTGCTGAAGATGATTTGCGGCAGTTCATAACGCATTTAACAGTTCCTCGCGATTGACGGCATAAGTTCCGACCTTCGCCACGACGACGCCCGCCGCCACGTTTGCAAGGTAAGCCGCCGCCGCCGAATCAATGCCGCCTGCCAAAGCCAATGCGAACACCGCAATCACCGTATCGCCCGCGCCAGATACGTCGAAGACCTCCTGCGCACGTGCCTTGATGTGGGAGACTTTATCGCCGTCAATCAGGCTCAAGCCCTCCGCCGAACGAGTGACGACCAGTCCACGCAAATTGAATTCGTCGATAACTTTCTGCGCCGCCTCCTCAATCTGCGCGTCGACGTTTGGAATCCTCTTCGGCAAGACGGCGTTAAGTTCTTTAAGGTTCGGCGTAATGAAGGTCGCGTCGAAGTACTTCTGCCAATTATCGCCTTTCGGGTCGACGACGACGAACTTTTTAGCCGCACGACACGCGCCGATAATCTCGCGGCAAATTTTCTTCGTGCAGACGCCCTTGCCGTAATCGGAGACAATCACGCCGTCGACATTCGGAAGGCTCGCCGAGAAATTTTTTAACAGCTCGTCAGTCGCCAAAGTGTCAAGCTCGCCCGTGTCCTCGAAATCAAGACGAATCATTTGCTGATGCCCGCTTATTACGCGGATTTTAGTCGTGGTCGGCTTTGAAGTCTCAATCACGCCCGAATAATCGACGCCCAGAGCCTTTAGCTTGCCGAGAAAAATTTCGCCGTGATTATCGCGCCCGACCTGCCCGATTATCGACGTTTGACAGCCGAGCAACGCAAGGTTATGCACGACGTTAGCCGCCCCGCCGAGAGTCTCCTTGACTTTTAGCACGCGGGCAATCGGCACGGGAGCTTCAGGCGATATGCGGCTGACTTCGCCGAAATAATATTTGTCAAGCATCACGTCGCCGACGACCAAGACCTTGCATGAGCCGATACCGTCCGCGACAAAATCTTTAAGTTTGTCAATCATCTAAGACCTCCGTTTGGATTCATATTTCTCTTTTAATCGTTCAATCTCTTTCTCGTTTTCGTCAAGTTTTCTTTTCAATTCCATAGTTTCCTCAACAATTTTTTCACGTTCGCTCTTATCACGTTTCAACCAGCTGATAACTTCGTCGCCTTTAAATTTAAGTCTGGCATTTGTGCGAATTATTAAATGCAAATCGTCTTCGGACGAAATAATTTGCTGTTGGGTATCAACAATTTCATAAGTGCCATTGGCTATGGTAAAAATTTCGTCGTCAGTTAGTTCAAGGTTAATTCTCTGCGAATAATTCTTTAGATAGTGAACACCCGCTTTAACAGCTACTTGTTCGGCATTCCCCTTTGAACGAGCTTTAGAAATTTCTAGATTCTCAACGTCTTTTAGCATTCGATATTCGCCAACGCCGTCAACGAATTTAATTTCTAAAGCTTCGCCGTATTGTTCGAGGGCTTCGGCTGGTTTGTCTTCATAATTTAGGCGGTTGCCGTCTTCTATCTTCTGATTGACTTGGAAATCATTATTGGAGGCTTCGACCTCGTGGCGCAAATCGAATTCCTCAATCTCCGTGAGCGGTTTGGCGGCGCGTTTGTTCAAATCCTCAGCCGTCTTAATGTCAGCGTTGAAAGCCTCTTCCGCCGCACGATTTCGGTTAATCAAAGCTTTTTTCTCGTCAGCCGTGCGCTTGAACCAATTCTTAACTTCGGCGTCGTCAACGTCAACATCAACCGTCGCCCGCCAAAGGACAGTAAAACTTTTCTCCGATAGTTGCTTTGGCGAACTCTCGTATTTGACCGCACCGACGATTTTATAGCTGTTGCTCGTTATCGTGGAAACTTCATCTTCAGTCAGTTCATTGTTAATCGAACGCGAATAAGTTTTCAGTCCAACGCCCACTTGCTTTTTGGCGTCATCTATCGCGCTTCTTAGTGCACGAGCTTTGGCATCTTCCGGCGTCTCAAATTGATTAGGATAATCTTCGCCGACGCCCGTGTAAGTTTTAATCTCGGCTTGAGCAGCAAAAGTCAAAAGCAAGCCTCCGACGACGAGCAACGCCGCAAAAAACTTTTTAATCATCGTAACGCTCCAAACGCAACCTCCGCCGCCTCAAGAGTCCGTGCAAGGTCTTCTTCAGTGTGAGCCGCTGACATAAAAAGCGTCTCGAACTGCGACGGCGCAAGGTAAATTCCCTGCTCCAACATTGCCGCGAAAAATCTTTTGAACTGCTCCTGATTCGCGGCGGCTGATTCGTCGTAGTTGGTAACTGGCTTATCGCTGAAGAATATACCAAACATTGAACCGGCTTGCGGCGTCTGAATCGTGACGTTCGACCTTTGCGCGGCTGATTGGAGACCTTCGACGAGCTTTGAAGTCTTCGCTGCGATTTTATCCGTCAAGTTGTCTTCAAGCAGAGCCGTAAGCGTTTCAATGCCAGCCGTCATCGCCAGAGGATTGCCGCTAAGCGTGCCCGCCTGATAAATCCTGCCGTCGGGTGAAACGTTGCGCATAATGTCTTCGCGCCCGCCATAAGCCGCACAGGGCAAACCGCCGCCGATAATCTTGCCTAAGCACGTCAAATCTGGTGTGACGTGATACTTTTCCTGCGCGCCGCCCAAGGCAACTCGAAAGCCGCACATGACCTCATCGAAGATAAGCAACGCTCCAAATTTTTTCGTAACGTCACGCAGTCCACGCAGATAATTTTCCTTCGGCAAGACCAACCCCATATTCCCCGCGACAGGCTCGACGATAACGGCGGCAATCTGTTCTCCGCATTGTGCAAAAGCACTTTCGACGGCGGCAAGGTCGTTGTAAGGCAGAGCAATCGTATCCTGCGCCGTGCCCCGCGTGACGCCTGGGCTTGACGGCTCGCCGAACGTCGCCGCCCCGCTTCCAGCCTTAACCAGAAGGCTATCGCTGTGCCCGTGATAGCAGCCAATGAACTTTATAATCTTTTCGCGCCCCGTGTAGCCGCGTGCAACCCTCAAGGCACTCATCGTGGCTTCTGTGCCGGAACTGACCATGCGCATAACTTGCATCGACGGAAAGATTTTATTCACGAGCCGCGCTAATTGAGTTTCAAGCAAGGTTGGAGCACCGTAGCTAGTGCCGCGAGCTATTTGACGACTCAACGCCGCAACAACCCTCGGATGAGCATGACCCAAAACGAGCGGTCCCCACGAGCCAACGTAATCGATATACTCGTTGCCGTCAATGTCGAAGATGTGACTGCCTGCACCGTGCGAGATGAACGGCGGATTGCTATCGACACTGTTAAACGAGCGAACGGGACTATTGACGCCGCCCGGCATGAACCTTTTAGCCTCGTTGAAGGCTTGGAGCGATTTCTTTAGATTCAAGGCGATACCTCCTCAGCAATTTGATGCGCCGATTGTATCACAGTGCGCCGAACTTTTGAACGTCGATTTAAATTTTAGTAAGGGTTGATAATACGAGACGTGCGCACAGTTAATAAACTGGCAACAAAAAATCCCCGACGTTCAATCGGGGAAAAGTGTTCGTGTTTATTGTGCGGGAGCCTGTGCGGGTGGAGTCATACCCGGTTTAATCGCGTCGTCGAACTTCGTATCCGTGAAAGGTTCCGTCGGCATAGGTTCAATCGCGAGCTGTCCTCCTTTGACTGCGGCAGTTGCAGATTCAATCGCCCTGTGCGCCGCGTCAATCGACAGTCCAAGAGATTTCATCATCTTATCGGGATTGTGGAAGCCCATAGAACTTTCAGCCGAGACCCAATCCCAATACCACTGCGCCTCGCGGACGAGCTGACGAGCTTCGGCAAGCTGTTCGTCGGTTGCGCCTGCGAAGTGCGCCGCCCTTATGACTTTGTGAGCGCGAGCCGTCGTTTGTCCTGCTATACGCAAAATTTTGAAGGTGTTATCGTTAATCGTCTGCACGCGGTGGAGCATCGTTTCGTAGGATTCGTCGTGGCACTTTGCACAGCCGGTATCGTAATGCTTAAGCGGGTGCGTCATCCAGTGCGAGGTGTACTTCTGTCCGTCCTTGCGCATGTAAGGCATATGACAATCAACGCAGGTGACGCCGTTAAGCGCGTGCACTGAATCAGTCCAGCATTCAAAGTCGGGGTGCTGAACCTTCAACATAGCAGCTCCGCTGTCGGGGTGAACCCAGTCGGCATCAAATTTCGGGTCGTGTCCGTCATGATAATATTTCCATTCTTCTTCGGGTCCAAGACCATTGGCGAACGGCATATGAACGCGCCCGTCCTCTTTTTTCTTGAAATAATATTCGTTGTGGCACTGTCCGCAGACATAAGCGCGCATTTCGTTATGCGAGGCTTTGTTCACGTCGATACCGAGTTCAGCCATCGACTCGACAAAGCCTTGATTTTAAATGCGAAGCTTCATCGTGTCGGGGTCGTGGCAACTTGAGCAACCGAACCACTCATCCTCTTTAATCGGCGCGGCTATCTCGTCAAACGGCTTAGAGGCAAAATCCCAACCGCTCTGCTTAAAGTAAACGTCGTACATGTAGGAGCTTTTGCAGACTATGCACGAACCCAATTGACCGGGAATGCGTTTGGAATTGAGTTGGTCGACGCCAGCGTACCAATGCCCGCGGTCGTCGTCGTATTGAATCGAGAACTTGTAGCCTTTGAACAACTCAATTTGTTCGGGCTGTTCGGTTAAGTGTGAATACGCATCCGCGCCGCCGTATTTCGTCGGGCTGGGCGAGGTGTCCATTGTCATCTTGAACGATTCAAACTGCAACGGGTAAGCTTTGGCGTAGCCCATGCGCGTTAATTTCTGGTCTTCGGGAATCTGAGCCAGTTCAAATTTAGTGGCGGGCTTGGCGATTACTCTTGCGAACATGAGTCCGAAGAATGCCACGCATAAGACGAGCGCGCCCGCGATACATTTTTGCATCTTACTCAACTTTTATACCCCCTTCCAAATGATTCGAGCCGTGCGCAATCCTGCTATGGCACTTCAAGCAGTCCTCTTGAGTTCCTTCGGGCGCAGTCTCCACATAAGACATCGTCGCGCCATGACAACGCACGCAGTTTTCAGCGACCATCTTGCGGGCGTCGGCGTCCAATTTGATTCGTTCGGGATAATCGCGCATGACTTCATGATACATATCAACCATACCCGTGCGCCCCTTCTCAATCAGATAATGCGCCGTGTTGTCGTGGGGCAGGTGGCATTCGACGCAATCTTGATTTCTGTGGCTAGACATCTCGAACGTAGCCGCCTCGTGTTTCATGGAGTGGCATTGTCCGCAAAATTCTTTCGTGCCGCTCGCGTGCAAGGCGAATTGTACAAAGCCGACCGCCGCCACGCCCAAGACGAATCCGCCCGCTAGACATTTCAGCGTATGCCTTTCAAACAAACTCTTTAAGCACATCTCGTAACCTCCCTTCTAAAATTTTTCGTCTTAATTCTTATCATCATCGGGTTCTGTTCCGTCTATTACAGTTTTGAGAATGCCGCCCGCGACCCCAGCCGCAACGAATCCCGCAACCCAAGGAACTGCCGTTAAAGCGATTCCAGTTGCTCCTGCCGTTGCCGCCGCAGTCGTCGTAGCCTTTATAACTGCACTGCCTATCGCAAGTTCGCCCGCCGTAACTCCTCTGGCTTTGACTCGTTCTTTGGTTGCTGAGGCTGTCCTCTTGACTAAATCAACGGTGGTTCCTTTTATCGCGCTTGCCGACGGAATCTTAGCGGCAACTTCTTCCGCCTTGCCGAAGATGGCATTTTTTATCTTAGAAGATTTCTTAGCTCCGACCATTTCATATATCGGCAACAGTATCACTTCCTTTTTATCGCTATCAGCGTTCCTAAACAGATTGCCGCGACGCTTAACCAAAGCAACCAGATATAAGGCTTAGTGCTTATCGTGGCGGTCACGGGCATTGAGGAAAGTCTTTCATACGTCGGCAGAAGCTCAATTCGCGCCTTTTCCAAATCGCCCGATATGCCCGTTAGTCGAACGCGCCGCCGCTTGTTGAAGACTTCCAATGACTTTGACGAGCCGCCGTCAGGCGTAACAACTATCATCGGGTGAATCACTTCTTCTAAGTCGCCGTCGGTTATCGTGATGACTGCCGTCGCTTGAATCGGATTGCCGTTGTCGTCGTAGTCAATCTGCGCGTCGTTGAAAGTGTAGCCAAGCTCGCCGTCCATAGCGAAAACTCCTTTGGTCAGCATGAGTTCCTGAACACTCTCAATCGTCGGCGCGTGCGGAGCAATGTAAACGTCGCCGCTTAAGCTCTTCAAGATAGCCGGTTCGCGAGCCGCGTCCGTGCCGTTGCCGTGTAGTTTAGTTAGTGCGCGGACTGCCTCGCCGTCGACCGTGTAGACGTAAAACTTCTGCGTCTCGTCCTCTTGAAATACTTGCCCTTCGTAGATGACTTCATGCCCCGCGATTGACGCTTTGGCTTGCGGCTGAAGTTCCTGTGTAATCGTCTCGCCGCGTGAGGAAATTACAATCGCCGCTAACATTAGTAGGAAGCCGACATGCGCGACCTTCCCGCCAAGGCTTATCATGCGTGCGAACTTCGCGAACGTGTAAATCATCAGTGCGGCTAAGGTTAAGGCTATCGGTGTCGTGCTTTTTATGTAGAAGTCCGAATCGACCGCCGCCGCCTCGCCGAACATTTGACTGAGCAACGGCATTGACATTCCTATCCAAACAATCGTAGCGATGAAGATTATCAGCAGACAGCTTAGCAAGACGATAAACGACGCGTCGGAGTATGATTTATACAGTTCGCCTTGCGGCAGAGCCTTTGCCTTGATTAGGATTATCGTAAGCCCGCCGATTAGAACGAGTGCATTAGCTAGCGCGATTGCCATTCCGATATTCGAGCCGGCGAACGAGTGAACCGAGAAATCGCCGAGGACACCCGACCGCGTGAGGAACGTCCCGTAGATTACAAGTGCGTATGTGAACGTCGCCGCCACGTGTGCTTGAGCTAATACGGCGGATTTCTTCCGCGCAAGGTTTATCATGTGCAAGAGGACTGCCGCCAGTAGCCAAGGAACTAATGACGAGTTCTCGACGGGATCCCAGCCCCAATAGCCGCCCCAGCCGAGGACTTTATACGCCCAATAGCCGCCGATGAATATTCCCGCGCCCAGGAAACTCCATGCAAGGAGCGTCCACTTGCGAGCCTCTTCAAGCCACGACTGCGACGCCGCCTCCGTCAATAAAGTTCCCAAACTCAACGCGAACGGTACCGCTAACAATGCGTAGCCCACGAAGATTATCGGCGGGTGAATTGCCATCCAGAAATCTTGAAGTAGCGGATTGAGTCCGACGCCCTCGAAGACTTGCGCGGGGTGTTCAGCAAAGGGAGACTTCGCAAGGACTAGGAAGACCAATACGCTTTGCAATAAGAAGTATATTCCCAACGCCGCCGCCGAAGTTCGCCTGAAGGTCAGCACGGCTCCTGTTAGTGCGTGAATCAACAGCCACAATAAAAAAGAACCCTGCTGCCCCGCCCAAAACGCCGAGACTTTGTAGATAGCCGGCATTGTGGTTGAGGAGTAAGCCGCGACGTACTCGACGCTGAAATCATTTTCAAAGATCAGAATCCACAGGAGCAAGCTCGCCGCCGTGATTAGTCCTGCGGAGATTAACGCGGTGACTTTGACCAATCGCGCCGACGGTATCCTTTGTGCGAAACAAATCCCCATCGCCGCAAGAGCCGCCGTCAAGCCGCCGCCTAAAAGTAAATTTCCTGCCAATAAGCAAGCCCCCTTTAACCCTGAGGCTTTTGCCCTTCATATTTCGACGGACAGCCGCTTTAAAAGCGGCGGAACAGTGGACGCGTCCAAGCTCTTCATGTCCGAAACTGCTCACCGCGCTTAAAGCTTCAATCAGCCCTGAGGCTTTTGTCCTTCATATTTCGACGGACACTTGATTAGAAGTTTTTTCGCGTGGAAGGTCTCGTCCGCCGCCTCGTACTTGCCAACGGCTACAATGTGATAAGCCTCGTCGAATTGGTCGGGCTTCATGCCGTCGAAGATAACGCGCATGGTTTCGCCCGTCTGCTCGTCCTGCAGGCTGAAGTTGAATTTGTCGCCGCGCTGTTGAGGTTCAATCTTTTTATCGAGAAGACCTTTGACTTGCACGCCGTTTGAACTCGTTCGCGCCTCGGCAATGCTGACGTATGGTGTTACGCTCTCGGCGAGGTTCAGTCCCGCATAAGCAACGAACCCGACGAGCAATACTATCAACAAACCCTTTCGCACAAGCCGCGCCTCCTTCCGATAAATTTTGCTGATTATAACATTGCAGAATTTCCGCCGTTGTTGCCCCCGCAACGAAATTGGGCAAAAAAAATCCCGCCTCGTCGACGGGAAAGACTTGCCGATAAATTTCTTAGTAGAGGAAGACAACCGCTATATCTTCAAGGAAATGCGAGCTTTTGTTTTCAAAGAGAACCATGTTAGCATCTTCCATGCTCAATACTGGCGTAGCGTTGAGGTCGTCGAGGCGAACGGCACGCACAATCAGCGGATTGGAACCGGCGCGGCTAGCTTGGCTCATGTCTTGCGCATAGGTCGCCATGCCCTCGCGAATGATTCTATCGTAGTCAAGGTTTTTATGTCCGTAAATCTTTTGTCCGTTGGAATCTTTGATGACTGGACTCATGACGGGGTTAAGCGTTCCAAGTCCTCTGCAGTCGACGACAAGACCTGTATAATTGCCGCTTGAACGGGTCGGCGGCTGATAGTCGGGGATAGTCGGCGGGGTGTAATCGACGGGCGGGCGATAATCGGGCGCGGGCATCGGGATTGGCTCAACATAAGTCGGACGCTCAATGACAGTTTCAGCGAGACCGCCATTGCCACCAAACAGCGGAAGTTCCATTGTGACGGAATAGCCGCCGCCAGCAACTTCGCCCTCGTCAATGATTCGTGCGCCTTTGATTAGACCACTAACCCTAGTTTTGATAACGTCCGAAGTCGTCATCATGTTTTCGACGGTCGTTTCAGAGTCGACTTGCACTCCTTGTATCGCCGCCAAAAGATTCCGTTGCGCTTCGACTATCGCGGCTGTGCGTGCCATACCCATTGCCTGTGCGGGCGTAGATGAAAATCTTGGATTCGGTATGCCGTAGCCTGTCGCCGTGATGGTGTTTGTGTTCCAGTTCGGCGCGGCGTCCACAGTTGCGCTTACGGCAAAGATAATCGCCGCAATCAGCACGCCGAGCAGTTTAAACTTCCTTAACATCTCCATGACCTCCTAAAAGTTTTTTCGCGTTGAGTTTAGTCAATGATTATTAAAATCCTATTTGAACTCCATAACAATTTGCTAATCGTCTAGGAGCTTGCCTATTACAAAGAACGTTGCATTTGCTTTTGCGTAAAGTTTGCCCTTCGCGTCGAGGATTTTGCATTCGCAGACCATTGTTTGCCGCCCATCGTGTAAAACCGTCGCTTCCGTGAAGACTCGCGGCGTATTCGTCATCACCGCGTGCATAAACTCTATCGTTAGCGAAATCGTCACCACTTTTTTATTTAACGCTAAACACTTCGCGCCCATCGCTGTATCCGCCATCGTCGTTAAAACTCCGCCGTGCGCCATCGAATATAAATTTGCGTGCCGATTGTCCGCGCATAGCTCCAATCGCGCTTCTCCGTCGGGCGTCGGCACCACTTCCACTTCTAAAAAGTCTATTACCCTGTTTGCGTGATAAAATTCTATTATTTGCTCCTGCGTCGGCTTGCGCACACTTCTCAACCCCTTTAGCGCGAAATTTTATCACAGTCATTGAAAAAATCAAAGCTCTTGTCTTAATTATCGCCTTGTGCTAAACTCATTTCAAAAATTTAAGGAGGAATGACTATGAATCGACCTGCAAGCTCAAAATTCGTGCCTGGGCTGCCTAGCGACGACGATATTGACGCCACGACTAATGAAAATGCCGCCGCTAACCCCAATTCCGTTAAAATCTATGACGGCGTCGCTGATTGTGCTATGAATGACGCTGACACGATTAAAAATGTCAAAATCCGCGCTAAAGACCTCGCTCAAGAGAAACTTTTAAACAAAATCGCCGATTATGTAGACGGCTTCTTGCGCGATAGGCTTTTAACCTTCCCTGACGACGAAATTTTTTCTATCGCCAACGAAATTTATCATATCACCGACGTTAAGTATAATACCTTCGATTCTGATGATAATTTGATAATTCGCGCTACCGTCCTTGCTCAAATCGACGATAACGACATTATGAATTGCCTCGTTCGCTTTTTTAAGGAAAGAATCGACCTTAAATCACAAAATGAAGCTCTTAGCAAGGAAAATGAGACCCTCTGCAAGGAAAATGAAGACCTTAGACGCCAAATCGCCGAATTTCCTAATAAAATTATTCTTGCTAATCAAAAAAAAGTTGATGTTAATGAACTTCGTATTGGAACAGGAGACTATGAAGACGCGATAAAACTTTGTGATGAGGCTATCGAACTCAATCCGTATGATTATGAACTGTACGAAAATCGCGGAGCATTCTATCAAGAACTAAAACAATACGAACAAGCAATTCAAGACGATTCTAAGGCTATCGAACTCAATCCGTATTTTTGGTGGCTGTACAATCATCGCGGATTTGCTTATCAAAAATTCGGCGACGAAGCAAAAGCTCAAGCAGACTTCGCTAAAGCTGAAGAACTCCGCAAGAAAAGCTGACAGAATGAAAAATCCGGTATTTCGGATAAAAATCCCGTATTTCGGATTTTCCAGCCTATCTCAAGCCCTCAGAAGGGGCTTTTTTGTTGTTTCGCGTCATGACGCCATTTAGCCATTTGAAAAATCCGATATTCTGGATTTTCCCATTTGCACCTAAAATCGCCCCTCAAAAGATGGTTAAACGACCCGAAACCCGTTTCAAAGCTCCAAAACCCGTTTCAAAGCTCCAAAACCGTTTTCAAAGCTCCAAAACCGTTTTCAACGCTCTAAAATCAGTTTCAAAGCTCCAAAATCATTTTCAAGCTCGCTGAACAAAAAAATTAGGCGAAACTCTTTCCGAGCCTCGCCATTTTTTATTTCAGCCGCCTAATTTCCTCAGCGCAGTCAATATGCGGCTCAATATTTCTTTCTTCGTCCTGAATGTTATAAAAATCCGCCGCGTGTCCTCCACAAACTTAAAATCCCGCCTATATTCCCTGTTCAACTCGATTATTCCCTGCGCCGATAACTTTTTTACGTCGCTGAAGACTATTTCAACCCGCAAATCCTTTTCCTTGACCGAAGTTACCTCTAAATTCTTCGCCGCTAGCCTTATCAGCCCGATTTGCAATAAATTTTCTACTGGCTCCGTGATTTTCCCGAATCTGTCCGTTATTTCTTCCCGCAAGTCCTTTATCTCCACTTCATCGCGCACAACTGCTAATCTGCGGTAAATTTCTATCTTGTCGCCCGCGTTCGATATGTATTCGCGATTTATGAACGCTTCAGCAGGCAAATTTATTATCGGGTCGGGATTTTTATCGCTCGCCACCGATTTTTTTTGCAATCTGTTTACTGCTTCCTCTAAAAGTTGGCAATACATTTCAAATCCTACGCTCGCTATGTGTCCGTGCTGTTGTGCGCCTAATAAATTCCCCGCGCCGCGTATTTCTAGGTCTTTCATCGCGATTTTAAAGCCCGCTCCTAATTGTGCGAACTCCCGCATTGCTTGAAGCCGTTTTTCTGCCGTTTCGCTCAAAATTTTATCCGCTCGGTGCACAAAGTAAGCAAATGCCATTCTACTCGACCTTCCGACCCTTCCGCGCATTTGATATAGCTGCGCTAGCCCAAAATTATCCGCATCGTAAATTATTATCGTATTTGCGTTCGCAACGTCCAATCCGCTCTCAATTATCGTCGTCGACAGCAAAATATTAAATCTTCCCTCGTAAAAGTCCATCATTATTCTTTCGAGTAGCTCACTTGACATTTGCCCGTGCGCCGTCATGATTTTTGCCTCTGGAATCAGTTTTATCAGCTTATCGCGCATAATATCTATCGTCTCAACGCGATTATAGACAAAATAGACTTGTCCGCCGCGTCGAATCTCTCTAAGTATCGCTTCGGCAATAATTTCGTCGTCATCTTCGATTACATACGTCTGAACGGGGAATCTTTCTGCCGGCGCAGTCTCAATTAGGCTCATATCACGCGCCCCGACCAATGACATATGCAAAGTTCGCGGAATTGGCGTTGCTGACAGCGTTAAAACGTCTACACCAACGCTCATTGCGCGAATTTTTTCCTTTTGTTTGACGCCAAAGCGGTGTTCTTCGTCGATTATCAACAATCCGAGGTCTTTGAATTGAATTCGCCGCGATAAAATGGCGTGCGTGCCGATTAATACATCAATTTGCCCTGCGCGGACTTTTTGAAGGGTGATTCGCTGTTCTTTAGGCGTTCTGAAACGGCAAATAACATCTACGGTTGGCAAAAAGCCGTTGAATCGCTCCGAAAACGTTTGATAATGCTGTTGAGCTAAAACAGTCGTGGGAACGAGTACTGCGCATTGTTTTCCGTTCATAGCCGCCTTATAAGCCGCCCGAATTGCAATTTCAGTTTTTCCGAAGCCTACATCGCCGCAAATCAGCCTATCCATAGGTTGCGGGCGTTCCATATCGCGTTTTACGTCCTCGACGGCTTTAATTTGGTCTGCGGTCTCTTCATAAGGGAAAGATTCTTCAAATTCGCGTTGTGTGGCGTCGTCAGCGTCGAATGCAAAGCCTGGAGCATTCTCGCGTTGCGCGTAAAGTTCTAAAAGTTTCTCTGCAATGTCTTCGACGGCGGCTGAGGCTTTAGATTTAGCTTTAATCCAATCGCCGGAACCCAATCGCGACAATTTCGGGGCGGCGTTATCGTCTGAAACGTATTTTTGCAGAAATTGAACCTGTTCGACGGGGATATAAAGTTTATCCGCGCCGCCGTATTGAATTTGGAGAAAATCCTTGCGTTGCCCGTCAAATTCGAGAGTTTCGACGCCGAGATATTTACCAATGCCGTTATCGACGTGAACGACGTAATCGCCGGGCTTAATGTCGCTGAAATGTTTAATTTTGTCTCCCGCGCCCTCGAAAGTCTTTTTGCGCCGCTGAATTTGTCCGCCGAAGATATTTTTTTCAGTCAGGACGGTTAATTTGACGTTTGGCAGGGTGAAACCGTCGCTAAGGGTGCCGATTTGCAGATTGACGCCGCTTAAATTATTTTCCGCCAAAAGTTTTTCCAAACCGAGCATTTTAGATTGACTAGCGAACAGGATATAAATTTTTTGGTTAAGTTCGGTGAGGCGGGCGACCTCTTCTAAGAAAATTTTCGTTTGTCCTTGAAAACTCATGACATTAGCGGCGGTGATACCAAAATTTTCAGTCGGCTCAATGAATCTAATCTTCTTAAGCATGAGTTCAAGATAAATCAAGGTGTTTGAACGTGCACTTTGGACGAGTTCAGCGAACGTGAAGATTTTTTTCTTGAGGTCGGGATTTTCGGCGTTCAAATTGTTAATTGCCTCGTAAATCCGCGCCGGCTCATCAAAAATAATGGTTTCACAGCAAGTCAGGACTGGTTCGCTAGTCTTAGAGAAGTTTTTTATAGGCAGAATGGTTACGGCTTGAATTTTTTTCTTTGAACGGAGCGTATCGAAGTCAATTTCGCGGAGTGAATCGACTTCATCGCCGAAAAACTCTACGCGGCAAGGCGACGGCTCATTAATCGGAAAAAAATCGACAATGCCGCCGTGCACGCTGAATTTTCCGATTGAGTCGACTTCGTCAGCGCGTTCGTAGCCGAATTTGTCAAGCTTAATCAAAAAGTCTTCTAGCGATAAATTTTGTCCGATATTGAGTTGCAGTTGAAGATTTAAGAAATCTTGCCGCGAAAAATCTTTTTTGACGGCGGCGGCGGTAGTTGCGAGCACGATTAGATTTTCTCGGCGCAAAAGACGAGCTAAGACCTCCAAACGCTTAGATTTACGTTCGATACCGATAGTTGAGGCGTTTACGTCGATTAAATCGAGTTCGGGGAGTTCTACGACCTCGGCGCGGGATAATTCGGTTAAATCGTCGTGCCAAGCGGAAATTTTTTCCCTATCGCTGACCAAAATAATCATCGGGCGCGGATTTAGTTCGTAAGCCGCCGCGACAGGCAAAACTTTCTGCGAACCAGTCACGCCATAGATTAAAAACTCTCCGCGCCTTGAAAATTTCTTCGCCGCCTCTAAAATCGTTGTGTCGTGAAGTGCTTCTTCTAAAATTTTATGCATTAATCTTCCCTCCGCCGCCATTATAACAAAAAAAAGCCCGCCGCAACCGCGAGCCAATAAAATTTGCGTGATAAGTGATTCGGTTGTATAATGCAACGGAAATTTTTTAAGGAGGGTGCAAATTGTTATCGAAAGTTGCAAAAGTCTACGGCGAGACGGCTCTAATCAAACTAATTGCCGTCGGATTGGTGATTGGAATCATTTTAGCGTTATTCGTGCCGGCAGTGGTGCCAGTCATCGCGGTTTTCGGCAAATTATTCGTCAGTGCGTTAAAGGGCGTGGCTCCAATCTTAGTTTTCGTGCTAGTAATGAACGCCATGAGCCAAAAATCGGAATCAAACGCGACAATGAAGCCGATAATCCAACTTTACGTCCTCGGAACGTTTTTAGCGTCGTTAGTGGCGGTCACGGCGTCATTTTTATTCCCGACGACGTTAAAATTGCAAATCGACGCTGACACGACGATAACTCCGCCGGGCGGAATCATCGAAGTCTTGCAGAACGTCATCATGAACGTAGTTGATAACCCGATACACGCGCTGACGACGGCAAATTACATTGGAATATTGGCTTGGGGCGTGATAATGGGCTTAGCGTTCCGACATGCGGGCGACGAACTGCATAATGTGCTTGCGGACTTAGCAAAAGCGGTTACAAAGGTCGTTCAATGGGTAATTCGCTTCGCGCCGTTCGGAATTATGGGATTAGTAGCCGACGCGATAGCTACGAGCGGCATCGACGCCCTTTTAGGCTATGCAAAGCTGTTAGCAGTACTTTTGGGAGCATTTTTCAGCGTAGCACTCATCATGAACCCGATAATCGTCTTTTTCAAGCTAGGAATCAATCCATATCCGTTAGTTTTCGCGACGCTCAAGGAAAGTGGGATTTATGCGTTCTTCACGAGGTCGAGTGCGGCAAATATCCCCGTCAACATGAGTTTATGCAAAAGATTAGGTTTGAACGAGGATTTATATTCGATTTCGATTCCGTTAGGCGCAACAATTAATATGGCGGGCGCGTCGATAACAATAGCGGTTTTGAGCTTAGCGGCGGCGCACACGCTAGGAATTTCGATTGATATGCCGACAGCTTTACTACTTTGCATAATTTCGACGGTTGGAGCGTGCGGAGCGTCTGGAGTTGCGGGAGGTTCACTGCTTTTGATACCGGTTGCGTGTTCGAGCTTCGGAATTGACAACGATATAGCAATGCAAGTTGTTGGCGTCGGCTTTATCATCGGCGTATTGCAAGATTCCTGTGAAACGGCGTTGAATTCGTCGAGCGACGCACTTTTCACGGCGACGGCTGAATTTGCGGAGCGAAAGAAGCTTGGCAAGCTCAATCCCGCCGATTTGACGCCGCGAGCCGAAGAATAACTAAACTTTGCAACAAAAAACCCCGGACGATTTGTTCCGGGGCTTTTTTTCGTGTCGAGACTTTTAGCAGATGAAATCGCCGTTCTTGTAGTTGTGAATTGCGGTATTCATGGCTTCGGTTTCGGTG
>JAFQZB010000232.1 GCA_017406175.1 Selenomonadaceae bacterium | reverse complement strand
CTTTTCCCATTTGTACTTACGCATATTGGAGAACAAGGGCGCGATGACGTCCCATTGCTCGTCCGTTAAATCTGTTTCGTATTTTTTTCTCATAATATACTTATCATATCACTTTTTGGATGTGAACACACGTTCTAAGACATAAGCTTAGCGTTCTCTGCGGCTGATAAGCTCGGCGAAAACTTCTTCAGAGCAGTTAAGGTGTTCTCGAAGGTGTCAGCTAAAACTAACTCGACGCGCCCGCCCAGAAGCCTTTTTGCCTGCTTGAAGACTAAGCGATAATCGGGACTGGACGACACCAAGACATAACTCGACGCCAAATCCGAATGAGCCGCACCGATTATTTCCGCTAATGACGGCGACGACTCCTCCGAGCCCGCAACCAAGATTGAGGCTCCCGCGTCTTGAAGTTTCTGTGCCTCGATTGAATCCTTAGCCACGGCAAGGGCGGCGACTTTCATTATTGCTTCGTGGAAGGGCAAGGCGTGTACTTCGCTCATGTTGATTATCTTGACCTCCGATAGTGGTCCCCAACCGATTGCTTGCTCCAAAGTCGTGCCAACGTGATCCGTATGCAGGTGAATATCCAAGCCGCCGTGCGCCCGTTCGACGATTGAAAAGCTACTGAAGTCCCGCAGTTGCCGTTCAAGCTCTGGCAAACTCGCCTTAGGATTCTTAACACGCAAGCGCACGCAATACGGTCGAACTAAATCATTGCGTGGGTCGGGCATGTTCTTATGCGTCCCCAAACCTAGCGACAGGCTCACGGCTGGCGATACAAAATTACCGTCGATTCCCTTCAAGCAACCCTTTAAAAAGCTGAGCATGATATTCGCGCCCGCGTCGTTGAGTCCGATTACCTCGACTGCCGCCTCGCCTGATTGAATTGCCTTGTACAAAATCTCGACAATCGGCATACCGTCCCGCACCGCGTGATAGGCCCCCTTTGCTACTGCCTTTGCCACGGCGATAAAAGGGCTCTCTGGCTCTTCGGGGATAAGTCTTTGCGCGTAAAGTATTCCGTATTGGAAAGCCTTGCCGAACTCCGAACCCGTCGCATCGTATTTGCCGACAAGCCCCGCACTTATCCCGCGAAACATCTGCGCAAGGACGACGCCCGAATTGCCACGAGCACCGAAGACCGCCGCCGTTGAAACCCTGCGAGCAAGTCCGCCGATTGAATCATCTTTAGAATCGGCAAGGGGCATGACCGCCGCGCCCATCGTCCGCAAGATATGCGTGCCCGCCAACGTCCCTGCACCGCTTAGCCCGTTTATCGTTTCATACTCCAAAAGAAATTCACTGTATGCGCCGGCGACCATGCGCTTGAAGTCTCCGCCTGTGATTACTTCCCTGCTCCCTATCATGTCTACACCGCCTTTTTTACCTCGCTTGAAAGGATTATCCCCTTAATTCGCGAAGTAAACGCAATAACCTTTAATGCAAGGAGAAAATTTTATGACAGATAAAATCATTGACGAGGAGCTCAAGCCGCGACGCGGACGACCTAGGAAAGACGATAGCACTAAACGCGGGCGACCAAAGAAAGTTTCTACCGAGATAAAGCCTAAGCGCGAACGACGGAAGATTGATTACAAGACGGACGGCAAAGAGAAAATTTTTGCCTTGGACATAGGGACGCGCTCAGTTATAGGGATTGTCGCGGAACAAGACGACGATGGGCAGATGAAGATTATCGCGACGCATAGGCTGGAGCATACGAGCCGCGCCATGCTAGACGGGCAGATACATGACGTGCCGCAGGTCGCCGAAGTCATCATACGCGTTAAAAACTTTTTGGCGGAGCAAGTCGGCGAACTCAAAAGCGCGGCAATCGCGGCGGCGGGTCGTGCCCTGTACACCATGACTGCCGAGGCAACTCAAGAAGTCAACGGAGTCATAACTGACGAAATCCAAAGCTCTCTGAACTTCGCCGCTGTCCAACTCGCCCAAGCTCAGCTCACGAACGAAAAGAAGATTGACGCCAAGATTTATTACTGCGTCGGCTTCAGCATCATAAGCTACGAGCTGGACGGCATCCGCCTTAAAAGTTTGGTCGGGCAACGCGGCAAGGTCGCTAAGACAAAAGTTATCGCTACGTTCCTGCCGCGGCAAGTCGTCGACTCAATGCAGACTGCCTTGCACTACGCAGGACTTGAGGTCAGAGCTTTGACATTGGAGCCGATAGCCGCAATCAATGTCCTCGTCCCGCCGAGTATGCGTCATCTTAATATCGTCCTTGTCGACGTGGGCGCGGGTACCTCTGACGTTGCGATTACTAAAAATGGTTCCGTTATTGCTTATGGCATGGTTCCTTTGGCGGGCGATGAAGTCACCGAGGCAATCAGTCAACGGTTCCTGCTCGACTTCAACGTTGCCGAGGAGATTAAGCGCAAGGCAACTAACGGGGAAGGCGCGACCTTCAATGACATTCTCGGACGCCCCTACGACTTGACGGCGGAAGAAATCCTCATGCCGATTAATGAACACGTCGTGATGATTGCCAATGCCATTGCCCGAACGATTCTCGAATTAAACGGCAACGACCCACCGCAAGCCTTGCTACTGGTCGGCGGCGGCGCATTGAGTCCAAACTTAAATAAACTCGTCGCCGAAGCCTTGAACATGCCAGCGGACCATGTAGCCGTTCGCAAACCCGATAGGGTCGAAGGCATTAAGAACATTCCCGCCGCCCTGCAATCGCCAGACGCCGCCACTCCGCTTGGTATCCTCAAGGTTGCGTCCACGGATACTTTCCACTTCTTCAACGTGACAATTAACGGGCAGGAGATTAACCTGTTCCACTTCCGCGAGTTGACTGTTAGCGACGCTATCTTGAGTGCGGGCATTGACTACAAGAAGTTCAACGGCAAGCCGGGATTGGGCGTGATGATTACGCTTAACGGCGAGAAGAATTTTTTTGCGGGGACGATGGGCACGCTTGCTAAAGTCTTTGTGAACGACAAGCCCGCGACATTGGAGACGCCGCTTGAGGACAACTGCCGCATAACGATTGAGGCGGGCGAGGACGGAGTAAGTGCGCAGATTAAAATTGACGACATCATAGCAATCGAGCCGACCTTTACAGTCACGGTTAATGGCAAAGAATTTTCCGTTGCGCCAAAGCTCCTAGTCAATGATGAAGTCAGCTTGCCGAGCCGCACGCTCAAAGACGGTGACGAACTTAACACGAAGACTAAGCGGACTGTCGGCGAACTCCTAAGGCTTGCGAACTATCCGCCCGCCGGCAAGAAGATTCATTACACGCTAAACGGTAGCAAGGCTCACTACACCTGCACGCCAGACATTTACCTTAACGGCGACCGAGCAGACGTTTCAGACGTTCCCAAGGCGGGTGATGCTATCGAGTACGTTGCCAACGACGCTATCAAAGTCGGCGAGATTATCAAGGACGAGAGCCGAGCCACCGCCGTAAAGATTTTCTACAACGGCAAGGAGTACAGGATACCGACGTCAACGACTATTCTTCTTAGCGTCAATGGGCGCGTCTCGACCGAGAACACGATTGTTGAGGACGGCGCGGAAATTGTCTACGAACGCGAGGAGAAAAATTTCGTCATGGTCAG
>JAFQZB010000231.1 GCA_017406175.1 Selenomonadaceae bacterium | reverse complement strand
TCGCTAAAGCCGGTCATGTCCAAAACCTCGCGGACGTTCTGTCGAATGTTGCGGATTTTCATTGAGCCTTGCTTGTCCATGCGCTTTTGAAGTTTAAGCAACGTGCGCAAGCCCGCCGAGGAAATGTATTCCAAGTCCGCAAGGTCAATCGTCAAGTCCGTCACGTTACCGAGCGTCGCCGATAAATTTTTGTCGAGTTCAAGGGCTGTGACGGCGTCGAGTCTGCCGCTTAAATGAACCGTTAATGCCGTGCCCTCTGAAACTTTTTTTATCTCCATTTGAATGCCTCCTTTGGCGGCGATTTTAGCAAAGTTTGTAAAGGGGCGTCAAGTATGCTAAGATTGACGAAAAACTTTTGGGAGGTCTTCACGATGATGAACAACAGCAAGGCAACGCAAATCAGCGAAAATATTTTTTGGGTAGGCGCGGTTGATTGGTCTATGAGAAATTTCCATGGCTACGAGACTTCCCGCGGCTCCACCTACAACGCTTATATGATTCTCGACGACAAGATTACTCTGATTGACACCGCCAAGATTGATTTCAAGGACGAACTGATTGCTAGGATTTCTTCCGTCGTCGACCCGGCGAAGATTGATGTTATCGTCTCCAGCCACGTCGAACCCGACCACTCCGGCGCACTAAACGAGATTGCTAGCCTTGCTCCTGACGCCCAAATCATCACGACGAATCCCAACGGGCTTAAAGGTTTGACTAATCGCTACGGCAAGTTGAACTATAAGGCGGTCAAGGCGGGCGATGAGATTTATATTGGCAGACGCACGCTTAAATTTGTCCCGACGCCCATGCTCCATTGGCCCGATTCAATGGTTACTTACTGCCCCGAAGAAAAGATTTTGTTCAGCAACGACGCATTCGGCGAACACTTAGCAACGTCAATGCGTTTCGACGACGAGAACGACTTGGCAACGATTATGTACGAGGCGCAGAAGTACTACGCGAATATCTTAATGCCTTTCGGCAAGCAAGCACAGACTGCGCTTAAGGCTCTGGGCGGTTTGGAACTCAAGATGATTGCCACGGGGCACGGCGTCATTTGGCGGACGCATATCGATAAAATTCTTGCCTGCTATAAGTCGTGGAGCGCGGGCGAAGTTAAGGAGCGGGCGGTCGTTGTCTTCGATAGCATGTGGCATTCAACGGAGATTATGGCGCAGACGATTACCGAAGCTTTCACCAAACGTGGAATTCCCGCCGCTTACTACGACATAAAAAAGACGCCGCTTAGCGACATCGTAACGGACATATTCACGAGCAAATATCTGGCGGTCGGCTCGCCCACGATTAACAATCAGATGATGCCGACGATAGCCGCGTTCCTGTGCTACCTTAAGGGCTTGCGTCCCGTCAATCATAAGGCGTTCGCGTTCGGTAGCTACGGTTGGGGCGGGCAGAGTATTGGACTCGTTGAAGACGACCTCAAGGCGGCGGGCTGTGAAATTATCCTTGACAAAATCCGCGTCGCCAATCTCCCGACTCAAGCACAACTCGACGACATCACGGAAAAAATTCTGGCTCTCGACTTGTAAGGAGAAATTCCAATGGCTAAACAACTTAGTGCCGAACAAAAGACCATCAGTGAACTTTTAAGCAAACGCGGCGTCAAATTCTTAATCCCAGATTATCAACGCCCTTATTCTTGGGAGCGTGAACAATGCGAAACTCTTTGGGATGACATCACCGCTTTTGCTTTCCCGTTCGACCACGAGTTCAACTCAAACAACGATCAGTATTTTCTCGGCACGATTTTGACGTTTCAAAATGATTCTTACCAACATGAAGTTATTGACGGTCAACAGCGGCTCATAACTTTCTTGCTCATGCTCCGTGCGTTTTACGAGGCGTTTGAAAATATTCAATGTGCTAACAGAGAAAATATTTTGTCGAGTATCGGGCAATGCGTTTGGCACACGGACGATTTTGGCAACGTCAATAAGACAAGCGTTAAGCTCAACTCTGTAATTGCTTCCGATGAAGACACTACAGAATTTCAAAAAATTTTAGTATCAGGTAAATCAACTCAAAATAACACGAGCGATTACGCCAAAAATTATCGCGACTTCCAAACTTGGATTAAAAGATTTAAAGAAACACACCCTGATAAATTTTCCTACTTGCCTATGCGGATTCTGAACAACTGCATTCTCCTGCCTATTGAAGTTGATTCACAGAATACTGCACTAAGGATTTTCACGACGCTCAATGACCGGGGAATGCCGCTTACCGACTCAGACATCTTCAGAGCGCAATTTTATAAACTCTTTTTGCAAGACGGCAAACAATCGAAAGACGATTTCATCAAACGCTGGAAGACTTTGCAGGAGCTTTGTAACAAAAATTTTCATCCGCGCAAGGGCACGAAATTTGACGATTTGTTTAGACGGTATATGTACTACGCTAAGACGCGGCGGGCAGTTGAACGCAAGGAACGCATAAGCGATACTTTTAGCGACCAGCGCGATTTTTACGCCGAAAACAACTACGAGCTTTTACGCGATAAAGAGGTTTACAAAGATTTGGAGACCTTGGCACAGTTTTGGGACGAGGTTGCCAATCGAAACGATCGCTTTCCGCCGAGCGTACTTAGACGGTTATACGTGCTCAGCTATTCGCCTTACAGTCTGTGGAGTTATGTCGTTTCGCTTTACTTCATGAGTTGGCGCGATATGGATGAGGAATATTTTTGCCAATTCTTGGATAAGATTATGGCGTTGATTTTAATGAATTCTCTTTTGGATTCAGGCAAACAAAACATTCGTCGCCTATTTGTTTTGGAATTCAAAAACATTTACAATGGCGAACCCGTTAAATTCGAGCAGTATCTACAAAAGGAAAGCCTTATTCGCAGTCGACTTAGCGAAATGAAATTTAGCAACAGTAAGCCGATTACTCGCGCAATGCTAGCGTGGTGGATTTTTCGCAACCCGTTACAGGAATTGCCGCCACTTGGAATGGATTTACACATAGAACACATCTACGCTAAAAATCGTCACGAATTCGAGCCGCTTAGAAACCCCGAAATTTTGGAGACTTTGGGCAACAAATCGTTACTGGAGAAGTCTATCAATATTGGCGCGGCGGATTATCGTTTCGCGGACAAGAAAAAATACTATTTAGGCTGGCAACCCTCAGGCAAAGGCAAGAAGTATCAGCCCGCCACGTTTAATCTTGAACTGCGTCGCCTAGCCGAAATGCACGACGACTTCACGGAAGAAGACATCCTAGCCCGCAACGAAAAAATTTTTGACGCCTTCATTGAGTATTTGCGCGAACAAGGCTTGCTATTTTAGCCGCGGAAGTGCTGAACCCAATAATGCTTGTACTTTGAATTAGCCTTGTAGTAATAGACGACGCCCAGTTCCTTGAACTCAGGATTTAAAATGTTTTCGCGGTGTGACTTTGAATCCATCCACGCCTGAACAACCTGCTTTGGTGAAGTCTGCCCGCCCGCTAAGTTCTCGCCGAGAATGTGTCCGCGCTTTGCCATAGCCGTAAAACATTTCGAGCCGTCGGGGCGCGTGTGTGAAAACTTCGTCGGCAATTCAACCGCCCTGACGTAAGCACTAGCCTCCAAATCCTTCGCAAACTTCAACGGGGACAAACCGACCCTTGACCGCTCCACGTTGACGAGCCGCAATACCTCTGCTGGGAAATCTTCCGCTTTTTGCGTCCAACGTGCCTTGTCATTGGCGACTACGACTTTTTGAGCCGCCGACGCGTCCGAGAAGTTCATCACCACGATTAAGAAGATTATCGCAATCCATAAAAATTTTCTCAATGCCAATCACCTCGCTGAAATTTTATTCGGTCAATCTTAACTGCGCCTTAACAATGGACGGATTATTTTTTATAAATCTTGTCGTGGCGGTTGTAGGTATGTTATAATCCGCACGAAAAATTTTTCTAGCTTTTGAGAGGAGTGTTTAAAAATGAAGCTACACAAGGTCTTCAAGAGAGTAGTAACTGCCGTCTGTGCATTGGCTTTGGCAGTGGGCGTCGCGGGTTGCGGCGGCGGCTCTGGCGAGAAGGAACAATTCATTAACATCGCTACTGGCGGCACGGCTGGCACTTATTATCCTATCGGCGGAGCTATTGCCGAAGTCCTCAACAAAAACGGCATGAACGCTTCCGCGCAATCAACTGGCGCGTCCGTTGCCAATATCAACATGCTAAAGGACAAACAAGTTGAGCTTGCAATCGTTCAGAACGACATAACTTATTACGCGGTCAATGGCGAGGAAATGTTCAAGGAAAGCGGCAAGATTGAAAACCTTACGGGTATCGCGTCGCTTTATCCTGAAACGTGTCAATTCGTCGTCCGTGAAGACTCTGGCATTAAAAAGATTGAGGACTTAAAAGGTAAACGCGTGGCAGTCGGTGCGGCGGGTTCTGGTGCTGAGGCTAATGCCCGTCAGATTCTCGAATCTTACGGTCTCACTTATGACGACGTTGACGAGCAATTCCTTTCCTTTGCTGAAGGCTCCTACGCCCTTAAAGACGGCACTGTTGATGCGGCGTTCGTGACTGCTGGCTATCCTACCGCCTCCGTTCAAGATATTGCCTCCCAAAATAAGATTCGTCTCCTGCCAATCGGCAACGAGCAAATTAAAAAGCTCAACGAGAAATATCCGTTCTACACCAAGACGACTGTCCCTGCAGGCACTTATCAGGGCTTTGAAGAGGAAGTCCCAACCGTCAGCGTTATGGCTATCCTCGTTGCCAATGACAGAATCGACGCGGCTCTCGGCGAAAAACTCACGAAGGCTATTTTCGACAACCTAGACAAGATTGCGGCGGCGCACTCAGCAGGCAAGAGCATTACCAAAGCAACTGCGCTCGAAGGCATGGACTTTATCAAGATGAACGAGGGCGCAAGCAAGGTTCTCAAGTAAAATTTTTGACACAGATAAATTTTAACACGGCGTCGAGGATTCTCGGCGTCGATTTTTTTTGAGGAGGCACTATGAATTTTATCGTGACGACGATTAGGAAGCCGACTTTAGCGGTCGAAACGCTCGCTAAAGAAATTTCTTTGCGGCTCGGCGGAAATTTTGTTGCACGTGAAGATTTCTCCTTCGACGAGCTCAAGACGATTCACGGCGCGGAAAATGTTTTGCTCGTCAAAAAAAGTTCCTTAAGCGTCATAACTGCGGAGGGCGAATTGTTTTTCCACCCGAACACCGCGCACCTTAGGATAAAAAATCTGCGCGGCGGCGAAGGCGACCGATTGATTGACGCGCTGAAAATCTCCGAAGGCTCAAAAATTTTGGATTGCACGCTCGGTTTAGGCTCCGATGCTATCGTTGAAAGTTTCGTAGCGGGCAAAGTCGTTGCCTTGGAAGTCAATCCGCTTATCGCTGAAGTCGTCAGCCACGGCTTAAAAAATTTTTCCGACGACAGCCCGCACATTTTGCAAGCTATGCGCCGCGTCGAAGTCATCAACGCCGACTGCTTGGAGTTTTTGAAGACCTGCGCGGATAATTCGTTCGATGTGGTTTATTTCGACCCGATGTTCCGCCACGCCGTAAAAAAAAGCTCTGGAATCAATCCTATTCGCCCGCTCGCCGATAATCGCCCGCTTAATAAAGAAATTGTCGCTGAAGCCTGCCGCGTTGCTAAAAATCGCGTCGTCATGAAGGAACATAACGGTAGCTCGGAATTTAAACGTCTCGGCTTTGAAGTCGTCAGCGGCGGTAAGTACAGTTCCGTTGCTTTCGGCGTCATTGACAAGGCACAACGCCTCCTGTAGAATCAAAAAAAAGTTTTGGAGGCAGTAAATGTTTGACAAAGAAGTTTTGCAATACAAGGTCGGCGGCTTGCTGTATATGCCAGCTTTCCAATCAAATATTGTCCGGAAAATCGCAGAAGGCAAATTCCCGCGCCTAACATCGGTAGCTTTTTGTTTGGAAGACTCGATAAGCGACGAATCACTTGAGGCGGCGGAGGCTTCGTTGAAAATCATCTTGCAAGAACTTGGAAGTTTGGAAAGGTTGCCGCTCGTATTCGTTAGGATTCGTTCACCTCGTCATTTGGAAACTTTTCATGAGACAATCGGCTCGAAATCAAAAATCTTGACGGGTTATATCCTGCCAAAGTTCGATATGAGCAACGCGGCGGCTTATCTTCCACTCGCACGGCAAATTAACCTTCCAATCATGCCGACGTTTGAAACTAATCGCATTGCAAGTCTTTTGACGCGCCGCACTGAACTTTTGAGCTTAAAACAAATCCTCGACGAATCAGAACCACTTATCTTAAATATTCGCGTCGGTGTGAATGATTTCTGCAATTTATACGGTCTAAGGCGTAATATCAATCAAACGCTTTACGATTTGGGCATTATACGCGACGTGTTTATTGATATTCTAAACGTTTTTGCTAAAGATTATGTTGTTGCTGGCTCTGTTTGGAATTATTTTAGCGGTAATCTCTGGCTTGAAGGTTTGCAAAGAGAATTGGAACTGGATAAGGCAAACGGTTTTATCGGCAAAAGTGCAATTCACCCCGCACAGTTGCCGATTATTTTTAATGCCATGAAGGTTAGCCGCACCGATTTGGACGACGCAAATCAGATTTTGAATTGGCAATCGAATACTCACGGCGTCATGAAGAGTTCTGATGGCTCGCGCATGAACGAAGTTAAATGCCATTTGAATTGGGCACGGCGGATTAAGATTCTCGCTGAACTTTACGGGGTGACGAAATGACTTACACGGCAGAAGATGTTTTACGAGTCGCAAAACGATTCAACAACACGCGACGAAGTTATTTGCTAGTCAATCCTCTGCAGGGCAAACATTTGCCTACAAAACCTGCCGTCGCACTCGAAATGATGAACGCTCTCGGCAAAAGAGTCGCGGAAAAATTTTCTTCGGCGCGATTAGTCATCGGCTTTGCGGAAACGGCTACTGCAATCGGCGCGGTCGTCGCAAAAAATTTATCGGACGAGTGCTTTTATATCCAAACGACGCGAGAAAATTTCGCGGGCGATTTCGTGGAATTTTTGGAAGAACATAGCCACGCACCTAAGCAGCAGCTATTCGCCGAAAACTTATCCGAGCTTATAAAGCGAACTGTGGAAATTATTTTCGTCGATGATGAGCTTTCGACGGGCAAGACTCTACTAAATATCGTCCGCCAGCTGAAAGATAGATTCCCTGCACTGAACGATAAAAAGTTTTGCGTAGCGTCGATAATTAATCGTTTATCGGAAGAAAATCTCGCGGCATTGGCGGCAGAAAATATTTCTTGCGTCTACCTCGTCAAACTCAATCAAAATTTCGACATGGAAAATATTTCCGTTAAGCCTGCGCAAGAAGTCGAGCCGATTAGTAAATTGGTTCCGTCACATAAAATAAGTATCGTAGCTGACCCAAGACGCGGCGTAAAAATCGGCGACTACTTTAATCAATGTGAGGCGGCGGGAAATTTCGCTGTCGATATGCTCAGGCGCGAAAAATTTTCAGGCGAAGTTCTCGTCCTCGGCACGGAAGAATTCATGTTGCCCGCGATTATTGCAGGTCATGCCTTGGAGAAAAATTTTTCTGTATTAATGCATTCAACGACGCGCAGTCCGATTGGCATAAGCCGCGACGAAAATTATCCGATTCAAGAGGGTTTCAAGCTCCGCAGTTTCTATGACGCCGCCCGCACGACTTACATCTACAACCTAAGGCATTACGACGCGGCAATTGTTATGACGAACGCCGAAAATTTTTCCGCAGGGCTTGAGGATTTGATTGCCGCGTTGAACGTTCACGGCGTCGATAAAATTTTTTTAGTGAGGTGTTGACGTGTTTGGAACTTACAAACCACAAGACGTGACGATTTTATTAAAAGACATCAGCGGGCTAGTAAAACCGCTCGGAACCGCCGAACGCGAAAAATTAATACAATTAGGGCGGCATTATTCGGAAATGTTGCCGATTGAGTACGAGCCGTCGGAAAAATATTTGCAAGCATATTTCGACGCCCTCAACCGATATTCAAAGTTGACTGCCGCCGCCGTCGCGAACGTCGCCAAAAAAATTTTCCTCGACAAGGGCAATAGCGTCGTCTTAGTTTCATTGGCGCGAGCCGGCACGCCGATTGGCATTCTGATTAAGCACTACCTAGAGAAGAATTTTTCTTGCCAGGTCGCCCATTACACGATTTCAATTATTCGCGGCGTCGGAATTGATAAAAACGCCGTGAATTTTATTTTGTCGAGACATAAGCCCGAAACAATTCAATTCGTAGACGGCTGGACTGGAAAAGGAGCAATTCAACGCGAATTAACCAACGCCATGAAAGATTTTCCCGAAGTCAACGCTGGATTAGCGGTTTTGAGTGACCCGGCGGGCGTCGCGGAGAAATGCGGCACTCACGAGGACTTTTTAATCGCTAGTTCGTGTCTTAATTCGACGGTTAGCGGACTTTTGAGCCGAACTTTTCTGCGTAGTGACATAATTGGCGCGAACGACTTTCACGGCGCGGCTTTTTATCGCGAATTAGCCGACAAAGATTTAACTTATCAATTTATAGAGGCTATCGAGAGAAATTTTGACGCTACGCTAGAAATAAAAAATACCGCCGTCGAAAGTAACAGCGGACTTGCCGAAGTCAGAAGAATTGCCGAGGATTTTAAGATTGCTGATATTAATTTGATTAAACCGAGCATTGGCGAGGCAACGCGGGTATTATTACGCCGTTTGCCGTGGAAAATTTTAGTTCAAAGCCTAGACGACGAGAATTTAGCGCATTTATATCAATTAGCAAAGGAGAAAGGCGCGCCGCTCGAAGTTTATCCGCTGAAAAATTACAAAGCGTGCGGATTGATTCGACGGCTTGCCGATAATTAGTCATGAAAGTTTTATTTGCATGTGATTTGGACAATACGCTGATTCATTCGCACAAGACGCGCCGCGCAGATGATATTTGCATAGAAATTTACGAGGGGCGCGAGCAAAGTTTTATTTCAAGGCGGGCTTTGGACTTGCTCAAGAGGATTTCGGAAAAAATTTTATTTATACCCGTGACGACGCGTTCAATCACTCAATATCGGCGAATTTTTTGGGCGGAAGACTTTAAACCACGATTTGCAGTCGTAGCCAATGGCGCGTATCTTCTGAACGGTGATAAACAGGAAAATTTTCTTCGCGAGGTCGCCACGCCTTACGAAACGGAAATAAATCGGCAATTAGCTTCAGCAGATAAAAATATCTTCACCATAGCGCGAATCGTCGACGAAAGTTTTTTATTCCTGCGTTGTCGAGATGATATTGACCCCGAAGGAATTTCTTTCGACACGAATTTAACGGTTCAGCACACGGGGAAGAAGATTTATCTGTTTCCGCCGCTACTCAACAAGGGCGAGGCGTTAAGACTGCTGATAAAAAGATTTTCGCCCGATAAAGTCATGGCGGCGGGCGACAGCGAAATTGATTTGCCGATGCTTAGACTTGCGGACGTTGCGTTTGGCAAAAAAAATCTGCGCGGAGAAAATTTTATCGAGTTCTCCGACGCAGAAGAGCTTTTAGAAATTATTTCTTCAGGTTAGCTTTAAGCTCGACGGTGAATTTGGTACCTTCGCCGAGCTTTGACGCCACGGAAATTTTTCCCTCGTGAAGTTTGACAATCTCCGCCGCAATCGCTAAGCCCAGACCGTTGCCGCCCATTTCACGCGAACGAGCCTTATCCACGCGATAGAACCGTTCAAAGACCTTATCCAAATCTTCGGGCGCGATGCCAATGCCGCTATCCATGACGGCGAACACTGCGCGGGCGTTGTCAGCCTTCTCCAAACGAATCAGCACCGCGCCGCCTTCGGTCGTGTACTTAATCGCGTTGTCGACCAGAATAATTGCCAACTGCTTAATCCGCTGTTCGTCGGCGTTTATCATGACCTTAACAAAGTTTTCGCCGGCGAGGCGGATATTTTTTTTCTCAGCAATGGGCGTCATCGTTCGGATAACCTGCTTTAAAATCTCCGTCAAGTCGAGGCGTTGAATCTTAACCTTGAGTGCATTGTTGTCACTGCGGGCGACCATTAGCAAATCGCTAACGAGGTTTGTCATCTTCTTGACTTCGCTTTTTAAATCCTCAAGCACCTGCCGCAAGAAGGGTTCTTTAATCGACGGGTCAGCAAGTAGCAAGTCCGCCGATGCCATGACAACTGCCAAAGGCGTTCTGAGTTCGTGAGACGCGTCCGCCGCGAATTGTTTCTGCTTGTCGTAAGCCTCTTTGAGCGGAACTAGCGCACGACCTGCCATGTAGTAGCCGATTGCCGAGGAGATTAGCACTGCCACGAATCCCAAGACTACTTGCGCATAGGTTGCCTTTTGCAGTCCGGAATAAAGCGCGGTGACATCTTTGCCGACGTAAAGAGTTTGGCTCGCGTTATCCGTAACGATTTTTTTTGAAGTCATCATCACGGTATTAAGTTGCCCGGTCTCGTTGGAATGCTGGAAAACCTCGACCTCGCCCTCTGCAAGGTTGCCGCTCTCGATAACGTCAAGCACGAACTGTTCAAGGCGGAAGGACGCTCGCTCGAAACGAATCAGTTGCTTATTCTCGTTGAAGATATAGAAGAACAATCTGTCGTTTGAAGAGCGGAAGTAGCGCGTTTCGTCGACGGAGATATTTGGGTTCTGCAAATAAAAAGTCTGCACCTCAGCGACGCTGTTAGCCGCGTCCGATAGCTCCTGCGCTTGCTCGGAGAACATCGACCAATTCATCGCCATGTGCACGACGAAAATTATAACTGCCATGAAAACGCACATGATAAGCGCGTAAGCAAAGGCAAGCCGCCGCCGACTGCGCCCGAAGATTTCCATTAAATTAAGCCTCTAAACGATAGCCGATACCGCGAACCGTCTTAATCGCAATGGAGCCGTCGTCCACTTCCATAAGCTTCTTGCGTAGAATCTTCATGTAGGAATCAATGTTGTTGGAGGTAATGTCGCGTTCAAGCCCCCAGATACGGTCGAGGATAATATCACGCGGCACGACCACGCCGAGATTTTGCGCGAGCAAGTCGAAGATTTGGAATTCACGCGGCGACAGCTGGATAACCTGGTCTTTGCGCATGAGGACTTTGGTTGTGCGGTTTAGGGTGAAGTCGCCAATCTCAATGACTTCCTGTTGAATCTTCTGCGTGGAACGTCTGCCCAGTGCGCGGAGCCTTGCAAGCAGTTCATCGAACTCGAACGGCTTAACGAGGTAATCGTCCGCGCCGGCGTCCAAACCCATAACCCTATCTTCGACGGTGTCTTTAGCCGTGAGCATGAGGATTGCCCGTTCGTAGCCCGCCTCGCGCAGTTGCCTACAAGCGTCAAGCCCGCTGACATTGGGCATCATCCAATCCAAAACCAAAATGTCGTATTCCGAGTACATAGCGTATTCGAAGATGTCCGCGCCGTTGGTTATCCACTCAACGTTGAACTTATTTTGCTGGAGCATGTACTCAATCAATTTGCCAAGGCGGCTGTCGTCTTCGGCAAGCAGGATTCTCATCATCTTTCAATCACTCCCAAAAATTTTTCATGATTATACCAGATACTTTTTAAAAGCACAATTCAAGCGTTGATATTGGCGGCGACAACTTTTATAATGGCGGAAACTTTTCGGGAGGAATCATCTTGAAGGACGAGACTAAAACAAAACTTGCCGCATTGAACTTTGACGACTTGCCCGCCGAGGTCGAAGGCTTCACGCTAAAGAGAGTTTACGCGGCGGACGAGGATAAATTTATTTTCTTCCGCTACGCCGACGCCGCGACGCACTGCGCGATTAAAATTTACTTCCACGAGGAAACGCACGAGTTCAAAGTCAGCCAACGCATCGGCTTAACGGAGTTTTGCCTAACGAATTTCTTTACGGAAGACTTTGCACACTTCAAAGAGTTGATTAGCTCGGAACTAGGCGGCGTGATTAAAAATCTCCGCGACGTGAAAAATAAAAAGCTCAATGCCTTCCTGCGCGAGAAAAAGATTGACGCTTGGAGCTACGGTTTGGAGTTGCCCGCGACGCTTGAAGGCTTCGAGCTGTTCATCAGTCCCGCCGCGCCCGTCGAAGTCACCAACGGTTCATTTATCGTCATCAACTACGCCGACTTCGCCACAAACAGCGACTTCGTCCTTTACTACAACATTTATACCGACGAATTCAGCGGCGAGACCCGAATCAACGGAGCCCCGCACGTCATTTACACTTTCGACGCTAAGACTTTGGACGAGCTGACCGATAAGCTTAGGAATCACTTAGCCGCAGAACTTAAAGCAATCAGACAATAAAAAAAACCCGCCACGTCGACGGGGGAAATTTTTTATAAGGAGATGATATTAGCCTCTCTTGTAAGCGTTAATCGGCGTATAGTGCTTCTTGAAGAACTCTTCGGCGACTTGCGGGAAGAGTGCGTAGCTCAGAACGTCTTCATCGGTCGGGTTGAGGTAGCCCTTGTTGATGAGTTCGTCCTTGAATTGCGCGAAGGTCTCGCCCTT
Source organism: Selenomonadaceae bacterium (assembly GCA_017406175.1). Lineage (GTDB taxonomy): Bacteria > Bacillota > Negativicutes > Selenomonadales > Selenomonadaceae > Quinella. The sequence continues at coordinate 3,783 of JAFQZB010000231.1, read as the reverse complement.
AGCGTCTTCAACAGAGCAATCCTCAATGATTTGGTCTTCGGGAATCTTAAGCGTGTTGATGATGAAGTCGCGGTCGACGGGGACGGGCGTGCGTCCGAATTTGCCGCGAACCATATCTTTGAACTCGTTGGGAACCATCTTATAACGTTCGCCCGCCATAACATTGAAGGTCGCCATAGTGCCGACGATTTGGCTTGACGGGGTGACGAGCGGCGGATAACCTGCATCTGCGCGGACGCGGGGCATCTCGTCGAGGAGGTCTTGATACTTATCCTCCATGCCCGCTTCCTTGAGCTGATTGGCGAGGTTGGAAAGCATACCGCCGGGGATTTGGAAGTCGAGAACGTTGACGTTAATATCAAAGTAACCTTTCAGCCCGAATTCCTTAATAAGCTCCTTCTTGACTTCGAGGAAGTGTTTAGCAATGGGCGTCATAGCCTGACGGTCAAGCCCGGTGTCGCGTTCGTGCCCTTGGAGCATTGCCACGATAGTTTCAGTGCAAGGTTGGGACGTGTCACTTGAGAACGGACTCAACGCGCAGTCGACAATGTCAACGCCCGCCTCAATCGCCTTAAGGTAAGTTGCGTGCCCAAATCCCGATGTGCAGTGCGTGTGCAATTCAACGGGAATGTCCAAACCGGCTTTGAGCTTCTTAACGAGGTCATCTGCGACGTAAGGGGCAAGCAAGCCGCTCATGTCCTTAATACAGACGCTGTGGCAACCCATCTCCTGAAGTTCCTTAGCAAGCTCCACGAACATTTCATTAGTATGAACGGGGCTAATCGTGTAGACTAAGCAACCTTGGACTTCGGGTTTTTCTGGGCAGGCAAGCGCGGCTTTAATGGCTACGCGCAGATTGCGAACGTCGTTAAGGGCGTCGAAAATACGGAAAACGCCGATACCGTGTGCGGACGCGTGCTGAACGAATTTTTCTACCACGTCGTTGGAATAGTGATTGTAGCCCAAAAGATTTTGTCCGCGCAGGAGCATTTGAATCGGGGTCTTGAGGTTCTTCTTAAGGTTGTCGAGGCGTTCCCAGGGGTCTTCGTCCAAGAATCTCAAGCAGCTGTCGAAGGTCGCGCCGCCCCATGCTTCCAGAGCTTTATAGCCGATTTTATCGAGACTTGCCAGCATCGGTTCCATTTGACGATAGCGCATACGCGTGGCGAGCAACGATTGATGTCCGTCGCGCAAGACTGTTTCCATGATTTGAAGCGGTTTCGCCATTTATTATACCCTCCTAAAGATTTTGTTAATGTTTGCAACGATTATAGATTTTCTTTATTTCAATGTCAATCGGCGCGGCGAAATTTATAAATAGGACTTATGTTATGATTCTGCTGAAAAAAATCTGTAAAGAATATTGGCAAGCGGCGCAGGATTATGTATAATGCGCAAGGAATCATTTTTAATTCATAGGCGGTGATCAAAATGAGTGATATAGTTACGATTAAGGGGCTCAAGTACGGCTTGCAGTTGACGTTCGCGAAGGGCGCGACGTTCGAGGCGGTGCAGGCGAATCTTCTTGACAAGCTCCAATCGGGCGACGGTTTCTTTATTCGCGGGACGACGGTTTTTGTTCCCAAAGGCTACTTCGCCGAGGAACAGAACGAGGCTTTGCGCAAGATGTTTCATCGGCACGGAATGTTGTTCAGCACCGAGCTTAAGCGTCCGAATCTGGCTCCGCCCTCCCGTGACACTAACACCAAGGCTCCCGCGCAGAAGTTTAAAGAGAGTGTCGAAGAAGCTCAAAAGATGATGGTTATAAATCATACGGTGCGCGGCGGGCAAGAGGTCAAGGCGAATTGCTCCGTGCTGATTTGCGGCAACGTCAATCCTGGGGCGCAAGTCATCGCGGGCGGTTCGATTGACATTCGCGGCACGTGCAGAGGTTTCGTTCATGCGGGAGCCTTCGGAGATAAGACGGCGTGCGTCGTAGCGGATAGGTTAATGCCCGTGCAAATTCGCATTGCCGACCTTATCGCCCGCGCCCCCGACGAGGACGTTAAGGCTAGCCAAGCTGAACGCGCCATGATTAGGGACAACATGATTATCTTTGAACCCGTTGCGCGGTAAATTTGTAATGAGAGGAAAAGTTTTATGAGTCAGATTTTAGTAATAACGTCGGGCAAAGGCGGCGTAGGCAAGACGACTACCACGGCGAATATCGGCGTTGGGCTTGCCATGCGCGGCAATAAGGTCGCTTTGATTGACACGGACACGGGGCTACGCAATCTCGACCTTTTGCTCGGCTTGGAGAATCGCATTTTGTATGACCTCGTTGACGTGACGAGCGGGCGCGTTGCATATAAAAAAGCCCTCGTCCGTCATAAGAAGTACGAGAACCTTTTCTTGTTGCCCACGTCGCAGGTTAAGGACAAGTCCGCCGTCAATCCCGAACAGCTCGTTACCCTCTGCGACGAGATGAAGAAGGAATTCGACTTTATTATAATCGACTGCCCCGCCGGCATTGAACAGGGCTTTAAAACTGCGATAGCCGCCGCCGATACTGCGATCGTCGTGACGATGCCAGAGATTTCTGCTGTGCGCGATGCGGATAAAATTATCGGCGAGCTTGGTCGGGCGGACAAAGAGAACGTCAAACTTATCGTCAACAGAATTCGCCCGCAGATGGTCGAAAAAGGCGATATGCTCGACATGGGCGACATTGACGAAATTTTATCGGTTGCGTGCATTGGGCAAGTCCCCGACGATGAAAACGTTGTCGTGGCGACGAACAGAGGCGAACCCGTCATAACAATGAGCAACTCGACGGCGGGGCAAGCTTATAAAAATATCGTGGCCCGTCTTTGCGGCGAGAACGTCCCCTTCCTCAAGCCGCAAAAGGAAGGTTTCTTCGCTCGGCTGAAAAAGCTTTTCGGCTTGCTGTAAGGAGGGCTGCCAATGCTTGACGTTTTAAAAAGGGTCTTCGGCATGTCCGAGAAAAAATCTGGGGCGGTCGCTAAGGAACGCTTGCAAGTCGTCTTAATTCACGACCGCGCCAGCATTTCGCCGGAGATTATGGAAAAGATTAAGGAAGAGATTATCGGCGTCCTGTCCAAATACATGAACATAAACCGCAAGGACATGGAGATTTCTTTGGAAAATGATTCCGATTCGGTCGCGCTCGTCGCCAATATCCCGGTTAATTCGATGAGGCACGCGAGATAAAAACTTTTAAGGACGGTCAATGCGACCGTTCTTTTTTTGCCTTGATTCAGTCGTTGCGTTTGTGTAAAATCAGCGTGTCGGTCACGGACGACCTCCGATCGTCTTAAGAAAGGAGGTGACGAGCATGTTGGCTACGTTCGTAGTAACCGTCGCAGCAGGTGTAGTGGTTCACTTCATCTGCAAATGGCTCGACGGTCGTAAGTGACCAAGAGTCTGTGGTTATCGTTATTCTATAAAACGAGCGAAAACCCCCGATGCCAGTCGGGGGTTTTCTTTTTGACGATGCATGTTGACAACTGATTAATTTCCGTTCGTACAATTAAAGTCTATCACACGCCAAAAACTTTTGCAAGCCGAAAATCAAAGGAGCCTCCGATTGCTCGGAGACCCCTGTAATTTACGTTATGAAATTTTTTCGGTTGAAAGTGTCGGCTTAGAAGAAGAACTCGACACGACCGAAGAGACGTTCTGCATCGCCAGGCCCAGTGATGTATTTGCCCTTGAAGTATTTACCGATAAGAACGATTCTATCGAACGGTGCCCAGCTTGCGCCTGCGACAAAGCCTTTAGTGCCGGCATAAGCGTCATCCCAGTTGATAGCGCAGAGGGAGG
>JAFQZB010000024.1 GCA_017406175.1 Selenomonadaceae bacterium | reverse complement strand
TAAAAAGCTTTGTTACGAATACTTCATGACGACGCCGCGAATCATATCCGAAACGCGCTTTGTGTGGTCGAGTGCCTCTTCCACGTCCTCTAAGATGTCCTTCCACTTAATCAGATGGATAACGGCGCGGCTGGCTCCGTGTTCTTTAGAAGCCTCAACTGCCTCGTCGAATAAAATCCCAATGTCCGCCCGATAAATCAAATCGCCGCGGCTCTCGTTCTCCGATACCTTATGCACGGCGTCGAGTATCTCCTTTTGATTCTTCTTAACGTCGCTTAGTAGCCTGAACGCCTTAACTAATTCATCTGTGCTTTCTAGTAAAAGTTTCGTCAAGGCGTGACTGCGTTTGGTCGAATGCCCCGCGTGATACATGATGATTCTTTGCAACGCGCCCTGCAACATGTCTACGCCCTTATCAAGCTCGTTGGCTATCGCGTAGATGTCCTCGCGGTCAATTGGCGTTATGAAGCTCAGGTTCAGCTTGTTAATTATCTTCTCGTTGACTTCGTCCGCCGCCGACTCAAGCCCCAATATGTCTTCGATTCGTTCCAAAGCTTGATTCGGGTCTTTAATCACCTCGTCGAGTAGCTCCGCGCCCAAATGGAAGAACTTCGCGTTCTCCAAGAATAAATCGAAAAACTCCGTGTCCTTCTTTGCAAAGTTGAATACGCTCAATCCCATCTCCTCCTTAGTTAAACCACGTCATAACCTCTTGCGCCGCACCACGCAGACAAAATAGTATCGTTCTGTCGCCTGGCTCAAGGACTGTGTGACCGTTTGGTATCGCCGCCCGATTCTTTCGCACGTAAGCGCACACCAAGCACGACTTAGGCAACCTAACGTCCATTAATTTTTTCCCGGCGACCTTCGCGCCCTTCTGAACGATAAGTTCGACTGCCTCGGCTCGTGCGCCCTCCAAAATCGACACGCTGACCACGCCGCCGCGCCTCACGAACGCTAAGACTTCACTAGCCGACAGGAGACGCGCTGATATTACCACGTCCACGCCGACTTTTTCTATCAAGTCCGCGTATTCCGTCCGATAAACCCTGACGACGGTTTTTTTTGCGCCTAAGTGCTTTGCGAGCAACGCCATCATCAAATTAAGTTTATCGTCCTCCGACAAGCAAACAACCACGTCCGCCGAGGCAATGCCCTCCTGCGCCAGCAAGTCAACGTTCGTGCCGTCGCCGTAAATCGCTATGCTGTCGCCCGATAAAAGCTGTGCAATGTCTTCGCAACGTTCGCGGTCTTTCTCTATGACTTTGACATTGACGCCCGCCCTTATCAGCATGACAGCCAAAGTCCGCGAAATTCTGCCCGCGCCGATTATCATCACCCGTTCGAGCTTTCGTGAGTTGCGTTGAACGAAATTGGAGCTGAACTTCTCTATCTCGTCGGGGAATCCGATAAAATATGCGTTGTCGTCGACTTGTAAGGCGTCGTCGCCGTGCGGGATTATCATTTCATGGTCGCGGAAGATTAATCCAGCCAAAACGCCTTCGGGCAGTCGCAACTTTTTAAACGGTATGTCGATATACTTACTGTCCTTTTGTATTTTGACTTCAAACAAGCGAATTTTCCCGCCCGCGAACTCGTCCACGTCCAATGCCGCCGGCGTCATAAGGATTCGATAAATTTCGTGCGCGGCAATCATTTCAGGGTTTAGCATCAAATCTATATCGAAATTTTTCTTGAGATAGTCTTTTGCCTCGCTTAGGAACTGCATATCGCGGATTCGGGCAATCGTATGCTTAATGCCGTGCTTTTTGGCGAGAATGCAAGCGACCATGTTGACTTCATCAATCGCCGTGACTGGAATGAACACGTCCGCGCCATTTACGTCGGGGTCGTCCATCGTTATAGGGCTTGCGCCGTTAGCCGTTATCGTCAGCACGTCCAAATTGTTCTTAACGGCAGTCAGTTGGCTCTCCTCGTGGTCGATGACCGTAACCGACATGCCCTCGTTGCTTAAAAGCTCCGCGATTGTGTATCCGAGCTTGCCCGCCCCGACAATTACCACACGCATTTAATCACCCCTTACACACGCCGCAACGCTTGCAACCGTCAAAGCATTTCGGCGTTGATTTTAAAGCTTTCGCCCGATTGAACTCGTCAAGCAGATATTTTTTGCCAAAGCCCTGGTCAAGGAAATCCCACGGCAAAGACTCGTCCAAATCTCGCCCGCGCAAGTAGAAGTCCTCATTAAGACCCGCCGCCTTGAAATTCTTCCTGAAATCCTGCGCCGTCTCCGATTGCAAGACGACTTCCGAGATTTTTTTATCGCCGCGTGAAAGTATCGCCTGAACTTGAGCCGACCTTATCGACTCCGAAATAATTTCCACGCCGTGCATTGATTTTAACCTGCTGTGCAAGATTTTAAAAGCCGCGTCCAGATATTTTTTCCCAGCGAACGGCGACCACTGAAAAGGCGTAAAAGGTTTTGGCACGAACGGATTAACACTCAACGTCAGCCGCCCGCCGCAGAACTTTTTTACCCGCGTCGTCAGCTCTGCGATTGCCTCCACGTCGTCAAGCTCCTCGAACGGCAAGCCGACCATGAAATACAGCCGAAAACTTTTTATGCCCGCCGCCAATCCCAGTTCAATTGCGTTGAAGATATTTTCTTCCGTGATTCCCTTATTGACGACGCGGCGCATCTTTTCCGAGCCGACTTCGGGCGCGATGGTCAAAGTCTGCAGTCCACTAGCCGCTAAAGATTGAACAAGCTCCCGCGTCACGGAATCGGCACGGAAGGACGCAACCGACATTTGCAAGCCTTCGCCGAGAATAAAGCGGCACAACTCATCAATCTGCGGGTAATCGGAAATCGCCGCGCCCATTAAGCCGACCCTCTTACCGAACGCCTTAGCCTGAACAATTTGAGCCTTAAGAACGTCTAGCGAACGATTGCGCGGACGCCTGAAACAATAGCCCGCCATACAAAATCGACAATGCCGCCCGCAACCGCGAGCCGTCTCCACCAGATACATATTAAATTCGGCGTCGTCCGTCAAAATCGTCGAGTGGGCGGGGTAAGCGTCCAAATCCTCAACCCATTGCCGCGAAACTCTCTTAGGGAAGCTCGGAACGTAGACGCCCGCCACGAGTGAAAGTTTTTCCAAGCGTTGACGGCGTGGCAGACCTTCCGTTGAAATAATTTCGTCTAGGAGCGGCGGCAAGATGATTTCGCCCTCGCCAATGATGAACGCGTCGAAGATTTCGCTTAGCGGCTCCGGATTGAACGTCGCGCAAGGACCTCCGGCAATAATTATCGGGTCAAAGTCCGTCCGTTTAGCGGCGCGAGGATTTATCTTGCCGAGTTTGAGCATTCGCACGACGTTAAAGTAATCTGGCTCGAAACTCACCGCGAACCCGACGACTTGAAACTTATTCAGCGGCGCGAACGTCTCTTGGCTTAGGAGCCTGTTACTTTCGGGCAAAAAAAATCTCTCGCAAGAAATTTCCTTGTGAGCGTTAAGAAGTTGATAGATTATGTGAATGCCGAGGTTGCTCATGCCGACGCGATAGAAATTCGGATAAGCCAACGCGAATTTCAAGCGTCCGCCCGACCTCGTGCATAGAATTTTTTCTTTGGCAAGCTTCGCCCGCAAATCGTCTTCGTAACGTCGTGTCATGAAATTCACGGTAGCTTAAATGCGTGGGAGCGGCGAGGCTTTGGGCAAGGTAAGGAGCGTGCCTAAGTGTTCGTCGGTGCCCTCTGACTTGAAAGAAAAATTTCCTGCGCCCGGCGTGAAAGTCATCTCCCCGAAGTAGACGCGCCCGCCAATTTCGTAGAAATCCACGCGCACGAAGGCAAATCCCTCCGCGAGCTTGGTGGCAAGTTCTTTCATCAGCTCAAAGTTCTTCGGACACGGAATTTTTTCGGGGTGTTCACTACGCGGGTGGTCAGTGCGTTCGATGTCCGTCGGCTTCCAGTTCATATCAAAGTAATTAATTTTTAGATTAGTTGCTCTGTCCGTCATGCATAAACAATAAACTGGTTTGCCATTAAAAGCGTAGAATTTGTAATCTGTTGGTTGAGGATTAACTCCGTCAGTTATGAACTTTTCGGCGATAATCTTCCGGTTAATGCGCGTGTAGTGAAGCTCAAGGAAGAGCAAAGCGAAGTCCTCAGCCAACCAAGCATTGAATCTTTCGCGGGCACGTTGCTTATCAAAAGAATGTTTATCGCGAACAATGACATTCATGCCAGAGCCGTGGTTGCACTTCAAAACAAATTGTTCGGGCAGGGAATTAAAGTCAATGTCGTCGAAGCTGTCCCACACGCCCAAAAGCGGAGTCAGATATTGCTCGCCGATTTTCTCCGCGACCCAACTGCGCACGAGGAATTTGTCAGTGAGGCGGCTCTTGAGCGGCGTAGCGTCATAAAGCTTTAGCCACTGCAACTTCTCTGTATAAGTTTTTAAGTTAGCAAAGTCGAGCGGACGACCCTGCCGCTTTTGAAAGTCTTGAGCCAAGATAGCTGGATAAAGCTTTGGGTCTGTGTTCCTGTACGCCCTGATTGTTTTAAATCTCAAGCAGGCATCGTTGAAAAATTTTTCGTCAGCTTCGTTCTGAATATGAAATTCCAAGCCGTTGACGTAAGCAATCCGCATGTTGTCCGAACCTTGAATCTCGAACTTTCCCCAACCGTCCGTCTCACTCCAAAGGATAAGTTTGCGGGCGTCAAAGCCCTGCTTGAGGAAAAAATTAACGACAGCGTCTTTTGCGGCGTTGTCGGTGATGATGACCGCGTCGATGATACGTTGAATGAATTTTGGCAGGCTCTGCGACGGAAGAATATCAAGCTCTTTGCCGCCCCGCACGATTGATACTTTATCGAACGACTCACTCAAGATAGCGGCGACTTCATAATCAAAGCTCAATGCGTCCGAAAAGAATTTCTTCAGGCTGTCGGGCGTGCCGTGGACTAAAACTTTTTTCTTCTTCAAGATAGTTTTCCTCCTCCAAAAAGTTTTCCGCCATGATAACAAAAAAGTTAGCCTCTGAAAAGTTCCCTAAGCTATAAAAAAATATTTTAACAATGTGGCAGGTAAAATCAGCAGTTGCATAGAATTTTAGCGCGAACTTTATACGCGAAGGGAGATTGATAAAGTGGATGCAAAACTCGTCAATCCGATAATTGATGCATTCATGGAGATAATGCCGCAGATGGGCTTCCCGACACCCAAGCGGCAGAGGATTTATTTGCAGGACAGAAACGTAATAAGCAACGGCGTCGTGCTCGTGGTCGGCTTTACCAGACAAATGCAAGGCAAGGTCGTTTACAACATGACGGCGGACACAGCGAAATATATTGCCTCGACGATGATGATGGGCGTGCCCGTCACGAAGTTTGGCGAGTTGGTGCAAAGTGCCCTTCGCGAAATGTCAAATATGCTAACTGCCCGCGCCGCCACGAATTTTACTAAGCTCGGACTTGAGGTCGATATAACCACGCCCGAACTTATAATAAGCGAAGACCACACGATTAAAATCAGCGACGCACAATATCTGACGGTTGAAATGGAAGTGGACGGACACATTGTGGACATTGCCCTAGACGTGAACCGCAACGTTTGAAAAATCTTTGACGACAGAAAAGCTCCCGCATAGGGGGCAATTTTTTTATGCGCCGAGCATTTCGACAATCTCGCGAAGGGTCTCGACCTTGCCGACGTTGCCGGGAAAGATTATGTAGCTCATGCTGGGGAATTTACTTTCAGAGCCGAGCCGCCAAACGGGAACGCCCGCCGCCACTTGACCGAGCACCAGAGCTTTCTTGACGCCCAAACCTTTAGTCCCCACGTCGCTGGAGGTTATGCCGCCTTTGGCAATCAAAAACTTCGGGCGCACGCTTAACCGATTGACAATGCTAGTTAAGGCGTCAGAGATGTTCACGCTCGCCGCAAGATTTTTCTCCGCCGAGCCAACGTCCAGAACTTCGCGGCTGGTGTAAATGGTCATCGTCCGTCCGCGTGAAAGATTCTCCTCCGTCTGCTGAATGATTCTATCGACCGAGCCGAGGTTGCTAACGTCAAATTCAATGAATGCCACCGAAGGGAGTTTTTTAAGCTCGTCGAGTTGTGCGGTAGTCTTCTGGACGTGTGAGCCGATGATTATCAAGCCGCCGTTGGGATTGTCCGCGTCGAGGAGTTCAGCACGAGTTAGCAAAGGTTTATCTTCGACGCCGCCGATAACTTTAGTGAAAGCCGCCGCCGTCCTGAAGATGAAGTTTTTGCCCGCCGCCAGAGCCTTAATCAGAGCCAATAAAAAAATTTCCACGTCGACATAATCCGCCGCATTGACGATAACTTTGTTGAAGTCGCGGATGCTTTCGAGGCGTGCGGATATTTTATCAACGTCGCCGCCGCGCAAATCCTCAAGGCTAATGCACGTGACGGAAGATTTTTTGAACGCGCCGCTGGTCTTCTCCTCGACGTAAGCGGCAAGGTTTGAACTCGTATAGCCGAACGTCTTATCTTTGGCAAACTCTGTCTCGCCCGCGGGAATCAGATAATCGCCCTCCTGCACGTAGTGAACGTCTCCGAGAGTGAATCGCCCGCCCTCCTTGAAGAACGGCATTAAAATTTCTCCGTCGACTGCAACGCCGCAAGCCTCCAAAGTCGTGCGCAAGGTCTGAGTTTCAAGCGGATAATGCCCGCGCAAAGTCGAATCACTGCGACTGACAAGCACGAAGTCTTTGCCGAAGTCTTTAGCCGCCGCGCAAAGACGTTCGGCGATTTTTTTATGTTCGGCACGGGTCTTGTCGGCGGAGAAGGCTCGCGAATTCGTCAGGATAAAGAACATGGAATTATCCTCCGCGAAAACCGCCGCAATACTCGCCGCCGTCCAGTCCGTATAAACCGAAATCCCGTTGACAGTCTGAACGCCGGTCGGGTCGTCGTCCAGCACGACAATTTTTTTGTTGAAGCTCTTTAACGCCGCCTTGAGTCCGTCGCGGAACTTTTGCTCGTCGACGCTCGGAAGTTTATCGAACAGCTTTTGCTTTAAGACCTTAGACATATAATCGCCTCCTCGAAAAGTTTTTCTTTGCAACGCCGAGAAAAACCTTTATAATGACTAAAAAAATATATCAGCTAATTTCGGACAGTGAGGTTTTGGCTATGAAAAAGATTCTGATTGTCGACGATGTGGACATGTTACGCGAGATGACGGCGTTCATGTTGGAAGGGCTATACGAAACTGTTTGCGCGGGTTCGGCAGAAGAAGCAATGGAAATTTATCGCAAGGAAAAGCCCGATATGATCCTGTCCGATTTCCGGATGCCGGGCATGACAGGCTACGAAATGCAAATCGCCCTCCAGAACGAATTCCATAGAAAAATCCCGTTCATGTTCATGACGGCGGACAAAAGCGAAGAGGTCGAGAGCAAAGGCTTCGATAACGGCGCAATGGATTTTATCCGCAAGCCCTTTAAGCCCGAAGTCCTGCAACGCCGCGTGGCAAATATTCTCCAGACGGTCGGCGAGATTCAAGACCTAAAAAAGACGTCCTCAATCGACAAGCTAACGGGGCTGTTCAATAAGGGTTCGTCGGAAGAGGAGCTTAAGAAGACTTGCAAGAAGTCGCACGGCTCGTTGATGATGATTGACCTAGACAGCTTTAAACTCGTCAACGACATTCACGGACATGCAATGGGCGATAAGATTTTGATAGCGTTTGCTGACATCTTGCGGGCGGCAATGCGTTCGACGGATTTAATTGGGCGTATGGGCGGCGATGAGTTCGTTGCTTTCTGCCACGGCGTCAGCGACGAGGCGTCCATTGCCGCTAAGACCCAGTTTATCAACGAGAAGATTATCGAGGCGGCTAAAAAGCTCATGGGCGAGGATATGAACATTCCCCTTGGCGCGTCAATCGGTTGCGTACTCGTTCCACAGGCGGGCACCGATTTTGTTGAGCTGTACAAGAAGGCGGATAAAGCTCTGTACATTGTCAAGCAGAACGGCAAGCACGGCTACAATATCTTCAACGAGGACGCGCCCGAAGAGAATGTCGAGACCGTCGCCTCACTCGCGCAGGTCGAAATGATTCTTGCCGAACGCAACAAGGAGCCTGGAGCTTATATCCTGCCCTTCGAGAGTTTCCGCAACATTTATCGTTTCCTCAAACGCACCCGCGCCGGCTATGCTAAGACGATTTGCATTGTGCTGTTTGCACTCAAACGGACGGGCGAAGATAAAAGTTTATCCCTGAAATACGCTGGCGAAAAATTTATGGAATGTCTGCACGATACATTGAGGCGCGGCGATGTCATTTCGCAGAACGGCACGAATCAATTTCTAGTCTTGCTCACGAACACCGACGGGCACCACGACGTTACACGCGCAATTAGTCGAGTTGTAGAGAATTGGGGTAAGCTCCCCGAAAGTAAAAGTTTTTACTTCAGCAATGAATGGGCTGTGCTCGACGCTTAATCAATCGGAAGCTATCAAGAAGGCGGCAAGGGTTCTCCCCGGTCGCTTTCTTTTTTTGAGGATGAGACGATGCTTGAGATTATTTTGAAAGACCGAACGACCGGACGCAATATCATTTGGGCGAACGCTGAACACGGCAAGCAAGAAATTACAGCCGACGACGTTAAGTTGATTCGTCCGCGTTGGCAAAAACTCCGTGAACATCAGAGGCAACGCACTAAAGACCGCGCAGAGATTTTCACGCCGCCTGAAGTCTGCCGCATTCAAAACGAATTGATTGACGCCGACGAACGCGATTGGCAAGCTTACGTTGACGCAAGATTTTTGGAGATAACCTGCGGCGAGGCTCCTTACCTTGTCAGCCGATATAATGCCGTCACGGGCAAGGCGATTGCACTTCCTGAACGCGTCGGCTTGTTGGATAGAAAATTGCGCGTCGTCGGCATGCAGACTAAAACTTTACTTGATTGGACGACGTGGGCTATCCGTGCCGTTAAAAGCGTCTACGGCTACGAGTTCCAAGGCGATAATCTCTTCCTTGCCCGCCGAAATGTTTTCGAGACGTTCAAAGACTATTATGCGGAAAAATTTTATCGCAAGCCGCCCGAAGATATTCTACATGAAGTCGCGGAGGTCATCTCGTGGAATTTATTTCAAATGGACGGGCTGACGGGTTCGCCGCCCTTCGCCGAGAGTCCAAACCTTTTTGGCGGCGTGTATTGTCGAATCAGAGACTGGAGCACGGGCAAGACGTTTGAATTTATAGAACTGGAGAGGGGCGGATGACGATGAATCCTTATGAAGTTTATCAACGCCGATTGATTTATATCTTTGGAATTCCTGACGCCGCGCACAAGGGACTTTTGAAAATCGGAGAGACGATGATAAAGAACCTTCTGCCGACCAAAAAGAATTTGAAACGCGCCGCCAAAGAACGCATTGACCAATACACGAGGACGGCGGGCATTGATTACAATCTCCTGCATTTTGAACTTGCCATAACCGACGACGGGCGCACCTTCCGCGATTATGACGTTCACCGCCTGCTGAAGAAGTATCGACACGCCCCCAAAGGTACCAAAGGTCGCGAGTGGTTCAAAATCGATTTGCAAAACGCCATTAAAGCTATCGCCGCTGTCAAGCAGGGCAAGAAGTTTATTTCGGTTAAGAGTGTTCGCGAGGATATAATTTTCCGCCCCGAACAGGAGACCGCCATAAATAAAACCGTCGAACACTTCAAGAAGGGCGGCAAAGATTTTCTCTGGAATGCTAAGATGCGATTTGGTAAGACGTTTTGCGCCTTGGAGGTCGTCCGCCGCATGAACTTTGACAAGACGATTATCATCACGCATCGCCCCGTAGTCGACGCGGGCTGGTACGACGACTTCAACGAGATTTTCCGCGGCACAGATTACATTTACGGCAACAAAGGCAGTTCGCTTGAAGATTTGCTCCGCGACGGCAGGAAGTTCGTTTACTTCGCCTCTATGCAAGACCTGCGCGGCTCCGAGACCGTCGGCGGCAAGTTCGATAAGAATGACGCCGCCTTTAAGACGAAGTGGGATTTGGTTATCGTCGACGAGGCGCACGAAGGAACCCAAACCGAACTCGGCGACGCTGTTATTAAAAAGCTCGTCAAGAAAAATTCAAAGCTACTCGACCTGACTGGCACGCCCTTTAATATCTTTGACGCCTTCTCAACCGACAACATTTTTACTTGGGATTACGTCATGGAGCAACGCGCCAAAGCCGCTTGGGATAAAAAGAATTTCGGCGACCCCAACCCATACGCTGACTTGCCGCGCATGAATATTTTTGCCTACGACCTCGGCAAGCTCTTCAACTACATTGACAGCGAAGATATTTCCTTCAGCTTTAAAGAGTTCTTCAGGGCGGATAATGAACGCTTCGTTCACGAACCCGACGTTCAAAGCTTCCTCAATCTGCTGGTTAAGGCGGACGACAATAACTATCCCTTCAGCCGCGCCGACTTCCGCGAAATGTTCAAGCACACGTTCTGGATTATTCCCGGCGTCAAGGAAGGTCTCGCCCTAAGCAAACTTTTAAAGCGGCATCCTGTCTTCGGCAAGTTTGAAATTGTGAACGTGGCGGGCGACGGCGACCCCGAAGATAAAACTGGCGAAGCCTTTGCCGCCGTGCGCGACGCCATTGCCAATCACGAATACACGATAACCCTTTCTTGCGGCAAGCTAACTGCTGGCGTCACCGTCCCAGAATGGACTGCCGTCTTTATGTTGGCGGGTTCCTACTCGACTTCCGCGACGAGTTATCTGCAAACGATTTTCCGCGTCCAAAGCCCTTGCAATAAAGGCGGCGTCTCCAAACAGAATTGCTACGTTTTCGACTTCGCGCCCGACCGCGCCCTAAGAGTTATTGCCGAATCCGTTAAAGTCTCCACTCGCGCTGGCAAGACTAAGGACAGCCAACGAGAAATTTTAGGCGAACTGCTGAACTTTTGCCCAGTCATCGCCGTCGAAGGCTCCGAAATGAAATCCCTGGACGCCAACAGACTTTTGCAGAGGATTAAACACGCCCAAGCCGAACGCGCCGTCCGCAATGGCTTTGAAGACAGCAACATTTACAACGACACCCTCCGCGACCTTTCTAATATCGACTGGAAGAAGTTCGACGCGCTAAAGAAGATTATCGGCTCCTCTAAGCCCACCAAGAAGCCCGCCGATATTCCCGTAAATGACCAAGGCTTGACTAACGAACAATACAACGATAAAGAGTTGACTCGCAAGCCCCGCACGCCCGAAGAAAAAGAAGCCGCCCGAAAAGCCGCCGTTAAACGCAACGCCATTTCCATTTTGCGCGGGATTTCGATTCGTATGCCGTTTTTGATTTACGGCGCGCAGGTTCCGATTGATGAAACCATTACGATTGAAAAATTTACCGAGATTGTCGACGACGCGAGCTGGGCTGAATTCATGCCGGCGGGCGTCACCAAAGAGCTTTTCAAAGACTTTATCCCCTACTACGACCCCGAAGTTTTCATTCAAGCGGGAAATATCATTCGCCAACGCGCCAAAGCCGCCGATAAACTTCGCCCGACCGAACGCATTAACAAAATCGCGGAACTGTTCGCCACCTTCAAGAACCCCGATAAGGAAACCGTCCTGACCCCGTGGCGCGTCGTCAAACTCCATATTGATTCAGCCTTCGCCGAGGACTTCTTCACGCCCGATAAAAAAATCCTTGAGATTAATTCAAAGACGGGGCTTTATCCGCTTTACGTCACCCACAAAATTTTTATGGCGCGGCTCGGCAACGTCAGCGAAGATAAAATTCCTCTCGACGAACACCGCCGCCTCTGGGATATGACTGTCGCCGATAATGTCTTTGTCATCTGCAAAACCCCCATGGCGAAGACTATCACCCGCAGAACTTTGCTCGGCTATCGCGGCGGCTCCGTCAACGCTCATTGCTTCGACGACCTCATTAATCAGCTTAAAAATAAAGCCGCGCAATTCGTCAAGAACGTTACCAATAAGAATTTCTGGAATAAAGGAGCTGGCAAAATGTTTTTCGATGCTGTCGTTGGCAACCCGCCCTATCAAACGACAACTGACACGGGCAATTTCAATCCGCCTGTTTACCATCTGTTCATGGAGGCGGCGTTCAAACTCTGTGATAAGGTCTCGTTGATTCACCCTGCGCGGTGCCTGTTCAATGCTGGTGCCACGCCTCAAGAATTCCGCAAGAGACTGCTAGCCGACCCGCACATAAAAGTTATCCGCTACGAACCCGACGGCAAAAAGTTCTTCCCGACCTCCGACATCAAAGGCGGCGTCGCCATTACTCTTTACGATAAGAATCAAACCTTCGCGCCTATTAAAGTCTTTATTCCCTTCGACGAGCTTAAGTCCATTTATCAAAAAGTTGTCTTCGACAATCCGAGCTTCCGTCCCCTTAGCGAGATTGTCTTCGGACGCACGAAATATTTCTTGACGGAAAAATTTATCAGAGACCACCCCAACGCACCATTCCTCGACCGTTGGAACGATTTCTTTAAGTCAAACGTTTTCAAGTACGCGGCAGATTATTTTTTCGATGACAAGCCGAACGACGGACGCGAATACATTCAAGCTTGCGGATTGGACGATAACGGCAAGCGAGTGACGAAATTTATCCGCCGCGATTACATTGACATTAGCGACAACAATTTAAATTTTTATAAGTACAAAGTCTTTGTTCCAGAGGCTAATGGCAGTGGGGCGTTGGGTGAAGTGGTTAGTACGCCGCTTGTCGGCTCGCCGCTTGTCGGCAGCACCCAGACGTTTATCAGCGTCGGAGCGTTCGATACGCGGGCGGAGGCGGACGCCTGCATAGCCTACATAAGGAGCAAGTTTTGCCGCGTCATGTTGGGCATTCTCAAGGTGACGCAACACAATCCGCCGGCAACGTGGGCAATGGTGCCAATGCAAGACTTCAACCCAGCGACGAGCGACATAAATTGGGGCGGGGCGGTCGACGAGCAACTTTACCGCAAATACAAACTGACGGCGGCGGAGATAGCCTTCATCGAGGATAAAGTTCGTGCGATGGCTTGAAAAAGATTTGGGCGTATGATAGACTGCACGCGTTAAGTTAGACAACTTACAACAACGTAGTCATCAAGAATAACGGCAAAAAGAACCCTGAGTTGGAGGCTCAGGGTTCTAAACTTTTTATTAGGCTGTTCGTTTTGTAGATTAACGATAACCATTGTGCTCTGTCTCTTGTCTTTAGCGGTTGTTGCGCTTGTCGAGCCACTTGCAGACGATGTGGGAGTTTTGGCGGGGCAAGCGGCTTGAAAAAGTTTTGGGCATGTGATAGACTGCACACGTCATTAAGATAACATATTGCGAACATGGTCAGACTACCAAAAAAGAACCCCGAGCTGCGAACTCGGGGTTCAAACGTTTAAATAGGTTCTTCGTTTTAAGGATTAACGATAACCACGGGCTGTTTGTTACCTAAAATGCCTGTCCAGCCACTTGCAAATGAAGTACAAGCTTACACCTGCTACGACATCCGCTGCGACGGTCGTCACGAAAATTGCGAACATGGTTGTCACCTCCTTTCTTAAGGGAGAAGTAGACTACCGAGAATTATTGTAGCGGAAAGATTTTTACGGGGCAAGCGGCTTGACGGCAAATAAAAAAGGCGGTGAACTCTTCGGAGCTCATCGCCGAATTTTTTTGCTAAAGGTACTTCGCGATAATCTCATCAAGGGCAATCGCCTCGGAATAGTAGTTGCCCTGCACGTTGACTACTGGAAAGTTCTTCGTCGTCTCACGAATGGCGGCGTTCTCTATGCCCTTCAAGCAAACCTTAGTCCCAAGCTCGGTGGCAAGCTCGGACAGGTGCCGCACGATTTGTAAGTTTCCGGGCTTGTCCTTTATGTTCAAGATGTAATCGCGTTCAAGCTTGATAAAGGTCGGGGCGAGGTCGCGCAGGAAGTCAATCGACGCCACGCCGCTCCCGAAGTCATCAATCAGGCAGAGGATACCCTTGCGCTTAAGGGCGCGGACGATTCGACGTAAAATGCTCGGCTCAATCAAGCGGCAACTCTGCGTCAACTCGAAGCAAAGATTATTCAGCGGGAAGCCCACCGCCTTTGCAATCTTATCAATCTCCTCAAATAAGAAGTCGTCGACGATTTGCGCGGGCGAAATGTTCACGTTCAAAGTTAAGTCGGGCTTGCGAGCCAAAACTTTAAGGGCGTCTTTCATTGCTCGACGGAGAATCCAATAGCCCAGCTCCTCAAAGAGGAAGTCGCGCTCAAGGACGGGCACATAAGCTGACGGGGGAACTTCGCCGAAACGTTCACTGCGCCAACAAAGCAAAGCCTCAATCGCGGTAAGCTGTTCGGTCGTGGCATTGAAGACGGGCTGATAGCGCAGGGAAAAATTTCTGCAGTCCATTAAAATATCGTCGCGAACCTCGGCTACCAGCTCAAGTGATTCGTGAGTGTTCCTGCCGATTGCGCCGTTGTAGTTGACGAGCTTGCCATTGTGATAGAACTTCGACTCGTTGTAAACGAAATTCAAACTCGCGCTAATGGTGCGTTCGTCATAGGAGCCGCCCTCAAAATGAACCATGCCGCCGCTAATCGTGAGGACTTGGCGGACGTTTTCGACGGGCAAACCAGCCAGAGCGGCACGGCGAAGTTTCTCGTACTTGACGGCAACTTCTTCGGGCGAAAGACTTTCAGTGAGGAACGCGAACTTTGCGCCGCCCATGCGATAAACCGTGCCATCGGAGCCGACCGCCTCTTGAAGGAGCCAGGCGACCTGTTGCAGGACGGAATTGCCGAACGCGTAGCCGTGCTCCTCGTTTATGTTGTTCATCTTGTTAATCCCGCAAAGCACGACGACGCAACTTTTCTTGAGTTCAATGGCGGCAATCAAATCGCGGAAGAAGCCGTACTGATTCCTAAGCAAAGTTACGGGGTCGACGCTTTCAATCAAGCCCTCGTTAATCACCACGCCGCAGAGGAATTCGGGCAAGCCGTCCGCGTCAAAGATTGTCGAGCCCATATAACGCATAACGGCATAAGTCCCGTCCTTAAGTCGCGTGCGGTAGGTCAAATCGTAGCCCTTAGTCTCGCCGCTCAGGAGTCCTTGCATCGTCCGCTTATAAATGAATTTGTCTTCGGGGTGAATGTAATTTGCCCAGTCAATGGCGTCAGTGGAAATGTATTCGCCCGCCAACCCGAACAGCTCCACGGCGGCAGGACTAAAACGGGTCACGTTGTCTTTAACGTCGTGAACCGTAACGTAATTGCCGCGCCCAAGCATCGTGAAGGCGTTAAATAGGTCGTCGAGAATCTTTTTGTGTTTAGTCATAGTTATCAGCTCCGATTAAACGTCGATAGAAGGAACCTTAGCACGAACAACAGCCATAACAACAGCAATACAAGCTAACGACACGCCTAAGCCGAGCCAACCGCTTTGAGTGACGCCCGCGACGAGATAGCCGACCACACAGCAACTTGAGACCGTCAAGACGTAGGGAACTTGGGTACTAACGTGGTCTATGTGGTGGCATTGGGCACCCGCCGAGGCAAGGATAGTAGTATCGGAAATGGGCGAGGCATGGTCACCGCCGACTGAACCCGCCAATATCGCCGCAACGCAGATAACCAACAAGTTAGCCGCCACATCAGCCGGGAGATTGACGAGAACGGAAATTGCAATCGGAATCAAAATGCCGAACGTACCCCAGCTCGTACCAGTCGCGAAAGCCAACGCCATTGACACGACGAAGAAAATCACCGGCAGGAACATTGCAAGCGAGGCGTGCTCCTGGACAATGCTGCCGACGTAGCCGCCCAAATTCAAGTAGCTATCAGAGCAAATGCCCGACAACGTCCACGCTAAGCACAGGATAAAAATCGCGGGCACCATCGCTTTAAAGCCTTGGGAATAGCATTCGCAGTATTCGCTGAAGTTTACGACCCGCCGCGGCAGGTAAAGAGCCGAGATAAAAACCAACGCAATAAACGAGCCGAGAGCCAAAGCCTTAGAGGCGTCGCAGTCGGCGAAGGCGTCCGAAATCGTCTTGCCCTCGTGAATGCCGCCCGTGTAAAGCATGCCATAGATACAGACACTAATAAGGACGATAAGCGGCAAAATCAGGTCGATAATCTTTCCTTGCCCGCCGGTAGATTGTTCTTCTGAGACGGCGTCTTTGTATTCGTCGGGGATTTCAAAATGCTCATTGTTCTTGCGAACCTCCGCGCCCATTGTCGCGAAGTCCCTGCCAGTCGTGATGATGAACACCATAAAAATCATCGTCAGGATAGCGTAGAGGTTAAAAGGAATTGTCTGCAGGAAGAGTAAGAAGCCGTCAACGAGTGAGCCTTCAGGCAGGGACGAGCCGACAGCCGCCGCCCAACTCGACACGGGAGCAATTATACAGACAGGAGCCGCCGTCGAGTCGATGACGTAAGCGAGCTTTGCGCGGCAGATTTTAAACTTGTCAGTGACGGGTCGCATAATCGTTCCGACAGTCAGGCAGTTGAAGTAGTCGTCAATAAAAATCAACATACCGAGGAACGCCGTTAAGCCGAGGGCGGAACGCTTGCTGGAGATGACCGAACGCGCCCATTCCCCGTAAGCCTTCGTCGCGCCCGATTTGCTGATTATCGCAACCAAGATACCCAAGATGACGAGGAAGATTAAAATGTTGACGTTGCCGCCGACCTTGCCTTCCATGATTTCAAAGAACGTCACGATTGATTCTAGGAAGTTGCCGCCCGTGAAGAGCATTGCGCCCACGAAGATACCGACTATCAGCGACGTGTAAACTTCCTTCGTAGCAAGCGCGAGGATTATCGTGATGATCGGCGGTAGCATTGACAACGCAGAACTTTCCATTAGATAAGATGCCTCCTCAAGTAAATTTTTTTATGCCGCGCCGATTATAGCAGGTATTGCCCGATACCGCAAAAGATTTTATCCGCTGTACAAGCCGCCCGCGATTAGTTATCATGTGGCAAACTTTTCTTTGCTCGCCCAAAGAAAAGTTACAAAAGAAAGGGCGTAGACCGGCTATGAATCATCCATGATTCAAACGCCGGCGGCCGCCGTCCATGGCGGCCAGTCTTTCACTTCTTTGGCAATTTTTATGGTATGAGGTCTTTGTATGAATTCGTTCTTAATCGGATTGCAGTTCTTGACGCGGATATTTGTCGTCAAGCAGAGTGTTTGGACGGAAGAGAGCTTCGGCGAGTCGGTGAAATATTTTCCAGCAGTCGGGGCGGTGCTCGGCTTAATATGTTCGGGCGTCGTTGGGGCGGTGAATCATCTAGGCTTGCCGACTTTGACGGGGGCGGTTGGCTTTGCGGCTTTGATAATCTTAACGGGCGGCATTCATTGCGATGGGCTAATGGATTCGGCGGACGGATTGTTTTCGGGTCGCGAGCGGGAAAAGATTTTGGAGATAATGAAGGACAGTCGAGCAGGGTCATTCGGCGTAGTCGCAATGATTTTGGTTGCGGCGTTGGAAGTCTCGACGCTAGCTGAACTTGCGCGGCTGTCAACGTGGTGGCTATGCACGGCGATTTACTCCGCCCCGATAATCGCCCGGCTAATGATGGTCGTAACGATTGGCGCATTTCCCTACGCCAGACCCGACGGCATGGGCAAAGCGTTTGCGAAGTTCACGACGCGGCGGACGATACTTTTTGCGGCGGGCGAGACGCTTTTACTTTTGTTGCCGCTTATCGTCGTCAGCGAAATATTTTTCCTTAGCGCGGCGGCGGCGAGTGTTCTTGCGTTAATTGTGGCGTGGAGGTTCGCTTCGTTCGCTGTGGAAAAGATTGGCGGCGTCACGGGCGACATTTACGGCGCAGTCACGACGCTAGCTGAACTGTCCGCGCTGATAACTTTCTTGCTTATAGCGGCGGCTCTGCGATGAAGATTATCGTTAAGATGCGTGGCACGTGCGGTGAGTTGGCTCAAGGTTTTTATCGCGGCGAACATGTGCTGATTACTTGCCCGATTGAAAAGTTTTCGACGGCTGTCGTGTCCGATGAGTTCGCGGGCGTCTTTGGTCTGGGTTTAAAGTCGCGGGCAATCCTCGACAAGGTCTGCGGCGGGCGTGAATTCAAATTCGGATTGCGGCTTGCGTCTGAACTTCCACGCGGCAAAGGTATGGCGTCGTCGTCTGCTGATATGGCGGCAGTCGCTCAAGCCGTCGCATTGTCATTGGGCAGGAGACTTTCACCCGGCGACCTCGGCAAGCTCTGCGCGTCAATCGAACCGACGGACGGCATATTTTATCCGGGCGTCGTCGCGATGAATCCTCTGACTGGTCGGCTGATAAAAAGCATTCGGGCGCAGGAACGATTTCAAGTGGCGGTCTTCGATTATGGCGGCGAAGTCGACACCCTCAAGCTTAATCGCCGCAGTGATTTTGAATTCCCCACGCTCGCTGACGAGATTGACTTCATGCTGACTGAACGCTCCGCCCTTGCCAACCAAAGCATTTTGCCTAAACGCGGACTCGAAGACCTAATGACCTTTGCAAAGGACTTGGGAGCCGTTGCCGTCAATGTCGCGCACTCTGGAACCGTCGCGGGGATTTTTTTTCGTGCAGAGGATTCATGCGCCGCTAAGAAGGTTGCCGCCGTCCAAAGGCGTTTCGACTTCCTAGACTTCATGACGTTGACGCGCCTCGCTGTTTAAATCTATAATGGCGGAAAAATTTTAGGCGGTGATGTGTTGCAGAAAAAATTTTTGTCAGTAGTCGTCGCGTGTCTTTTGCTTACTGGTTGCGGTAAAGAAGAAACTCTTCCGCCTAAGCCGCCGCTAGTCAAAGTTCAGCAAGTCGAAGCCGCTAACGCCGCGCAGGAAGAAAATTATTCGGGCGTGGTGCGTGGTCGCTACGAGACGAACTTATCATTTCAAGTCGGCGGCAAGATAATTTCTCGCGACGTGCAGACCGGCTCAAGAGTTCGGGCGGGCGATGCTCTAATGACGCTTGACCCTAAAGACGTTGTCGAACAGTCGAGGAGCGCGGAAGCCCAAGTTGCCTCCACGCGTGCGCAACTGCAACTGGCAAAGGCGAACCTTGACCGCTACAGCGAACTGTTCAAAGCCGAAGCGATTGCCGCCGCCGTCCTCGACCAATACAAAACTCAATACGACGCCGCACAAGCCGCTTACGATGCCGCCGTTGCTCAGGCTCAGCAAACCCGCAACGCCCTTGACTACACGACGCTAACTGCCAATGCTGATGGTGTCATCTCGGAGATTCAAGCGGAGGTCGGGCAAGTCGTCGCGGCGGGGCAAAGTGTCTTAACGCTCGTCCAGACTGGTGAGCTTGAGGTCGTAGCTAACATTCCCGAAAATAAAATCGCCGCCGTGCAAATTGGTCAGCGCGTGTCGATAACGTTCTGGGCGACGGGCGACGAGGTGATTGGCACCGTCCGAGAGATTGCTCCTATGGCTGATTCGGCGGCGCGGACGTTCACGGTTAAGATTTCGATTCCCGACGCAAGCAATGTTCAGCTGGGCATGACGGCTAACGTTATCATGCGGGAGAGTGCGCCGAATGCACTTGTCCTTCCGCTTAGTGCGATTTATCAGACGGGCGACGCGGCGCAAGTTTGGCTCGTCGAGGGCGGCAAAGTCACACTTAAGGCAGTCGAAGTCACTGCCTTTGACGATAATTCCGTTCAAGTGCGCGGGCTAAAGGCGGGCG
>JAFQZB010000230.1 GCA_017406175.1 Selenomonadaceae bacterium | reverse complement strand
CTTCAAGACGAACGCGAAAAAGAGACTTTAATCAGAAGCATCCGAAATTTAATGGAAACATTGAATCTAACCGTAAAGCAAGCTATGGATGCGCTTAAAATTCCCGACGACAAGCAGAAAGAATACCTTGCGCTAGTTTAAGACAATAATCATGACTGACATAAAAAAATTTGTCGAGCAGTGGTCGGGACGCGGCTACGAGAAGGGTGAAACTCATTCCTTTTGGATTTCCTTCCTTCGCGACGTACTGTGCATTTCAGAGCCGGAAAAATTCATCAACTTTGAGGTTCCAGTAAAGTTAAAGCACACGAGTTTCATCGACGCCTTCTTACCCGACACGAAAGTTATCATTGAGCAAAAATCCTTGTCGGAAAATCTTTCGGCGGAAAAATCTCAATCGGACGGCTCGACTTTGACGCCGTATGAGCAAGCGCAACGCTACATCACGGGCTTGCCGCTTTCCATGCATCCGAAAAAAATTATCGTCTGCAACTTTGCCGAGTTTTTAATCTACGATATGGAAACATTGGAGCCGCCTACTAAAATTTTACTCGAAGAGTTGCCGGAAAAGTTTTCTGCGTTCGATTTTCTTATCGACGAGACCAAAAATAAACTGCGAATCGAACTTGAACTCTCACTTAAAGCTGGAGAGATTGTCGGCAAGCTTTATGACGCACTTCACGCGCAATATATCAATCCCGATAACGAAAATTCATTGGCAAGCCTCAACAAACTTTGCGTGAGGCTTGTTTTTTGTCTTTATGCCGAGTCAACGGGGATTTTTGGCAAGCATAAAATCTTTCGCGACTATCTAGCTGAAGAAAAAAATATTCGTTGGGCGTTGATTCATCTTTTTGAGGTACTCAACACTCCGCTTGAGGCTCGCGACCCGTATCTTGACGAGACGCTGAAAAAATTTCCTTACGTCAACGGCGGCTTGTTCGCAGGAACTATCGAAATTCCGAACTTCACGCCCGAAATAAAAAATCTCCTGCTCGAAGAGGCAAGCAGCGGTTTCAACTGGTCGGGAATTTCTCCTACGATTTTTGGCGCAGTCTTTGAATCGACTTTGAATCCGCAAACGCGTCGGGCGGGTGGTATGCACTACACCAGCGTCGAAAACATTCATAAGGTCATCGACCCGCTGTTTTTGGACGACTTGAAAGCCGAACTTAAAAATTTCACATATGCGGAATTTTCACTTCGCGGCTCAAAACGCAAGAATTTTTTGCTCCAGCTCCAAAAAAAGCTCTCCGAAATAAAAATATTCGACCCGGCGTGCGGCAGTGGCAATTTTTTAACCGAATCTTACATTTCGCTCCGCAGAATCGAGAATCAAATCCTTAAATTGCTTTTCGGCAGTCAAATTCAGCTCGGCGAACTCATTAACCCCATTAAAGTTTCAATCAGCCAGTTCTACGGCATCGAAATTAACGATTTTGCCGTTTCAGTAGCTCAAACTGCTCTGTGGATTGCCGAATTGCAGATGATTCAAGAAACTCAAGAGATTATCCACCGCGATTTGGATTTTCTCCCGCTCAAAAGCTATTCAAACACCGTCGAAGGCAATTCGCTCCAACTCGATTGGCAAAAAGTCTGTCCGAATCCGAATTACATCATCGGCAACCCGCCGTTCGTCGGTCGTCGTTATCGTTCAGCTGAACAAAAAGCAGATGTTGCCAAATTTTTTAAGTATAAAGATGTCGATTATGTTGCTTGCTGGTATAAAAAAGCCGCCGATTTTGCTCGCGATAAAAATTTCCGCGCCGCATTCGTCTCTACCAATTCAATTTGTCAAGGCGAACAAGTCACAGCGGTTTGGAAAGCACTTTTCGACGACGTGCACATTGATTTTGCCTACAGAACTTTCCGTTGGGACAGCGAATCCACTCAAAAGGCTCATGTTCACTGCGTCATCGTCGGATTCAGTTCCGCGCCCGATTCCAAGCCTAAAATTATCTTCGACGGCGATAAAAAAATAATTGCCGCCAATATCAACGCCTATTTGCTCGACGCGCCCAATATTTTCGTCGAAAGCAGACCGAATCACCTTCAAAACGGAGTGCCGGAAATGTGCAATGGCAATATGGCGGCTGACGGGAAAAATTTTAGTCTGACCGTCGAGGAACGCGACGATTTTATAAAACGTTGCCCGCTCTCCAAAAAATTTATCAAGAGACTTCTCGGCGCGGAAGAATTTATCAAAGGAAAAATTCGTTATTGTCTGTGGCTTGTAGATTGTCTGCCAAATGAATTGAAAAAAATGCCGCCGGTTTATCAGCGCGTCAAAAAAGTTCAAGAGTTCAGATTGAACAGCACCTTCAAACATCTTGCAGACCGCCCGCATTTGTTCCGCGACTTGAAAAATCCCGAATCATTTATCGTCGTGCCGGTTGTGAGTTCGGAAAATCGTCGATATGTGCCGATTGGCTTTTTGAACTCGGATTTTATTCCGACGACGCAAGTGCAAATCGTTCCGAACGCGACGCTTTATCATTTTGGCGTTTTAACGAGTTCAATTCATATGACGTGGCTGCGAACGGTCGGCGGACGGCTAAAATCTGATTATCGCTACTCAAAAGATGTGGTGTACAATAATTTTGTGTGGCAAAGTCCGACGACGGCGCAAATTTCAGCGATTGAACAGTCCGCGCAGAATATTTTGGACGTTCGAGCGAAATATTCCGACGCGACCTTTGCCGAACTGTATGATGAAGTTTCGATGCCGTATGATTTGCGAGCGGCTCACAAAAAAAACGACCTTGCAGTCGCCAAAGCCTACGGTTGGGAAAAATTTATAGACGACGAGCCTAAGATTACCGCCGAACTCTTGAAACTCTACGAAAATCAAGCTGAATCATAAATCGGACACAAAAAAAGCCTCGACACCGCGTCGGGGCTTTTTTTAGCGTTCAGTTTCGGCAAATTTCTTTAATCAATCGTGTTATGGGGAATTGCGGATATTTTTCGTTCCATTCGCTGATACTCATGACGTTTAGCTCGTCAATCATTTTTATCGGGAAGTGATTTTGCTTTTGCAATTCAAACGGCAATCGCGTAGCAAGGAGAATTTTCAATCGATTTCTTAGCGTGAGGCTTCCCAGTTTAGTTTCGACGATAAAGCAGTAAATTTTTCGTTTATTTACTCCGCGCTCGCTGAAAATGCAAAAATTCAAGCTGTCGTAATATTTTCTGGCAACCGTATTAAGTTTCTTATCATCTGCGGGATTGAAATCGGGATTAGCGGCGTCTACGCGATTAGCATTCTTACATTCGACGAAAATCAATTCATTTTCCGTTTCCGCTATGAAGTCTACATCATTTAATTGGATACCGGCGTTGTGGAAAATAGAATTGAGTTTGTCTGTCGCCCATAATGCTTCGGAAAAATCTATTTGCAATGATGTCGGCGTTTCGTCCGTAAAAATTTTCTCCATAGTCAGTCTCCAATCTGAATTTGGTAGACGCGCTCCAGCAAGTTATTGAATGCGTCGGCAATGTCGTTATGCTTTAGATTCTCGAAAAAATTTTGCGTCTCGCATTTTACTCCGTCCGATTTTTCCTCAAAATACAGGGAATGGAACCGCACGCTGTCATCATCTTTAGCGACATCGAAATATTTAGCGAAAATATAGTTATGAGTGCTGAGAAAGATTTGAACGCCATGCCGCGAAAGCTCCAACAGACATTCCACGACTTTTGGCAAGAATTTCGGATTCAAATTGGCTTCTGGTTCGTCCCAGATTAGAATACTGTCTTGATTGAGGTTGTCGGTCATGAGTAATTGCCAAAGCAAGCCGATTTTCTTTAATCCTTCAGCCTCCAGCTCAAAAAGAATCATCTGCCCGTTATTTTTTTTGACATAGAACTCGTCATTTTCAAAAACAACGGTTCCGTCCATCATTTTCTCCAAAATCGGCAAGATAGCCATTGCCAACTGCGGAGGCTGTTTGACTTTCCACTGACTCGCCTTGATAACAATATCAGTCAAAGTTTTATCAAAGGGGAAGTCGCGATATTTGTTCGCCATCGCTAAAAATCCAGCCGAGTGGGTCAGCATATCTTTGACCGGAATATATACGGCGGAAAATTTTTTGCCATAAGGAAGTTCAACAAAATAATTGCTGCTTTGCATAGATTTTACCGCAGGAGCAAATCGTTTTAGGTCTTCGGTCGAAGGAGCTATCAATCCTGTTCCACGTCGAATCACGCGATTAACTTGCGCAGACTTTATTTCAATTATGAGCTGCCCCATTGCCTTGTCGCGGAGCAAATTGCCTTCTTGCTGATTTTCCTTAAAGCATTTCAACAAGTCGTCGCTGGTGTTTTCAGTCTTGCTTAATTCGCAAGCCGCATAAAGAGCCTTGAGCAGATGAGTTTTGCCTGTGCCGTTTTCGCCGATGAACACGTTGATTCCGGTTGAAACGTCAAGCTGAAAATCCTTGAACACCGTAAAATTTTTTAACCCTATGGATTGAATGCTCATTTATATTCACCCGATTTCTAACGGTCTCTGTAGATTTGCTAGTTCGATACCCCAAAGAATTTTACCTGCAAATTTTTTGTGCTCTCAAGTTCAGTTAAACAGATAGTTCCCTACTTTTACACTGAAATTTTGCTTCGTTTACGCCTATCGCCCTGTATAAAAATTTTTCAATTAATATATGCTTACGTTTGTCAAAAACTTTCTAAAAATTATGTTGATAAAACCTCCGCCAAAGATTAAACTTGGTCGGAGGTGATTTTTTGTGCGTGTCGGTTATGTTAGGGTATCAACCGTCGAACAGAGCGAGGAACGACAGATTGTTGAACTTCGCGAAAAAGCTGGCGTCGAAAAATTTTTTGTCGATAAAGTTTCGGCGAAATCTGCCAAGCGACCGAAATTTGATGAGATGATGAACTTTCTGCGCGAAGGTGACGAGTTAATCGTCTCGGAAT
>JAFQZB010000229.1 GCA_017406175.1 Selenomonadaceae bacterium | reverse complement strand
TTTCTATAATGCGGCAAAAGAATATGACGCTGATGTTGTCTACACCGCCTCCCACTACGACTTGACGAGCCCAAATGAAATGCGCGTGCTAAGGGACAAAGAAAACCAATACTTAGTTAAAAATAACATTCAGGACACGCCGCTTTTGACGATTAATGACCCGCAGAAAAATATTGACAGGCTCCTGGATGTCGGGAACTTCAAAACGCCGTGGACGAAATTCCTCCGGCGCGACTTTCTCCTTGAAAACGAAATCACTTTCCCGACGATAGTAGTTGGCGGCGATTTTATCTGGGGCATTCATGTCTATTGCCGTGCGAAACGTTTCTTGCGGATTCAGGAGCCGCTTTACTATTACAGGCGGTATTCTTCGGCGTCGGTCTCGACAAAGAATAGAAATTCCCCTGAGCAAGTTTATTACGTGGTCTCGGCGTTCCTAGCTTTGATAAAGGCTTTAACGGAGCTAGTCAACAAGACGGAAATCCTTCAGCAGAACTTGTATCGCTGCTATCAAGCGTTGGAAGGGGACTTCAATTATCGCATGGTTCTGCTAAACGAGGTGCGCAATCAATTAACCAGTCAAGAAATCTACGAGCTATTGAGCCGCGAATTTAACAAAGCAGGCGATTCGGCTAGCTTGATGATTCCTTTCTTCTTTAGCATGATAAATGCCGAGAGAAAAGCGCGTGCGGAGCGTTTGCAACAAATTAGCAACCTCAAGGCAGAAGTTAGACGCTTCAAGGGTAGGGGGTAATCAAATGAAAAATCCAGCAGTCTCAGTGATTATCCCGATGTACAATGTCGAAAGTTACGTCGGCGAGTGTTTAGAAAGCGTCCTTTTACAGACGTTCCAAGATTATGAAGTAATCGTCGTCGATGATTGCTCCACAGATGACAGCGTTAAAATCGTCGAAGAGTACGCGCCCAAGTTTGATGGGCGGCTCCAGCTCTTCAGCATGGAAAGGAATACGGGCACGCCGGGCAAGCCCCGCAACAAGGGCATTGAGCTGGCTAGCGGCGAGTATATCCAGTTCTTGGACGCCGATGACTTTATGATTTTGCACGCGCTTGAGGCTCTGTACACTGCGGCAAAGAAATATGATGCAGACGTTGTTTATTCAGCGGCGCATTACCTGA
The DNA here is from genome assembly GCA_017406175.1 of Selenomonadaceae bacterium. GTDB lineage: Bacteria > Bacillota > Negativicutes > Selenomonadales > Selenomonadaceae > Quinella. The sequence continues at coordinate 42,504 of JAFQZB010000229.1, read as the reverse complement.
TGAAGAACCCCGACGACGTTAAGACTATAAAGGACGGCGAAGGCAAAAAGTTTCTTGAAGAGGGGCTGGAGGACGAACCCGCGCTGACAGTCGACGACCCGCAGAAAAATCTTGCTAAACTCCTCGTGAACGGGAATTTCCACACGCCGTGGACAGCCTTTGTTCGGCGGGAGTTTTTGATTGAGGGCGGGCACTTCTTCCCCGACATACGTTCCGGCGAAGACTTCCTTTGGGTCATCAAACTCTATTGCCACGCCAAAAGATTTCTGCGCCACCCGATGCCGCTCCACTTCTACAGGAATTATAACGAAAGCTCCATTACGCAAAAGAAACGGTCGCCGCAAGAGCAACTATCGCATTGGACTTCGGTCTTTGTCGCTTGGGCTAAGCATTTCAGCAAGCTCGCCAATGAAATTGACCTGCTAAAGAACAACTCCGCTTATTGCTATCAGGCTTTGAAATTGGAATTCGATTGGTGCCGCTTCCGTAGTCGCGAAGGTTTGACGCCTTTAAACAATCAAGAGATGTACGAGCTTTTATATCAAAAGTTTGCGCAAGAGGAAGACGCTTCCCTTTTAGCTATGCCGTTCTTTTTAACATTGACTGAAGCGGCAAGAAAAGCTCGTTCGACGCATTTGCAAATGATTAATGACCTTCGCAAGGAGATTAAGCAACTAAAGAGCGTAATCTCAGTTATCGTCACGATGCACAACGCAAAGAATTATATCGGCGAGTGCCTCGACAGTCTCCTTGTTCAGTCATTCAAAGCCTTTGAAGTAATCGTGGTTGATGATTGCTCCACGGACGGTAGCTTTAAAATCGTCGAAGACTACGCGCCGAAGTTTAAAGGGCAACTCACGCTCACCCAGACGGAAAATCATTTAGGCAACGTTTGTGCTGTGCGCAATGTCGGCTTGAGCTTGGCGAGTGGTAGATACGTCTTTTTCATGGACGCGCAAGACTTCGTAGACAGAATCGCAATCGAGACGCTTTATAGAGCGGCAAGGGAAAGCAATGCCGATGTCGTCTATCTCTCGCGTTATCGTTTGGTAAACAGCTCCAATGAAAGCCTCCTCCAGCGTGACGGCACGGGCAAAAGGTTACGCATGGACGGCGAAAAAGACAAGAAACTTTTAACTGTCAACGCGCCCGATAAGCTCTTGCAAGACGTGCTTTTCAAAGACCAGCTCTGTGAGCCGTGCACAAAACTTGTTCGGCGCAGTCTTCTTACGGAGAATGAAATCACTTTCCCCGAAATAGCTAAGGGCGAGGAGCTTTGGACGTTGCTTATCTGTGCTAAGGCAAATAGATTTTTGCGCTTGCCCTCTACGATTTATTTTATGCGCCAGCGTCCAGCCTTGAAAGCGAGCACTTCGGATTTTATTGCGTGGTTTAAGGCGTTCAGGGACATTGCAAATAGAATTGAGTTCCTTGAAGAAAATCCTACGCTCTGTCGAAAGGTCGCGAAGACTTACTTTGATTCCCTTGCTTTGAAAGCTAAGGATAGACAAGAAATTTACAAGGCTCTGCGCGGTGAAGAGATTGACGACTTGACGGAGTATCTTTGCCAATTGATTGAGCCGACGATTGAAATTAAAGCAGATGATTCGACCGTTGAGCCTGAGCCGCCGACAAGTGACATTAAAGCGGACTATTCGACCTCTGAGCCTGCGCCGTCATCTTATGGCGTGTCCGTGGTTATTCCTCTGTTCAATGCAGGAAAATATATCGGCGAGTGTTTGGACAGTCTTCGGGCGCAAAAGTTTAAAAACTTTGAAGTAATCGTGGTGGACGATTGCTCAACTGATAATTCCGTTGCAGTCGTCAGGAAGTATCTTTCAAAGTTCGGCGGGCGACTTAAGCTCACAAGGACGAGTAGCAATTCGGGCGGTTCGGGCGTGCCACGCAATAAAGGCTTGTTCTTCTGCAAAGGCGAATATGTCTTGTTCATGGACGCCTATGACACGCTCACGCGGACGGGGCTGGAGACGATGTACAACGCCGCTAAGCAATTCGACGCCGATACGGTCTATTGCGAAAACTTCCTGACTTTGGGAGCTACTGCTCCTGAAACTGACGATAAGACACATGAACCCGCCCTTGAGACGGAGGACTTAACAGCACGCTTCGATAAAGCCCTGAGGCAAAATGATGCGTTGATGCCGTGGCTAAGGTTGGTGTCGCGGAATCTGCTAATCGAGAACAACATAAACTTTGCCAGCGAATCAAACAACGTCGGTTGGGCGTTCGCGGTGCTCTTGTGTTCTAAAAAGTTTTTGCGAATCCCGAATGCTTGTTACGTTAAGCGCGTCCATGAGACTACGCCCAGCGACGTGCACAGATGGATGAGCCGGACGATTTGCGGCGTAAAGGAAATGGATGACTTCATGGGCGGAATCGATTTCTTTAAAGCCAATCCGCGCTATCGTTATGACCTGCTCAATCTCTTTATAAAGACGGAGCTTGGACGAGTCTTGAAGCAAAGCGATAATATGTCAGCGTTCGAGCTTTATGAACTCTTGCGCGGACATTTCGGCGAGTATTTGGGCGAACACGCTGTCTTAGTGTCTTGCCTGTGCAGTGCGATAATTTCGCAGCAGAAGGAAATCAATCAGCTCAAAGCTAAGGAGTGATTCTTTGGAAAACAATCCAGCGGTCTCGGTGATTATCCCGCTCTACAACGTGCAAGACTATATCGGCGAGTGCCTCGACAGTCTCTTAGCGCAGACCTTCCAAAGCTTTGAAGTCATCGTGGTTGATGATTGCTCGACCGATAACAGCGTTGCCGTCGTCGAAGAGTACGCGCCCAAGTTCGGCGGCGGGCTAAGGCTCACTCGGACGGAAGAGAATTCGGGCGGCGGTGGCTACGTGCCTCGGAACATCGGACTGAATCTCTCGTGCGGGGAATATGTTTTCTTCGTGGACGCCGACGACTTCATTGTTGAGCGTGCGCTAGAGATTCTGTACGCGACGGCGATGCAAACTCAAGCCGACGTGGTCTACACTTCCGCTTATTACACTCGCGACGCTGGCGGAGAACTCATGCAAATGCTGGATTTGGAAAGTGCGCTTGCCAAAGAAAAAGGCACGGGCGACGAGCCGACCTTAACAATCAATGACCCAAATAAAAATCTTCAACGGCTTTTGTTTAGGGGAGCCTTCCGCAATCCGTGGACGAAGTTTCTTAGGCGCGATTTCCTTATCAAAAACGGAATCGCCTTCCCGAAGATAATTTCCGGCGGCGACTTCATCTGGGTTATTAACGTTTACTGCCGTGCAAAGAGATTGCTGACGCTCCCTATCCCGCTTTACTTTTACAGGAGATATAATGCCGAGTCGGTCTCGAACAAGAAACGCACGCCGCCCGAACAAGTTTCACATTGGGTCGCGGCGTTTGTTTTTTGGCTTGAGGCTTTTGACGAGCTCTTGAAGACGACAGCAATCCTTAAGCAGAACCCGCTTTATTGTTGTCAAGCGTTGAGCCTTCATTTTAATTATTGCCTCGGCTGTTGTTCCGAAGAGCGGACGCGCCTTGATACGCAAGAAATCTATGAGGCTTTGTATCGTAAGTTCGAGGCTTCCTCGGCGGTGCCGTTTTTCTTCAGCGTGATTGACGCGCAACAAAAAGAATTTTCACGGGCGCAACGACGAATTGCCGAATTGGAGGACAAATTAAAAGCTAAGGAGTGATTAGTAAATGGTATCAAGCAAGATGTATGAGCTGGGAACGAAGAAATCGACAATCCGCACGATATTTGAGTTCGGGCGCAAGCGGGCGGCTCAGGTCGGCGAGGAAAATATTTTCGACTTCAGCCTAGGCAATCCCAATGTGCCGACGCCAGACTTTGTGCGCGACGCCGCGATTGAAATTCTCAAGACTTACGAACCGGCAAAGGTTCATGGCTACACAGTCGCGCCCGGCAATCCAATCGTGCGCGAGACGCTAGCCCAAAGCATTAACGCACGCTTCGGAACGCAATTTGCCGGGAAAAATCTTTTCGTCACGAGCGGAGCGGCGGCGGCGATTACAATCTGCTTTAAGGCGTTGGCGGAGCCTGGTGACGAGTTCATAACCTTTGCGCCGTACTTCCCCGAATATAAAGTTTTCGTCGAGTCGGTCGGGGCTGAACTAAAAGTCGTCAAGCCGCGCCCCGCTGATTGGCAGATTGACTTCGACGACTTCCAAAGGCTTTTATCGCCAAAGACCAAAGCAGTCATAATCAATTCGCCGAACAACCCTAGCGGCGCGGTCTACTCCAAAGAGACGATTGCTAAGCTTACAGACATTCTTAAGGCTCAAGGGCAGAACATCTTCCTGATATGCGACGAACCTTATCGCGAACTTGCTTACGGCGTAGAGGTGCCTTGGGTGCCGAGCTTTTACAAAGATACTCTCGTTTGCTACTCCTACAGCAAAAGCTTTTCCCTGCCCGGCGAGCGCATTGGCTATATCGTCGTGCCCGATGAGGTCGCCGACTTCGATAAGGTTTTCGGAGCCGTGGCGGGTGCGGCGCGTGTCCTAACTCATGTCAATGCGCCGAGCTTGTGGCAGTTGGTCGTCGCTAAGTGCGCGGGCAAGGCTGTCGACATTACGCCCTATGAACTAAACGGCAAGCTCCTTTACGACGGACTGATTGCGGCGGGCTTTGAGTGCGTTAAGCCCCAAGGTGCGTTCTATCTGTTCCCTAAGGCTTTGGAGACGGACGATTACGCTTTCTGCGAACGCGCCAAGAAGTATGACTTGCTGTTAGTGCCAGGCGCGGACTTTGGTGCTCCCGGTTATTTCCGTGCGGCTTACTGCATAAAGACTGAGACTATAGAACGTTCCCTGCCGCTGTTCAAGAGGCTCGCTGCGGAGTATTGCTCATGAAGAAGATTATTTGCCTCGCGCTGATTGTGCTGACGAGTGCGCTTATGGGTTGCGGCTCCGATAAAAAAGACGACGGCAACTTAAAAATCGTCACGTCGTTTTATCCAATGTATTTGGAAGTGATGAACATAACTCGCGGCGTCGAAGGCGTGGAGGTCGTGAACATGACGCCGCCGCAGACTGGTTGCTTGCACGATTACCAGTTGACGCCCGAAGACATGAAGACTTTGGAGACAGCTGACATCTTCGTTATCAACGGGCTGGGCATGGAAAGCTTTATGGATAAGGTCATCGAGGCGCGTCCGAATCTTAAAATCATAGACGCAAGCGACACGCCCAAAATCGTCCCGATAATGGAAGAGGGCACGCCCAATCCGCATGTATGGCTTAGCATAACTTACGCGATTGAGCAGGTGAAAAATATTTCGTCTAAGCTGTGCGAACTCGACCCCAAGCACGTTGACGCCTATAAACGGCACACGCTAGATTACGTCGACGAGCTGACAACCTTGCGCGACGAACTGCAACTATCGCTTGCCCTGCTACCGAACAAAGACATCGTGACGTTCCATGAGGCGTTCCCTTACTTAGCAAAGGAATTGGGGCTTAACGTCGTGGCAGTCATCGAACGCGAACCAGGCACCGAGCCGACGCCGCAGGAGCTTGCAGACACGATTGACAAGATAAACGCCCTGCCCGTCAAAGTCATCTTCACGGAGCCGCAGTACTCGCCAAAGGCGGCGGAGACCATTGCCCGCGAGACTGGCGCGAAACTCTTTGAACTCGACCCAATCGTAACGGGCGAGGCTAAGCCAGAAAACTTGCTCGACTACGTGGAGAGAATGCTAAACAATGTCGTGACGCTCGCGAAGGCTCTGCAGTGACTTTTTGTGGCAAACTTTTCTTTTGCTCGCCCAAAAGAAAAGTTACAAAAGAAAAGGGCGTCCCCGCTATGAATCAGCCATGATTCAGACGCGGGGCGGCCGCCGTCCATGGCGGCCGGTCTTCGGCTTCGTTCTAGCGCGTAATTTGTATTTAGATTAGTGGTCGGACTTGAGACCTGCACCGCACATCGAGATTAAGGCATCGGGCGTCTTGCCGTGAAGCTTGCAGTAGTGCAGATAGCCCGCGTAAACACCAGCTGTCGTGTGTTCGCAGTAAATGCCTTGGTTCGACAGCCTAGCGCGGGCGGGCAATATTCTATCTTCGGGAATGGTAACTGCCTTGACGCCGTAGCGGTAAATGTATTCGAGAATCTCTTCAGCACGCATGGGCACGCCGATTGCAATTCCCTCCGCCATCGTCGGCTGAACCTGTTCAAGGAGAATATTCTTCGCGCCAATCTCCATTGCCCTAACGAACGGCTGACAACGCTCGCTTTGCACGATTACCACTTGCGGAAACTTTTCAATCAAGCCCGCGCTCAATAACTCCTCCAAGCCTTTCATGACTCCGATAAACAACGTGCCATTGCCCACGGGAACGAAAATATTTTCTGGTATGCGATGAAGTTGTTCGTAAGTCTCGTAGATAAAAGTTTTGGTTCCCTCGTAGAAAATCGGATTGTAGACGTGATTGGCGTAATAGACTTTCTCGCGCCTGACTTTAGCTCTGCAGACGTCCGCGCAATGATCTCTGGTACCAGGCACGAGCCTTGCCTTTGCTCCGTGTGATTCAATCATGTGGATTTTTTTATCGCTTGTGTTGTCGGGTACGAAAATTTCACAGCTGATGCCCACGCGCCCGCAATAAGCCGCCACGGAGTTACCCGCATTGCCGCTTGAGTCCTGAATCACCGCGTTCACGCCGATTGATTTGCAATGGGCGACCAAGACCGCCGCGCCTCTGTCCTTAAAAGACAACGTCGGCATGAAGTAATCCATTTTGAGCAAAACATCGTCATTGAATCGGATAATTGGCGTCATGCCCTCGCCGAGCGTAACTGCTTTCCACGAATCATCAATCAGCGGCATGAACTTTCGATAGCGGAAGATATTCCACGTCGCCTTATCGATAAGGGCTTCATCAAACTTCGGCGGCGTAAAGTTCAACTTCCATAGCCCGCCGCAATCACAGCGGGGCTTGCGTGTCGAAAGTTCTTCCTCGTGCCTGCACTTTGAACAAATAAATTTCATACGATAACCTCCCGCGCCGATTGTAGCATAATCTTGCCGCTTGTGATAGAATTTTTCGCGGAGGTGTTGATAATGAGTTTTCCGAAGAATTTTTTATGGGGCGGAGCAGTTGCCGCCAATCAAGTCGAGGGCGGCTACCTCGACGGCGGCAAAGGCTTGAGCGTTCCAGACATGCTTTTGGGCGGCGACGTGAATACTCCGCGCACTTTCTGCCCGAAAATTGAAGATGGCGTTTTCTATCCGTCGCACACCGCGATTGACTTCTACCACCGCTACAAAGAGGACATTGCGCTTTTCGCCGAAATGGGATTTAAGTGCTTCCGCTTTTCTATCAGCTTGGCGCGAATTTTCCCGAATGGCGACGACGCCCAACCTAACGAGGCGGGCTTGAAGTTTTACGAAGACGTTATCGACGAGTGCCGCAAATACGGTATCGAGCCGCTCATCACGCTCAACCATTACGAGTTGCCTTTTGAGCTGGTCAAAAAATATCGCGGCTACTACAACCGCAAGACTATCGACTTGTTCGTTAAGTACGCGACCACTTGCTTTGAACGTTTCAAGGACAAAGTTAAGTATTGGCTCACGTTCAACGAAATCAATATGACGCTCATGTCGCCGACGGTCGGCAACCTTTACAGCGTGGGTCTTATCCAAGACGAGGATTTGAATCGAACTGCGCCATGCAAATTTGACGAGCTTAAAGACGTTCCGCAACAGAGGATTGAGGCTCTGCATAATCAGTTCGTCGCCTCGGCTAAAGCAGTCATCGCCGGTCACAAAATCAATCCCAACTTCAAAATCGGCAACATGATTTGTCACGTGACCCGCTATCCATTAACGCCGAACCCCGAAGATATGTTGGAGACTCAACGCACGGATAATTTGTGCAACGACCTTTGCGGCGATGTGCAAGTTCGCGGGGCTTATCCCTACTACGCCAAAAAATTCTATCGTGACATGGGAATTGATACCGCCTTCATGGACAACGAGGACGATAAAAAAATCCTGCGCGAGGGCGTCGTTGACTTCTACACCTTTAGCTACTACATGTCCAGTTGTGTTACTGCCGATAAAAACGCCGACCAAATTAACGACAGCATGCTTGGCGGCGCGAAGAATCCCTACCTCAAGGCTAGCGATTGGGGTTGGCAGATTGACCCCGACGGTTTGCGCTGGACGCTGAATAAATTGGCGTCGCGTTACCCTGATACTCCGATTATGGTCGTGGAAAACGGTTTCGGCGCGTTCGATAAGGTTGAGGCTGATGGCTCAATTCACGACGATTATCGAATCAGTTACTTCCGCGAACATATTCGGGCAATGGGCGAGGCAGTCAACGACGGCGTGCCGCTCATCGGCTACACGACGTGGGGCTGTATCGATTGCGTAAGCGCGGGCACTGGGCAATACGCTAAACGCTACGGCTTTGTTTATGTCAATCGCCACGACGACGGAACGGGCGATTTTTCGCGCAGTCGTAAGGATTCGTTCTTCTGGTATAAGAAAGTCATTGCCACGAACGGCGAAGTACTCTAAAGCAAAAAAATTATCCTCCGCAATCCGTTTGGACTGTGGAGGATTTTTTTTATGCGTTGTTAAGTCTTAAATGCCGGCTTGAGCCGCGACCTCTGCCGCGAAGTCGGTTTCTTTCTTCTCGATGCCTTCGCCGAGCTGATAGCGCGTGAACCTCAAAACTTTTTCTTTGCCGAGGATGTCTTTAACAGTCGTCTTGCTACCCGGTTCCGCCTTAACAAAGTCTTGTTCAACGAGACAGACTTCCTTGTAGAATTTGTTAATGCGACCTTCAACCATGCGTTCAACGATTTTTTCGGGCTTGCCTTCTTCGAGAGCCTGCTTGCGGAGGATTTCCTTTTCGTGTTCGAGTTCGGAGGCGTCGACGCCAGCGCGGTCAACAGCGGAAGGATTAGCCGCGGCGATTTGCATAGCGACATCTTTGCCGAGTTCATCAGAGCCGCCAGTCATCTCGACGAGAACGCCGATTTTTCCGCCCATGTGAATATAAGTCGTGAGCTTGCCTTCGGTCTCGTAAACGGTGAAACGACGAATCGAAATTTTTTCGCCGATAGTGGCAGTCGCTTCCGTGACGAGTTCGGAAACTTTCTTGCCGTCAATCTCGCTGTCGTTTAGGGCGTCGAGGTCAGCGGGTTTAGTTGCGGCAATGTGTTCGATAACTTTCTTTTCGAGTGCGCGGAAGTTTTCGTTGTTCGCCGTGAAGTCGGTTTCGCAGTTGACTTCCAAAAGGACGCCAGTCTTGCCGTCGTCGGAAATGTAAGCGGCAACTGCACCGTCCGCCGCTGTGCGTCCAGCCTTTTTAGCCGCCTTAGCAATGCCCTTTTCGCGGAGCCAATCAATCGCCTTTTGCATGTCGCCATCGGTGGCAGTCAAAGCCTTCTTGCAATCCATCATGCCCGCGCCGGTTCTCTCGCGCAGTTCCTTAACAGTCTTAGCACTAATAGCCATTTATCGTTCACCTCATTAATCTTCGTTCTCTTCGGCGGCTTCGGCACTCTCCGCGCCTTGGTTGCCTTCGAGCATCGCATCAGCAATCTTAGCCGTCAACAGTTTCACGGCACGAATCGCATCATCATTGCCAGGGATAACGTAATCAATCTCGTCGGGGTCGCAGTTGGTGTCGACAATCGCGACAATCGGGATACCGAGCTTGCGAGCCTCAGCCACGGCGATACGTTCTTTGCGCGGGTCGACGACGAACAATGCGCCGGGCAACTTGTTCATTTCCTTGATTCCGCCCAAATACTTTTCGAGCCGTGCCATTTCGTGACGGAGCTGCATGACTTCCTTTTTGGTAAGGACTTCAAAGGTTCCGTCCTGCGACATGGTCTCAAGCTCTTTAAGGCGGTTGATACGCTTTTGAATCGTCTGGAAGTTCGTGAGCATTCCGCCGAGCCAACGTTCATTGACGAAGAATTGACCGGCGCGGATTGCCTCTTCCTTGACTGCCTCTTGAGCTTGCTTCTTGGTGCCGACGAACAAAATCGTTTTGCCCGATTCGGCGACACTACGGACGAAGCTATAAGCCTCGTCCACTTTGCGAACGGTCTTCTGCAAGTCGATGATGTAAATGCCGTTGCGTTCCGTGAAGATGTAACGCGCCATCTTAGGATTCCAACGCCGCGTCTGGTGCCCGAAGTGCACGCCCGCTTCCAACAGCTGCTTCATTGAGATAACTGCCATTTGAATAACCTCCTGTTTTGCATTCGCGGAACATTCTCGCGCCGATTAACCCTAGGGAACAGGCGACGCTCCGTTTCCGCGTGAATTTGTGACGCGGCGCATTATATCACACGGACTTTTACACAGCAAGGCTATCGATAAAAAAAGTGCGGCTTGACGGTCAATCGCAAAGAATATAAACTGCACACAAAACATTAAGGAGGAATTCTCATGCAGGTTACAAAGACGAAACTCGAAGGCGTATTGATTTTGGAGCCGAAAGTTTTTGGCGATGCTCGCGGCTGGTTTATGGAGACGTGGTCGGCTCGCAAGTTCGAGGCGGCGGGGCTTAACTTCAATTTCGTGCAGGATAATCAATCCTATTCGGCTCAACGCGGCACGCTCCGCGGCTTGCACTATCAGACGGCTCCTTTTGCTCAAGCTAAACTCGTTCGTTGCACACGCGGCAAACTCTTGGACGTGGCAGTTGATATTCGCGAAGGCTCCGAGACTTTTGCCCAGTGGGTTGCCGTCGAACTCACCGCCGATAATAAAAAGCAGTTGCTGATTCCCCGCGGCTTTGCTCATGGCTTTATAACCTTGACTGACGATGTTGAGATTCAATACAAAGCCGACGCCTTCTACGCCCCGAACTGCGACGGGAATATTCGTTGGAACGACGCGGAGATTAATATTGATTGGCCGTTCCCGCCGACTATCCTTGCCGATAAAGACGCTAAAGCCCCGACGCTTAGGGAACGTCTGACACGCGGCGAGCTGAAGTTCTAATCATGGAACTGACACGCGAACAACAAGAGGCAGTCGAGGCACGCGGCGAAAACTTATTAATCGCGGCGGCGGCGGGCGCGGGCAAAACTCGAACGCTAACTGAACGGGTCGTAACTCTGCTTGAGGATGAGGCTTGCGAAGTCGACGAGCTGTTAATCATGACCTTCACCAACGCGGCGGCGCAAGAAATGCGCTCACGAATTCAAGCAGCACTGATGAAACGCCTTGAGACCGAGCTGGACGCCGATAAGCAAATCCGCCTGGAAAAGCAGATAATCCTTCTAAGCGGCGCGCAAATCTCAACGTTCCATTCTTTCTGCCAAACGGTTCTGCGGCGGAACTTTGCACGAATCGACCTTGACCCGAAGTTCCGCACGGGCGACACCAACGAACTTGAAATCTTAAAGCGCGAGGTCATTGAGGAGCTTTTCGAGGACAACTACGCGGGCGGCAACGAAACCTTTAAGGCGTTCGCGGACGAGTTCGGCGGCACGGTTCACGGCGACGATAAGATTCACGAGATGATTATCGGCTTGCACGACTTCTCGTTGAGTATGCCCTATCCTAGCGCGTGGCTTGATTCGCTTGCCGAGCCTTACGACTTGCCCGAAGACGCACGCCTTGAGGATACACGCTGGTTCAAATTCCTCAAGCCGCACATCTTCCAGACGCTAGAAAAAATTTTCGCGGAGTGTGCCGAGGTTTATCGCATTGCCGAAGAGAACAACGTTGCTGTCAATGTCATTCGCGGCGAGTTCAATCAGCTAAACGACTTGAAGACCGCCCTCGACGATTGGGACACGCTTTACGATAAGATTTGGGCGTTCACGTTCGGGAGGATGCCTGGGCGCGTGGCGGAGGATAAGAAGCTTGCCAAGGAGGCGATTAAAAATCTCCACGACGATTACAAGAAGAAACTGGAGACTTTGCGCGATAATTATTTCCTTGGTGACGAAGCCCGCATGATTGCTGACGTTCGAGGACTTCACGAGCCGATTAAGGAGCTTATCCGAGTCACGAAAGCTTTTGCCCAGAAGTTTTCCGACGCCAAACGCGAACGCGGCATTATCGACTTTGCGGACATGGAGCACCTTGCCTTGAATATCTTCGACGCCGCCCCCGAAGTCGCCGCCGCCTATCGCGACAAGTTCAAGTTCATCATGGTCGACGAGTATCAGGATACTAACGGCGTGCAGGAGGCGATTGTCCAGAAGATTTCTCACGGCGATAATCTGTTCTTTGTCGGCGACGTTAAGCAGTCGATTTATCGGTTCCGGCTCGTCGACTCAGCGAATTTCAAGGACAAGATGAATTCCTACCGCTGTATAAATCTGTCGAAGAACTTCCGCAGTCGAGAAAAGATTATCGCGGCGGTCAATGAAATATTCAAGCGGCTGATGAATCGACGGGCAACGGAGATTGACTACGACGCGGCGGCAAGGCTCCAATTCGGGGCAAGCTACGAGACTGGCAGCAATTACTTCGACGAGCGTCCGGAATTTTTCTACATACAGACCGAACGCGACGACGAGAGCAAGGACATTGAACTTGAGATGCGTTTCATTGCGGGCAAGATTCACGAGCTGATTGCGTCGGGTAAACTCGTGCGCGACGACGAGGGCTATCGTCCTGTGCAGTTCAGGGATATTGTTATTCTGCACCGCTCGCCGAAGACAACCGCCTTTGAAATCCTCGACACGCTGAAAAAGTTTGGAGTGCCCGCTTACGTGCCCGACGAGGAAAATTATTTTCGGGCGAATGAAATCCAAGTCGTGATGAGTTTGCTGACTCTACTGGACAACGCAAGGCAGGACATACCGCTTGCCGCCGTGATGATGAGTTCGATTGGCGGATTCAGTGCGGAGGAGCTTGCCGAGCTTCGGATTGACAATCCGAACGTCGATTTTTATACGGCGGTCGCGAACGGCTCGGACAAATGCAAAGCCTTCCTAGCTAAGCTCAATCTTTGGCGGGATACGGCTCGGCAACTGGGCGTGGCGGAACTTTTGAGCAATCTCTATCGCGAGACGGGCTATTATGATTCGGTCGGGCAAGAGGAACGCGGCGAGGCTCGTCAGGCGAATTTGCGGATTTTGATTGACCGCGCCGCTAACTTTGAATCGACCAATGCCCGCGGCTTGTCCAGGTTTATCGAGTTCATCAGCAAGCTTAAGCAGCTAGGCAACGACCTATCGACGGCGACCACTCTCGGCGAAAATGAAAACGTCGTGCGAGTCGTGACCATTCACAGGAGCAAGGGCTTGGAATATCCCGTTGTGTTCGTGGCGGGCGTCGGCAAGCAGTTCAACATGGAAGACTATGCAAGGGCTAATCTGTTCATGCACCGTGAATTTGGTATCGGGGCATATCGCACGCCGAAGGGTTCTCTACTTAAAGTCAAGACGTTGGCGACGGCGGCTGTCTCCAAAAAAATCCGCGACGAATCACTTGCCGAAGAGCTTAGGCTTTTGTACGTGGCATTGACGCGGGCGGAGGAAAAATTATTTTTAGTCGGGTGTACAAGTCAAGGCGTATTGGATAAGGTGCGAGCCGTCGACGTGCCGAGCGATTACGACATTTTATCGGCTAGCAAGTTCATGAGTTGGCTACTGCCGATACGGGACGCGTTAGAACCCGTCATCAAGTCGCGGCTAGTCACACTCGACGACGTTGCATTGATTAAAGAACGAACACTAGACCAGGCGCAGAAGAAAGTTTCACAGCCGCCCGAACAGCTCCCGACGAGGCTTGAATCAATCCCAGCTAAGTTATCCGTCACGGAACTTAAACGCCGCGCCGAGCAAGACAACTTGTCGCAAGCGGCTGACTTCGTGCAGAGGAAGTTTATCTATCGACGACCAGATTTTATGCAACGCAAAGAAATTTCTGGCGCGGAGTTCGGCTCGCTAATGCACAAGGTCATGCAGAGTTTGAACCTCGACGGCGACTTATCGGCAAAGGGAATCGCCGCGCAGGTCGCGGAGCTTGCCCGCCGTGAAGTCATCTCGTCGGAGCATGTTAAATTAATCAAGCCGGAGAAGGTCGCAAGGTTCTTCGCCAGTGAACTTGGCAAGCGATTAGTCACGGCTCAAGAATTTTATCGCGAGCTACCGTTCAGCCGACTGATTGACGCGCAAAGATTCTTCCACGTCGACGAGAAAATTTTTATCCAAGGCATAATCGATTTGCTCTTCAAAGACGCGGCAGGGAGGTGGGTTCTGCTAGACTACAAGACCGACCGTGATTCAGCGGACATTGCCGAACGCTATCGAGTGCAGATTGAACTTTACGCGCAGGCGGCGGAGGCTCTACTAAAAATAAACGTCGCCGAAAAGTATTTGTACCTGCTAAACGGCGGACGATTGGTTAAGATGTAGGAGGTTTTAAGATGATTAAAGTTTTGGTGAACGGCGCACTTGGACGCATGGGGCGCACGGTTTGCAGTGCTGTTAAGGCGGACGATGAATTAGAACTCGTCGGGGCGGTTGACGTTATCGCGGGCGAGGTCGAAGGCTTGACGGTCGAGACGAACCTTGACGCCGCCTTGAAGAGGTTGACGCCCGATGTTATGGTTGACTTCACGCGCCCGGCTGTCGTCTTCGATAACGTGATGACCGCTCTGGCTAACAAAGTCTCGCCCGTGGTTGGCACGACTGGTCTAAGTGACGACGCTAAGGAAAAGATTCGCAAGCTCGCTGAACTCTATGACACGCCCGCTTTTATCGCTCCGAACTTTGCATTGGGCGCGGTGCTGATGATGTTGATTTCCCAGACGGTTGCCCGCTATATGCCCGAAGTCGAGATTATCGAACTCCACCACGACAAGAAACTTGACGCGCCATCGGGTACCGCCGAACTTACAGCTAAAATGATTTCCGAAGTCCGCCCGCCGCATAAGCAAGGACACCCCGAAGAGGTCGAACGCTTAGAACATGTGCGCGGAGCCGAGGTCGACGGCATAAGAATTCACAGCGTAAGACTTCCTGGTTACGTCGCTCATCAAGAAGTTATCTTCGGCGGCTTGGGGCAGACGCTCACAATCCGCCACGACTCGACGGGCAGAGATTCTTTTATGCCGGGCGTCGTGCTTGCTTGCAAAAAGGTTCGCGGGCTTAAAGGCTTGACTGTCGGCTTGGACAAGCTCCTATGATACGCCTTGCAATCGACGCGGTATTAGTCGCGCTGTTCGTCGCGGAGCTTAGCTTTAACTACCTACCGAAGGAGCTTCATGAAATCCTAGGCGTGACATTGGTGGCGGCAATCCTCGTGCACTTCGCCATAAACTTTAAGCGGCTCATCGCGCTGACCTACAAAATAACGACGCGGAAATTTTTTGCTATCGAAGTGAACCTAGCCTTAGCACTCTGCACGCTTTTAATTTTGCTTACGGGCCTATGTCAATCAAATTACCTTTGCCCCGACCTCGCGAACGCAATACTGCGGCGCAACATGACAATTCACAACTTGCACACCTCATCGCCTTACATCATGACAATCTTAATCGGAATGCATATCGGACTTCATGGGCGCGAACTTAGGCAGAAAGTACTAAGGCTATTGAGAGCAGAAGAATTCTTTAAGCGTTGGAAAATTGTCTTCGACGCGATAGTTTTTACCGTGGCGGCGTTCGGCGTCGTGGGTCTGTTCTTGAATCGTTTCTTCGACCGAATCCTAATGAAGCACATTTTCTCGACGCCAGCGACCGATTTGCCCGCGCCAATGTTTGCCTTCTTGCTCGTCGGCAGTATCACGTTCTTTGCGGTGGTAACTCATTTCGTCGTTAAGAAAGTCTTCAAGGAATGAAAAAGTTTCCTGTCCCTGTTGCGGGGCTTCTTTTTTTGCTATAATCGCGGCGGGTGATGATTCAATGAAGAACTTGATAATAATCGGCGTCGGCGGCTTTGCTCGCGAAGTGTATTGGCACGCGAAGGACTCCATTGGCTACGGCGTCGACTGGACGATTAAAGGTTTCCTCGACGGTGATGTTAAGCTTGCGGCGGCGGAGTATGAGCTTTTGCCCGCTGAAGTGCTCGGCGACGTGGACGGCTACCAAATTTGCGCGGACGACGTTTTTACATGTGCGGTTGGTTCTCCTAAGGTTCGTCGTCATCTCGTGGAAAAGATTTCGGCTCGCGGCGCAGAGTTCATTAACCTAATCAGCAAGCTCGCGAAGATTATCCCGACGGCTCGGCTCGGACGCGGCGTGATAGTCTCCCCTTACGTCGGCATAAGCGACAGGGCGGCGGTTGATGACTTCGCGGCGTTGAATGCGCTGACGATTGTCGGGCACGATGCGACGATTGGGAAGTTTAGTTGCGTCATGCCGCAAGCCAACATTGCCGGCAAGGCTCGCGTCGGCTCGGAGGTCTTCCTTGGCACGGGCGCAATCATCTTGCCCAAAGCAAAGGTCGAGGACTGTGCGACGGTCGGGGCGGGTTGTGTCGTTTTGAAAAAGATTCGGGCGGGTGCAACTGTCTTTGGCAATCCCGCCGTCGAAATTTAAGGAGGAAAGATTAATGACAGCAGAAGAATTCGTTAAAAAACTCGCGGAGTTAATGGACACGGACGCCGAATTAAAGTTATCAACGAAGCTGGCGGACGTTGAGGATTGGGACTCGCTTAGCATGGTGTCGTTCTTCTCGTTCTGCAATTCGACACTCAATCGGCGCCTCGACCCTGAACAGATTAAAGCCGCGTTGACTGTCGAAGACTTATTCAAGCTGGCGGAGGGCAAAGCATGACGAACGCAATCTTGCTTGACGATAAAGACAACGTGGCGACTTGTACGGCGGCGGCGAAGGCGGGCGATATGATTCAAGTGCTCGGCGGCGGTTCGGTTCATTGCGTCGAGAACGTTCCCATTTGGCATAAGGTCGCGTTAAAGGACATTGCTAAGGGCGACAAAGTTTTCAAGTACGGGGAGATAATCGGCGAGGCGTCAAAGGATATTGCTAAGGGCGCGTGGGTGTCGCACGAAAATATTTTCTCCGTGCCACGCGATTACGAAAGCGAGATGATTAGATGAATTTCTACGGCTATAAGCGGGCGGACGGTCGAGCTGGCATTCGCAATCACGTCTTGATTCTTCCTACGTGTGCTTGCGGCTCGGAGACGGCTCGGATTGTGGCAAGTCAGGTTCGCGGCGCAGTCAACATAATTTTTAACACGGGCTGTTCAGACGTGGCGGCGAATACTGCGTTGTCGCAAAAAGTCTTAACGGGCTTTGCGTGCAATCCTAACGTCTTCGGCGTCGTGATAATCGGTCTGGGCTGTGAAACGGTTCCTCATGACAAACTACGCGACAAGATTAAGGCGATGACTAGCAAGCCCGTCGTGTCGTTCGGCATTCAAGAGGAGGGCGGCACCCTCAAGACGATAGCAAAGGCGGTTCGTGCGGCTCGTGACTTGTCGGCGGCGGCTAATCTTCAACAGAAAGAACCGTGCGATATATCGGAACTGCTACTGGGCATTGAGTGCGGCGGCTCGGACGCGACTTCGGGCATTGCGTCTAATCCTGCGGTCGGCAAGCTCAGCGATAAGTTCGTTGACCTGGGCGCGTCGACTTTGATGAGCGAGTCAATCGAGTGGATTGGCGGCGAACATGTCCTTGCCAAACGTGCGGCGACTCCTGAACTTCACAACCGGATAATCCAAATTTGTGCGGACTATGAAGCACATCTCAAGGCGGCGGGTCAAGATTGCAGAGCAGGACAGCCGACGCCCGGCAATAAACTCGGCGGCTTGTCGACTATCGACGAGAAAAGCTTAGGCTGTATTCGCAAAGGCGGCACGCGTCCTATTGTCGAGGTCTTGAATCAGGCGGAGCGACCGACTAAGCGCGGGGCAATCGTCATGGACACGGCGGGCTATGATATATCGTCGGTTACTTCGATGGCGGCGGCGGGTTGCAATGCGATAATCTTCACGACGGGGCGCGGCACTCCCACGGGCAACGCGATTGTTCCTGTCCTCAAGGTCACTGCCAATGCCCAAACGTATTCTTGGATGGAAGACAATATCGACGTGGACTTGAGCGGCATAATCGACGGCGCGTTGACGATTGACGGTGCGGGCGACTTGTTGCTTGATAAAGTTCAAGACGTGTTAAACGGGCGGCTGACTAAGGCGGAGGCTTATGGCTTCTCTGATGTCGCCGTTGACCACGTGTGCAGATTCGTTTAGGGGAGAACCTTTGATGAGTGTGAAATTTGATTTCAGCGGAAAAAATTTTGTAGTAGTCGGCGCGTCGAGTGGCATTGGTCGTCAAACGGCTTTGGAGTTATCACAGAGCGGCGCGAACGTCTTGGCAATCGGTCGGAACTTGGAACGCCTCGACGAGCTTAAGAGGTGTTCGCCGATAAGTTTAATCAAGCACCCGCCGCGAATCTTTACGGAGCAACTAGACGTTCTCGCGGCGACGGCTGACGATTGGTCGCGGGTCTTGGAGAACTTCACGAGCGTTGTCGGTCGGATTAATGGCGGCGTGTACACGGCTGGCATTTGGGGCTTGACGCCGCTTAATTCCTTCGACGAGAGCCTTGCCCATAAAATTTTCGCAACGAGCTTTTGGGGCGCAGTCAACTTCGTGCAGACGGCGACGCGCAAAAAATTTTCGGACGGCGGCGGGTCGTTCGTGCTGATGAGTTCGATTGCGGGCGACTTCAGCGGCAAAAGTCTGTTTGCATACTCGGCGGCAAAGGCGGCTGTGCAATCGGCGGTTAAATCGTTCGCGGCGGAAATCATTCGCGGCAAGCACCGGATAAACTCTGTGGCACCCGCGATAGTCAAAACGGAGATGATGACTAACGAACTTTACGCGCCGAGCGAAGAAATTATTTCGCGACACCTGCTAGGCTTGGGAACGGCTCGCGACGTCGCCGGAATGATTTTATTTTTGCTGAGCGACCGCGCCGCCTGGATTACGGGGCAAAATTTTTTCGTGGACGGCGGTTATATCGTCGGTTCTTATGCTTGACGGGGTGATTTGATGGTTAGATACATTAGCGGCGGCGAAAGTCACGGCTCGCGATTGGTTTGCATATTGGAAGGACTGCCCGCTGGCGTCAAAGTCTCTAGCGAATTCGTAAATGCGGAACTTAAACGCCGTCAAAGCGGCTATGGGCGCGGCGGACGCATGAAAATCGAATCCGACCGCGTAAATTTTATTTCTGGCATTCGTTTCGGCGAAACTATCGGCTCTCCGATAACTTTGAGCGTCGAAAATCGCGATTGGCAGAATTGGGCGGATAAAATGAGTCCAGAAGGAAAAATTTCCGGCGAAAAAGTCACAAACGCCCGCCCAGGGCACGCTGACTTGATTGGCGCGGCTAAATTCGCTCGTTCGGACGTTCGCGACATTTTAGAACGCTCAAGTGCTCGCGAAACTACTATGAGAGTCGCCGCGGGCGCATTATGCAAGATTTTCTTAAAAAATTGCGGCGTAAACATCTCCGGCGAAGTCCTAAGCGTGGGCGGCGTGTGTGGCGATAAGATTAAAGACCGTATCGACGAGGCAAAATCTTTGGGCGATACCGTCGGCGGCGTCTTTGAAATTAAAATTTCGGGCGTCCCAGCCGGTTTGGGCAGTCATATTCAGTGGGATAGGCGGCTTGACGCGAAATTTGCGGCGGCATTCATGTCAATTCAGGCAATTAAGGCTGTCGAACTCGGCGACGGCTTTTTAAACGCTAAAAAACTCGGTAGCGAAGTTCACGACGAAATTTTTATCAGTGACGGCAAAATTTTCCGCAAAACTAATCGCGCCGGCGGTTTTGAAGGCGGTATGACTAACGGCGAGCCTTTAATCATTCGGGCGGCGATGAAACCTATTCCAACTTTGATGAAACCATTGCAAACCGTCGACATTGCCACGAAAATTGCTACGACGGCGAGCAAAGAACGTTCAGACACCTGCGCGATATGGGCGGCTTGCGTCGTCGGCGAGGCTATGGCGGCTATCGTCACGGCGGACGCCTTCGTTGATAAATTCGGCGGCGATGCCCTGTGCGATACCCTTGCTAACTTAAAAAATTATCGCGCACGACTTGCAGAGGATTTCGGCTTATGAGAGACAACGTTATATTAACCGGCTTTATGGGCACCGGCAAAACGAGCCTTGGAAAACTTTTGGCGACGCGGCTTGGGCGTCCGTTCGTCGACATTGACAAAAAAATTGAGGACGAAACTAAGCTGTCCATTCCGAAAATCTTTGAACGCTACGGCGAAGAACACTTCCGCGAACTCGAACGCCTCGCCGTCAAAGAACTCAGCGAACGACGCGGATTAGTCATTGCGACTGGCGGCGGCACCATTAAAGACGAAGAAAATTTGCGATTGCTGAAAAGTTCGGGCGTGCTGATTTGCCTGACGACCGAGCCTGAAGAAATTTTCAATCGGACGGCGCGACGCGGTGAACGTCCAGTCCTAGACGGCGGCGGCAATCAACGCCTTGAGACGATTAAACGCCTCCTCGCCGAACGCAAACAATTTTACGACCGCGCAGATTATCAAGTCGATACGACGGAATGGTCGCCGCTCCAAATCATCGACGACATCTGCAAATACTTGCGCCAGTTCAGAAGTTAAACAAAAAACACCCCCCAAAAAAATCGGGGGCTTTTTTTTTGCCCATTTTACAAATTCCGCTATTCCGGAAAACGTAAATCACACCTCCAAAATCACCCCTAATTTTTGTATGTGCCGAAAAACCCGCATAACGGCGCGATACAAATTCCGTTATTCCGGAAAACGTAATTTGAACCTCCAAATCGCCTTCAAAACCCGTTTCAAGCTCCGAAAATCATTTCTGAAGCTCCAAAATCATTCAGCACTTTTTTTTCGGCATATATTTTGTTATACTTGCCGCGAAAGCAGATTTTTAATCAATTTTGGCTTTGTGAGGAAGGATTTTGTTATGGAAAAGGTTTTTGTTGACTTGGGCGCGGCGAGTTATGAAATTTTTATCGGAAAAGGCATTCTGGACGGCGTAAAGAAGTTTTTAACTGGAAAATCTCTGCTCGTCACCCAGAAAAATGTTTTTAACTTGTGCGAAGTTAATTTTCCTTGCGAAATTGCTTTTATTCCAGATGGCGAGACCTCAAAAAGTCTTTTCGAGGCAGAAAAACTTTATACGCGGGCGATTGAGGCTGGTCTCGATAGAAAATCAGTAATTATTGCATTAGGCGGCGGCGTCGTCGGCGATTTGGCAGGATTTGTGGCGGCGACCTTCATGCGCGGCATAAATTTGATTCAAATCCCTACAACTCTCCTTGCGCAAGTCGATTCAAGCGTCGGCGGCAAGACTGCTGTCAATCATATGCTCGGAAAAAATTTAATCGGCGCATTTCATCAACCAAAAGCCGTTTTTATCGATTTAAATTTCCTTAAAACGCTTCCTGAACGCGAAATTAAATCTGGACTCGGCGAAATTGTAAAATATGGCGTGATTAGCGACGAAA
This sequence comes from Selenomonadaceae bacterium, assembly GCA_017406175.1. Taxonomy (GTDB): domain Bacteria; phylum Bacillota; class Negativicutes; order Selenomonadales; family Selenomonadaceae; genus Quinella. The sequence goes on along the minus strand of JAFQZB010000229.1, from coordinate 21,055 downwards.
AATTTTTCAGTTATCTTGAGGACAACGCTGATAAGATTTTGCAACGCGATTTAAATATTTTGGCGCAAATCGTCAAGCATTCATGCGAAATTAAAGCAAAAGTCGTTAGTGCTGACGAAAAAGAATCCGGATTGCGTCGAATTTTAAATTTTGGACACACTTTAGCGCACGCAATCGAAGAACAGACCGGATATAAAAAATTTCGACATGGCGAGGCAGTTGCGATTGGAATTATGGCGGCGGCGTTAATAAGTTGCGAATTAGGCAAAACTTCTGCGGAAAATGTCAATCGGATTGAATCTTTGCTAAAAAAATTCGATATGATGACGAATTGCGCGGGACTTGACGCCGATAAACTTTATTCCGTGACTTTTCGCGATAAAAAAACCGTCGGCGGCGTGGTAAATTGGGTTTTAATGCGTGATTTTGGTTCGGTGGAAGTTTCAAGCGACGTGCCAGAGAATATTGTTAAAAAAGTTTTTAGGAGGTTATGTAATGAAAATTAGGATTAAAGATGACTTTGACATAAAAAAAATCGTCGACAGCGGGCAATGTTTTCGTCCAAAAGAGATTTCGACTGGGATTTACCGTTTTATCGTCGGCGAAAATATTTTGCACATCAGCGGCGGCGAAGGCGTTTTTAATGTCGATTGCACGGCGCAAGAATGGGAAAATGTATGGAAAAATTACTTTGATTTGGCGACGAACTACGCGGAAATTCGCCGCGACATAAAAAATTTTGCGATTGGCAAGCCTTACGAGCAAAAATTAATTGACGCGGCGGAATTTGGAAAAGGGATTCGGATTTTGCGTCAAGACCCGTTTGAGACGTTAATTAGCTTCATAATCAGCCAAAGGAAAAGTATTCCGTCGATTAGGACTTCAGTTGAGCGAATTTGCGAGCGATTTGGGCGGCGTGTCGGCGAAATTTATCTTTTTCCGCATGTCGAAGACTTTACGGACGATTTGACGGGGTTGGGGCTTGCTTATCGGAAGAATTACATTCGCGACGCGTTAGAAAAGGTAAAAATCGGCATGACTGACCTAAAAGAGCTAGAAAATTTTACTGACAGCGAGCTTATCGAGGAATTGAAGCTGATTAACGGCGTTGGCGATAAAATTGCTAATTGCGTGGCGTTATTTGCCTATCATCGGGTAAATCGTGCGCCGGTGGACGTTTGGATTAAGCGTGCGATTGATGAGGACTTTGGCGGCGAAAATATTTTCCTAAATTTCGGCAAAAACGCGGGCATACTGCAACAATACGTCTTTTATCACAAGCGGACGAATAAATAAAATAAAAAGAGCGGGTAATTTCACGTTACTCGCTCTTTTTTTATGTAAATCAATTTTTTTTTATTGTTCTTCGGTCGATTCTTCCGTTTTAGGCGTCTCTTCAGTCTTAGGTGCTTCTTCTGGTTCGACTGGGGCGGGCTGATAACGCCTAAAAGTTGCGCGGGCACCTTCGCGGCGGGCGCGGTTAATGGAAAGGGAAATGCGTTTGCGTTTGAGGTCGATGCGCAAGATTTTAACCTTAACGATGTCGCCGACGGCAACCGCATCTTCCGCGTTGTCAATGCGGTGGTCGCTAAGCTCGCCCATAGGAATCAAACCATCAAATCCCGGCTCAATCTCCATGAACGCGCCGAATTTCGCAAGCTTAACGATTTTGCCTTCGATAAATTCGCCTTCGCGATAATTTTCTGCTCTATCAAGCCAGGGGTCGCGTTGAGTCTGCTTAATGGAAAGAGAAATCCTGCGGGCTTCGGGGTCGACGTTTTTAACGTAAACATCGGTCTCTTCGCCGACTTTGAGCACGTCTGAAGGGTGCGCGACGCGTTCCCACGACAAATCCGAGATATGCGCCAGCCCGTCGACGCCGCCCACGTCAATAAATGCTCCGTAGTCGACAATACGCTTGACCGTGCCTTTAAGAATATCTCCTTCGTGCAGTGTGCTGAAAATTTCTTTTTGCTTAATGTCGCGTTCGCGTTCAAGGTGCTGACGACGGCTGAGGACGAGGCGACGCTTATACGATTCAATTTCAATCGGCAACGCCTTAACCGTCTGCCCGACATAAACGCCCAAATCTTTGACGAAGTGCAATTCCATTTGCGACGCCGGAATAAAACCGCGCAATCCGTTTACCGTAGCCGACAAGCCACCTTTGACAACGCTATTAATGCGTGCGTCGACCGTTTGCAAGTCCGTAGCTTCGGGGTCGTCGTTGTGAGCCTTAATCGCCCGCAACTCGTCCCAAACGACTTCGGCATCGGCTTTGACCTTCGACAAGACTCCGCCATTTTCGCCGCCAAGACTTTGGATATAAACTTTGATAACGTCGCCCTGCTTAACGACATCTTCCGCCGAGTCGGGTTCGGGTATCGCCAATTCACGTTTCGGAATGGCAATCTCCTGCTTATAACCGATGTCGACGTAAGCCTCGTCGCGATTGACCAAGACGACTGTGCCTTCTACTACCATGCCCGGCTGAAGGTCTTTTAAACTCTCCGCCTCGTCAAGCCAACTACCCATCTCTTCGTTCTTCAAATCCTCTGACACTTTTTATAAACCTCCCCGATAATCCAGTCCGGCGTTGAGGCTCCGGCTGTTATACCAACTGTGTTGGCTTTGTCTAACCAGTCAGGCGATAACTCCTGCGCTGTTTCTATGTGGTAAGTCCGGCATTTCTCTTCGCAGAGCTGAGCAAGCCGCGTGGTATTTGCGCTGTTGCGTCCGCCGATTACCAGCATGACATCAACCTTGCTTGCCAGCTCCAGTGCCGCCGATTGTCTTTGATCCGTTGCTGTGCAGATAGTTCGTAGAATTCTTATGTCTTGTGACTTACTAAGCAGGTGCGCTACCATTTTTACAAAGTTCTCGCCGCTCACGGTTGTTTGAGAAACTATTCCGAGCTTTGGGCAGGGCGCGAAGTTTTTAGCGTCCTCTTCCGTCTCCAGAATAACTGCTCGCTTGTCCGACCACTCGAAGATACTTTTAACTTCGGGATGATTCCTCTCGCCGATGATTATGACTTGTCGACCGTCTTCCAAGAGTTCCTTGGCGGATAGTTGCGCCTTCTTTACGTGTGGACAAGTCGCGTCGACGATTGTCAATCCCTTTGCCTCAGCGTCCTTGTAAACTTGTGGTCCTACGCCGTGTGAGCGAATTATTATCGTGCCCTCCTTCATCGCCGTCAAATCTTCGACCGAGCCAACGCCTTCGGCTTTCAGTCGCTCTACCATCTGCGGATTATGGATTATCGGTCCCAACGTGCAACTCTTTCCATCCGCGTGTTCCCTGGCAATTTTTATCGCCCGCTTGACGCCGTAACAAAATCCCAAATACTCCGACAAGATTACTTCCATTCTCTACCACCTGTCTGATTGACCCCGGCAAATGAAAATCCTCAACCTGCCGATAATCATTAATTAATCTATCATTATCTGCAAATATTGGCAATACCTTTGAGAAATTTTTTTCAAAGTTTTAAATCACGTCGCCTTTAAGTAGCCACGTCTGCGCCTGAGTGATTCGCACGTTGACTAGGTCTCCTGCCCGCTCGCTACAGTGTTCAAAGAGAATCAATTTGTTTGAACGCGTCCGCCCCGTGTAAATCTTATCATCAGTCTTGCTCGCGCCCTCGACTAGGACTTCAACGACCGAATCAATCATCGCACGATTTTTATCTAAGCTGATTGCGTTCTGAACCTTCATCAGCTCGTTAAGGCGGCGGTGCTTAGTCTCGTCGTCAATCTGCTTGTCGAACGTGGCGGCGGGCGTCCCACTGCGTCTGGAATAAATGAACGTGAACGCCGCATCGAACTCAACAGCTTGGATAAAGTTGAGCGTCTCTTTGAAGTCCTCTTCCGTCTCGCCAGGGAAGCCAACAATTAAATCAGTCGTCAAGCTCACGTTCGGCAGGGCGGCACGAATCTTTTCCACGAGCCTAAGATAACCTTCGACGCTGTAAACGCGATTCATGCGCCGCAAGATTTTGTCCGAACCGTATTGAACGGGCAGATGAATATGTTCGCAAATGTGTTCGCCGCCCGCGATAGCCGCTATGAGTTCATCGGATAAATCTTTCGGGTGACTGGTCATGAAACGCAACCGTTCAACGCCCGCGACCTTATCGACAGCCGCCAACAGCTCGGCGAAGGTCATGCCGCCCGCGTAGGAGTTCACGTTCTGCCCAAGGAGCGTTATCTCCTTGAAACCTTCGGCGACTGCTTGCCTAACCTCCGCGATAATCTCTTCAGGCTTGCGGGAACGCTCATGACCTCTGACGTAGGGGACGATACAATAGGTGCAGAAGTTGTCGCAGCCGTACATAATCGGAACGAACGTTGAGACTTGCCCGCCTCTTAACGGATAAACTTCCGTGGGAATATCTCCGCTGACGTTTGAGGTATCGACGACGTGTTTGCGTTCGAGTTCGATGCTTTGGACGACGCGGGCGACCTCCGAGCTTTGCCCCGTGCCCAAGACGAAATCGACATGCGGCGCACGCTTAATTAAGTCGGCTCCTTCCTTCTGCGCCATGCAACCAGTCACGCCGAGGATAAGCGCGGGCTTTTGCCGCTTGAGAGTCTTGAACCTGCCGATTTGCCCGAAGACTTTATCCTCCGCCGTGGCACGCACGCAACAGGTATTAATCAAAAGCAAGTCCGCCGCGTCAAGGTCGTCCGTCAAGCTGTATCCGATTGCCTTAAGCAGTCCCGCCATGCGCTCGGAGTCGGCGACGTTCATTTGGCAACCGTACGTTATGATTTTAAGTTTCTTATCCATGCCGCGCATTATTCCACACGCACAAAAAAAATCCCGCCGTTGCCCGCGACGAGATTAAAAATTTTTTCCGCTTAGCCTTGGCTGACGTAACTGCGCTTGTAAGCTGGAATGTTCGCCCAATCAATTTCGTTGGCGTCAATGCGATTTTGCAGACCGTAAGCCGCCGCAATGCCCGCCGCCTCTCCAATGCTAATGCACGTGGGCTGAATCCTCATCGACGCCTGCAGGATAAAGCTTGCGCTGATACAACGACCCGCAACGATGAGATTAGAAATTTTATCCGTGACGAGTGCGCGATAGGGAATTTCATAGAAACCGCCCGCTGGAAGTTTTTCCGAGACCTTTTCGCCGTGCGCATCGATAAACCATGCCGTGCGGCAGACGGCATCGGGGAAACGGCTTTGATTGTGATAGTCGTCCTCGACCATGTAGTACTTGCCTTTAATGCGCCACGACTCGCGGGCACCGAGCATGACTGCTTCCCGGCTGATAAAAGCCTTCTCGAAGCCGGGCAAGTGCTTAATCAAGTAGCGGGCAATATTTCTCATCATTTTGCGTCCGAAGGTAACTGCCTTGCTGTAGCTGACGGGGTCGGTCGCGCTGAACTTAACGGGGATTTCTGGACAGTTCATGCTCATCACGCCGTTTTTGCCGATGATTGTATAGGCTTGCATGTACTCCGCCTCGTCTTGAGTGAGTTCGCCAGTCTCGACGCCGCGAGCCATAAACTCTTCCAACTTATAACGTTGCTTACGGTGCATTGCCTCGGCGATTTCAAAGTAGGGGAGCTTCGACTTGCACCAGTCCTCTTTAAGGTCAATCGCCACGTATTGATAAAGGCGTTCGGTGTCGATGCCACCCATCTCGAAACGAAAACTCAGTGGCTGATTGTTACCAGTCTTTTCGTAGCCGCGTTCATAGTCGACACCCACCGCTCTGGCAAGGTAAGCGTCGCCCGTCGCGTCGATGAAAGTTCTAGCCTTAACCGCCGCAAGCCCCGCGATTGTCTGGACGATTACTGCCGTGATTTCATTGCCGCTCTTGAGTGCGTCGACCAAGACAGCTTGATAGAGAATGTTGACGCCCGCCTCGGCACACATCTCATCATGAATCAGAGCTAAGGTTTCGGGATTGTGCCACGTCTGACCCGTAACGCCGTCGAAAGGTTCAATGCCATAGCCGCGAAGACGCTCTTTGACTTCGGCAAGATAAGGAGTGTCGGAGTCGGGGGCGTGCGTGTCCATGAAGGGATAGACGCAACCTAGGACGCCCAGCCCGCCGAGAGCAATGCCGCGTTCAATCAGACCGACGCTGACACCGTTGCGAGCCGCATTGACCGCCGCCGCCGTGCCAGCCGGTCCTCCGCCGCAAATGCAAACGTCCACCGAGCCGAGCACTGGAATTTTTTTATCAGCGTATTTAATCGTGTCGCCCGAAGTATTTTCTGCCGCGTCGACGGGACTTGAGCCGCCGCTAAGGACTACGCCCGCCGCCGTCACGCCCGCCAACTTGAATAGGTCTCGCCGTGAAATCGGTATGGAGAAACTTTTTCCCATAAATCATCACCTCGCGCCCGATTATAGCACAAAAAAATCCTCCGCTTAGTTGCAGAGGATAAAACTTCTTAAGCCGTGAGGAATTCCCAATGGTAGCCGCAAGATTTTTCATTACGTCCACTTAAGACATTGCCAATCGCCGCATCCGTGACGCCGAATGTTTCAGCCGCCGCGCTTATGCTTGAGTAGATGATACCCGTCTCAATGCAACGAACAGGCTTACCGATTTTATTGCGGAACGCTTCGGAACGAGCTTGAGGCGGTTGCCCGTCGACGTATTCCCAATGAAACCCGCCGCAAGTTTTACTATCGCCGTTCAATACAGCTGAAATGTTCGGGCGTTTCAAGTTATAAAATTCAGCGGCGGCTTTTATGCTGGGAAAAACTTCGCCAGTCTCGACGCAGAGAACTTTTCGGCAAAGTTTTTCATAAGTCGAAGACTTCCAACCTTGCCCGATATGAGATTGGCGGATTTTATCGCAGTGTTCAGGCGTATGTTTCTTGCCAGTCATGGCTTTACGTTGTTTTTCTTTAGATTCTTCCGTACGTTGCCGACCTTCAGGCATTTGGCGAATTCTTTCTAGAGCCGCTTCCTCGTCTTCGTCCGCGTAAATCCAATGATAGCCTCCTAAAGTTCGCCCCTTGCCCTTGAGCAACATAACAAGATTAGGAGTAGGAACTTTGCACCACTTAGCGGCGGCGGATATGCTTTCAAATACCTCGCCGGTCTCAACGCATTTGACTTGGCGGCTTATAGTTGGATGTTTTCTTCCTGTTTGAAGTTTACGGAGCTTTTCGCGAGCCTCATCGGATATGCCGTGACCTTCAGACCTTATGTTATATTCGGGCTGTAGCTCGTTCATGTAAGCCGTTTCTTTTTTGTCGAGTTCATTAGCGGCGCACTCTTCGAGGATTTCAAACTTGAAAGCGTCCACGCCGTATTGTTCAAAATCCGCCAGCATTTGATTGGGCGACTTACGTCTATGCTGAGAAAATCGCCGCTTGATGTCGATACTCTGCCCGATGTACCTTTTGCTGTTCGCTAGGCAGGTAATCATGTAAATGCCGATAATCTTCTTAGCCATGCCCTTTATCCTCTGAATTTGTTAGCTGACGTACTCTGCGTTGATTGCAACATAGCGATATGATAAATCACATGTATATATAGTTGCTGATTCTTTGCCAATGTTTATATCAATGTCAACGGTGATGTCGTGCTCTATTAAGACTTTGCGCATTTCGTCAGCGTCAAACTTCGTCACGAGACCTTTATCGTAGACGGTCAGCCCGCCGAACTTGATAGTAATCTTTTCTGGGACGACGTGAACGCCCGAATAGCCGACAGCACATATTGTGCGACCTGGGTTAGCGTCTTGTCCAAAGAAGGCTGTTTTAACGAGCGGGGAATTTGCAACGCTCATGCCGACCTTTTTAGCGTCCGCGAAACTCTCTGCGCCCGTTACGTTAATCGTAAGGAACTTAGACGCGCCCTCGCCATCAGCGGCAATGCGTTTGGCAAGCTCAATGCAAATCGTCTTCAAGGTCTCGTAGAATGTCTGGTAGTCCGCGCCCTTGTCGACGATTTTTTTATTGCCCGCCGCGCCATTCGCCAAGACGACGACTGAATCATTGGTGCTCATGTCGCCATCAACCGTCATGCAGTTAAAGCTGACCTCGGTAGCGTCGCGCAAAGCCTCCTGCAAAAGTTTTTGGTCAATGTCGGCGTCGGTCGTGATAAAGCAAAGCATCGTAGCCATATCGGGTCGAATCATGCCAGAACCTTTAGCGATTGCTCCGAAACGAACCTCCACGCCGCCAATCGTAACTTCAGTCGCGCAAGCCTTGGAGTAGGTGTCCGTCGTGATGATTGCGTTGCCGGCATTAACGGAGCCTTCGCGGGACAGATTCTTAACGGCGTCTTTAATGCCAGAAGTCATTTTGTCCATTGGGATATTGGAGCCGATAAGCCCCGTGGACGCGACGATAACATCATCTTGACGACAGCCAAGTTCGTTGGCGGTAATGGACGCCATCTCCTCGGCGTCGCGGATTCCCTGTTCGCCCGTGCAAGCATTTGCACAACCCGCATTGGCAACGACAGCATGAGCCGTGCCCGTGCCGACGACTATCTTGCTCAAGTGAACTGGAGCCGCCGCAACTAAATTTTTCGTGAAGACGCCCGCGACCGCCGCTTCCTTTTGCGTGTAGATGACTGCCACGTCGAGATTGCCATTTTTCTTGATACCTGCACGAACACCCGCCGCCGTGAAACCTTGCGGATAGCAGACGCCCGCCGCTTTGTGTTTATCGCTGAACATATTTTTGCCTCCTTAGGGATAGAGTGGAACAACGTCTAGGGCAACGCCTTCATAGAAGCCCGCCGCTATGTTGAAGTTCTGGACGGCTTGTCCCGCCGCGCCCTTAACTAGGTTGTCAATCGCGGAGAGAATTATAACACGTTGCGTCCGCTCGTCAATGTGCCAGCCTAGGTCGCAGTAGTTGGAGCCGCGAACAAATTTAGTTTCGGGGTATGCGCCGCGTCCGAGCAGTCGGATAAACTTTTCCGCGCCAAACATCTTCTGAAACGCGGCGTCAATCATCTCCGCCGAAACGTTCTCTTTAATCGTCGCGTAGCACGTCGCCAGAATTCCGCGGGACATTGGCACGAGGTGTGGCGTGAAGTTAATAACCGTCTCTTCTCCGCTTAGGTCTTTAAGAGCTTGTTCAATCTCCGGCGTGTGACGATGATGAGCCACGTTGTAAGCCTTGAAGTTGTCGTAGAGTTCGGGGAAGTGATTGCCGAGCTTAAGACCTCTGCCCGCGCCCGAAACGCCCGACGCCGCGTCCACGATGATTGAGTTGCTGTCGATTAAGTGATGCTTGACAAGAGGAGCCAGCGCGAGGATTGAAGCCGTCGTGAAACAGCCCGCATTGCCGATAATCTTTGCGTCGCGGATTTCGTTGCGGTAAATTTCCGCCAGCCCGTAAACCCGCTTAGCGTCCTTGTGCTTGTGCGGCACGTTGTACCACGCCTCGTAAATGTCGGTGTCGCTGAACCGATAATCCGCGCCCAAGTCTATGATTCTCACGGGCAACGCCTCTAGCTTTAATCCAACGTCCATTGCGTGTCCGTGCGGCAGGGCTATAAAGATGAAGTCGCTGTTCTTGCCAATTGCCTCAATGTCCGCGAGTGATTCTAACGTTAGGTCGCATATGCCGCGCAGGTGCGGATACAGCTCCGAGATTTTTTTGCCCGTGTGGCTCTCGGACGTTATATGCGCCAATTGAGCTTGCGGGTGCCGATTGAGTATCGACAGTAGCTCCGCCCCCGCGTAGCCCGTCGCCCCGATTACACTTACTTTTACCAATTACTTTGCCTCCTTAAGAATTACGTTCGAGCCAATCAAAAGCCCGTTCCTTGCTCAGCCAATAATCACTAATCCAAACGTAAAAGCTTTCGTCCTCGGTGATGTTGTACAGTTCATGGGAGCCAGTGCTTTCCAATTCGCCCGCAACCTCATCGCCGCGCCTCAATCGAAATGGCAAGCCAGAAACCTCGCCGCAAGTGTAGCGTTCCCAGTCCGTCTTGATGATAATCTTGTTCGAGCGTTCGCCATAAAACACGACGACGCCTTTAGCCGCCGACGCCGAAGACGTAATCATCACCGCGCACAGCACGACGACCAACGCAATAAATTTTTTCATGATAAGCCCTCCTTACATGTTGAAGAACCTAAACCACGCGGCAAGGATACTGTCCTGATTCGCCAGAAGGTATGCTTCAATCTTGCGCAAGTCCTTAGCGGGGATTTGTCCGTCGTTGTACGCCAATTCCACGCCGTCGCGCCGTATCCAAAACTTTGTTGCGCCCGCCGTCTGTCTACCCTTTGAAACGTGAACATGCGGAGGCTCGCCTTGCTCATTCGTCCAGAAGTAAATCGCGTATCCTAAAAAATCTTGCAAGACCTTAGGCATTAACGCCACCGCCCTTTTGCGCGAACTCCCAAATCAAGAAGGAATTGTTCCGCATGTAGTCACGCAGTTTGAAAAGCTCGTTCTCGGAGAAGCCGAACGCCTTTTGAAATGTGAAGTGTGGAATCCTGCCGTCAGCGAAGTCGAAGCCGTTATTTTGATTCGGTCTCTCAAAGTGAACGCGCACGCACGGCATAGAATATTCATCGGTCTCAAGGGCACTGTGCGTCATGATAATATCGTCGACAGTCGAGTAATAGTACATGACGTGCCCTCCTCAATGGTGGCGGAGATGTTCGGTGCTGTTCATGAGTTCAACTGTAAATTCCCCGTCGTCGACGCGCAAAATGTTTAACGCCATGTTGAATTGCCCAATCGCCCACATTTTGTGAATCGGCATATCCAAAGCCGCGCCGAGTATCAATCGAATTGCCGCGCCGTGTGAAACAACTACAACGTTCTGATTTTCGTGATTCGCAATGATTTCCCGTATTCCAATCATCACGCGGGCTTGACACTCCAAAAAAGTTTCTCCGTGCGGCGGATGGCATCTTTCCGGGTCAGTGAAGAACTTTCCGAAGGCTTTAGGCGATTCCATTGCTAATTCGCTTATCCCGCGCCCTTCCCAGTCGCCAAAATTCGTCTCGCGCAACTCAGGCATCAATTTTACGCCCAAATTAAATCTTTCCGCGATAACTCCTGCCGTTTCCATTGCTCGCGACAAATCGCTTGAATAAATCGCGTCGATGTGTTGAAAAGGCGGGTGGTCAGCCAAAGTTATCGCTTGATGATAGCCTTCGGGCGATAAATGAATGTTTGAATTGCCTTGCAAGCGATTTTGTTTATTCCATTCCGTCTCGCCGTGCCTGATTAAAAAAATCCTCAACATATTATCCGCTCCTCGACGTTTTGAACTAAGATAGCAAAAAAATTTTCTAAAAGCAACCGTGAAAATCGCTCGCGTGTGTGTTATCATGTGCAAGAATCATTTTGCATAGGAGAAATTGAAATGGAAACGATTTTGGAACTCACGACCGCTGAAAAAAATATTTTGGAAAGCGTTTATGGGCGTCAGGGCGATGCTTACAATCCTCGGAAACTCGAAGCGATTAAGGATTTGAACGCCCAAGAGAAAAAATTCTTCACGGAAAAAAATTTTGTATCGCCGCATTTCTTCGTTCAGACGCTTTATAAGGTTCGCGGCACCGTCAGCCCGATTAAATTCAATATGGCGGTTGCTAGGTTGATAAATCACAACGAAAACCTCCGCGCAAACTTCTGCAACGTCGGAACGCGCACGATTAAAGTTATTCGCGCCGCTACGACCGTCAAACCCGAAGTCATCTTCCGCAACCTTACTCAATCAGACGCGGATGAGCTTGACGACGAGTTCAGGAAGATTTTGGAAGCCGATATGCGCCGCGATTGCGACTTTAGGCACGACCCGTTGATTAGATTCGCGGTGTACAAGACAAGTCCGAGTGAATTCGCCGTGCTCGTGACTTTTCCTCAATTAATCGCGGACAATTTCGTTGCCGAGAAATTTTTTGCCGATGTCTTGGAAATTCCAGACGAATTCAAGACGGAGAAGCCTCAAGACGACTTGCCGCCGAAGAATCAGGACGCAATCCGCGATTATTGGGCTAAAGTCCTCGACAAAGCCCCGCCGCCCGATAGATTGCCCTATGAACGCGACGGATTGGGCGCATATCGTCAAAAATCGTTACATATGAACATTCCCGCCGATATTCTCTCCGATTTGCGCTGGCACGCTCAATCTAACCGCGTCATGCTCACTGCGATTTTGCAAAGTGCGTGGGGGTTCATGCTTCAAAACAAAAATGGACGCAATGATTGTCTCTTCTGCCAAATTATTTCTGCTGGCGGCTCGTCACTCAATGTCATTCCCGTTCGCCTAACCAGTAGCAACAATTTGACCGTTGAACAAATCGTTCGCGGGCAATTTCGGCAACTCGTCATTTCTCAACCGTATAGTTGCGTCGATTGGACAACTCTTGAGGGCTTGACTGGCAGAAAATACTTCGGGCACTTCCTCAGCTTTAAAGAATTTCAATCTAGCGAACTTAATTACGTCGAGACGCCCGCCACGTCGCAAGGCAAAATCATTTCCCGTAACTCTTGGGACGCGCAAGGCATGAAGTTAGGCGTTTACTTCCGCTACTCCGAAAAAAATTTGTCGATTACATTCCTTTACGACGAGCGGCACTTCATGAAGTCGGGCGTTGAACGTCTTTGCTCAATTTATGAAGCCGTCCTTAAGCAAGTGCTCACGGATTGGAATGCAAAGTATCCCGCGTTCCGTGAAAGCCTTGCCAAACGAATCCAAATCCTTTCTGACGTTCAAAAGCCTACCGACGAGCGCAAAAGGATTCGCGACTTCCTATCACAGCTACCGATTTTGCAGGGACGCTACGAAGGGACAATCGGACTGTTCGAGGGCAATGCGGAACTTATCACGTGCTACGAGGGCGATAGGATTTCCGGCGACATGCTCAAGGAAGATTTTATCTTCGTGGTGGCTGGCAAGCTCGTTCGCAACGTGGATACTGGCGACGGTTGGTATAATCCGCTTGATGTCGTCAGGAAAAATTCTTTCGTCAATCCCGCAAACCTTCTGGACAAGCAACGGCTCACACTTTCCGCCGAAGTCTTAACCGAACAAGTCGACCTGCTACTGATTCCGCGTGACGTGCTGATTGAGGCGATTCGCAAAAATACCGAGGTCGCGGCGGCTGTGATGAATTTCGCCCTGCAACAAATGGAACGTTATCAATCTCTCTGGCTCCAATCGTAAAATTATCATTTATGAGAATTTGCCCTTCAGAACTTCAAAACGCCTTTCGAGGCGATTTTTTTTGCCCATTTTACAAAATCCAATATATTGGAAAACGTAAATCACACGTCCAAATCACCCCTGATTTTTGTAATCGCCGAAAAAACCGCATAACGGCGCGATACAAAATCCTGTATTTTGGATTTCGTAATTTGCGCCTCAAAATCGCCTTCAAAACCCGTTTCAAAGCTCCAAAAGCAGTTTCGAGACTCCAAAATCACTTTCACAGCTATAAAAATACAATCAGCGTGGATTTTTTGATTTGACAAGGAAAATTTTTCTGTTAAGATTCGTTTTGAGGTGATTTTATGGGCGAGATGGAAGTTGGAGAGTATTTTGTCGAATGGGACGATAATAAAGCCGAATTGAATTGGAAAAAGCATAAAATACACTTTGAGGACGCCGCGTTGATTTTTCTTGATAATAATTTGATTGATGACTACGATGAGGAGCATAGCGATTACGAAGACCGAATAAAAGTTATAGGGCTTGTCGGAAAGGTTCTTGTAGTAATTTATACCGAACGCGGCGAAAAATATCGGCTCATATCGGCAAGAAACGCGAATAAAAGAGAAAGGAGCAAGTATTATGGGCGAAATGGTCGTTTATAAGGGAATGAAAATAAGTCCTGAGCAACAAAAGCGAATTTTAGAAATTAAAGAGCTTAAAGACGATGAAATTGATTACAGCGACATTCCACCGCTTACAGATGAAGAATTAGCCAAAATGAAACCAGCGCGGCTCCGTAGACAAAAAAATAAGCTCGCAAGCTAAAAAAATAAATCCCTAGCTACTCGGCAGGGATTTTTTTGTTGCGTTGACGATTTAAAGCAAGTGCGATAAACTTTTGCACGAAAAATTTAACGAGGTGATTAATTTGAAGTATGAAGCTGTAATCGGTCTTGAAATTCATAGCGAATTGAAGACGAACACTAAAATTTTCTGCGGATGTGCTACGACCTTCGGCGCGGAACAGAATACGCACGTTTGCCCGGTGTGTTTAGGGCTTCCAGGCGTCTTGCCGACAATAAATCGCCGCGTCGTCGAGTTCGCAATCAAAGCCGGGCTTGCTACAAACTGCAAAATCAACAAGTACAGCAAATTCGACCGCAAAAACTATTATTATCCCGATTTGCCTAAGAATTGGCAGACCTCCCAATACGATTTGCCGATTGCATACGCTGGACACGTCGAAATTGACGTTGACGGCACAAAAAAGACCGTTCGCCTTACAAGAATTCATATGGAAGAGGACGCAGGCAAGCTTATACACTCCGGAACCACGATTAAAGACTCTGCAAGCTCGAATGTTGATTATAATCGGACGGGCGTGCCGCTGATTGAAATTGTAAGCGAACCAGATATGCATTCAGCCGCCGAAGCCCGCGCCTATATGGAAAAAATCAAGTCGATTCTCGAATATATCGACGTGAGCAACTGCCGCATGGAGGAAGGCAATCTCCGCGCTGATATAAACGTTTCCTTGCGCCCGATTGGCAGTGATAAGCTCGGCACGCGAACTGAAATGAAGAATATTAACTCGTTTAAGGCACTCGAAGACGCGATTAACTACGAAATCGAACGGCAAGCTGAAGTTTTGGACGACGGCGGGCAAATTATTCAAGAGACGCGCACTTGGAACCCCGAAAAGGGCATAACGCAATCAATGCGCAGTAAAGAGGACGCCCACGACTACAGATACATGCCCGAACCCGACTTGCCGCCGATTGTGACGACTGATGAGGAGATTGAAGCCTTTAGAAAGTCTCTTCCGGAACTGCCTGACGCCCGCCGCGCCCGTTTGATTAAAGATTTCGGGCTAAGCGACTACGACGCGGGCATTATCACGAGTTCGCGGGCTATGGCGGAGTATTTTGACGCCGTGATTGCTAATGGAGCCGATGCTAAGGCTGCTGCTAATTGGATTATGGGCGACCTGTCCAAAAATCTGAACGCGGAAGGCTTGACGATTGAAAATTCGCCTGTCGACGCCCGCCGCCTCGCCGAGATGATTAAACTGATTGCCAACGGCACTATCAGCGGCAAAATCGCTAAAACGGTCTTTGTTGAGATGTGGAAGTCGCCCGACTCGCCCGAAAAAATCGTTAAGGATAAAGGTTTGGTGCAAATCACCGACACCGGCGCGATTGAAGGCGTTATCGACGAAGTTATTGCCAAAAATCCTAAGGCGGTCGAAGAATATCGCGGCGGCAAGAAAAAAGCTATCGGCGCACTCGTCGGACAAGTTATGAAGCTCACACGCGGCAAGGCGAATCCTCAGCTTGTAAATCAGTTGCTCGCTAAGAAATTGGACGCTTAATCATGGCGAACGAAAATTTTATCATCGTCGACCACATCAACGGCTATCTTATGCCCAATGCCCCAGATATTTACGTCATGAAACGCGCAACGCCATTTTTCAACGTGCCGGAGATGAGTGCTGGCAGTAAACCTGTTGACGGCGGAAATTTATTGCTTACACCAGACGAACGCGGCGATTTAGTCAAAAAAAATCCTCTTGCCGCCAAGTGGATTCGTCCGTTTGTTGGTGGAAGAGAATTTATTAACAGAATTCCTCGCTATTGCCTCTGGCTTGAAGGTTGTCAGCCCGATGAGCTTAGAAAAATGCCACTCGTCTATGAACGCGTTAAAAATGTCCGTGAATATCGTTTGCAAAGTAAGAAAGCCGAAACTCGTAAAAAAGCAGATACGCCGACCCTTTTTGCTGAAAGACGACAGCCGACGACGAATTACATTTTTATTCCGCAAGTTAGCTCCAGTCGCCGCCGATTTATTCCGATTGGCTATTTGTCACCCGAATTTATTGCCGCTCAAGGTTTAACAGTGCCCGACGCGAATTTATTTCATTTCGGAGTGCTAACAAGTTCGGTTCATATGGCATGGGTGCGAATGGTCGCGGGCAGATTGAAGAGCGATTACAGATATTCGGCGACGATATGTTATAATCCGTTCCCGTGGCCGCTATTCTACACCGACGAGCAACAAAAAAGGATAGAGGCGACCGCGCAAGCGATTTTGGACGCGAGAGCCAACTATCCGAACGCGACTTACGCCGATTTGTACGACGAAGTATCAATGCCGGCAGATTTAAGGAAGGCGCACACTGAAAACGACCGCGAAGTCATGAAGGCGTATCGTTTTCGGGAGGATATACCGGAATTAGCAATGCAAATCGTCTTGTTGAACAGTTATCAGACCTTGCACGAGGAATTTGACTTGGAAGACGACGAATAAGCCTTGCAAGCCTGGAAAAAGTTACTCGCCGCCTTCGGACAGCCTGCAAAGTGAATGTGCAGATACGAGGCGACGATATTTTTTTTGATTACGCCGGCGAAATACTCTTTACCGGTTCTCAAGCGTCGACAGCGGAAAATATTGGTGTCAGAGGTCTGGGCGGTGGAAAAATGGAACTCGTGAGCGCGAAGAGTATCGCCCGCCTTGCCGATAATGCAATCAGATAAAATTTCCGCCTCGACGTAGCCGACAGTCTGCAAACGATTGGTCATAGTCGCCGCGCCGTCAAGAATTCCGCACATCTCGAAGGAATTGCCATCGAAGTCAATCAGACGGTTCATCAAATACATAAAGCCGCCGCATTCCGCGAAAATCGGCAAACCAGCTTCCGCAGCGATGAAAATTTCATTGCGGAGGCTTTTATTTTGTTCAAGACGCTCCGCGAACATCTCAGGGAAGCCGCCGCCGATAATCAGACCGTCGACTTGGGGCAAATGTTCATCATTCAGGGGGCTGAAGTAAATAATTTCCGCTCCGAGCCTCTCAAGCTCCCGAAGGCTTGCGCCGTAGTAGAAATTGAACGCCTCATCACGAGCGACGGCGATTGTTAGGGAATTAGGGAAGTAGGGAAGCAGGGAATTAGCTTTTTCAAGGGGCGGAGCACTTTTAGCGAGGTTAATCAGGGCGTCAAGGTCGATTTGAGCCTCGACCGCCGCGCAGACCTTATTAATCACGTCGACGGAATGATTTTCAGCCGTAGGAACCAACCCTAGATGACGTTCGGGCAAAAAAAAGTCGTCGTTGCGATTGATTGCGCCGAAACATTTAATTCCGAGCGCGTCGAGTGCATCGACGATAATTTTTTTATGCGAATCCGAGCCGATACGATTAAGAATCACGCCCGCGAGGTTAATTTCCCTATCAAAGTCTCTAAAACCCAATGCGACCGCCGCCGCAGAAGTTCCCATGCTTTTTGCGTCGATAATCAGGACGATTGGCGCGTTTAGGAGCTTAGAAATCTCCGCCGTGGAAGAAATGCCGCCTTGCCCGCCGTCATAAAGCCCCATGACGCCTTCGACGATTGAAATTGCGCCTTGAGCGGTCTCAACGAAAATTTTTTTGAGTTTATCCTTCCCGACGAGCCAGCTATCGAGATTGTGGGAGATTTTACCGCTTGCGAGCTCATGCCAGCCCGTATCGATATAATCGGGGCCGATTTTGTACGCTTGAACGTTTAAGCCGCGATTTTTCAAAGCCGCGAGCAATCCGACGGTTAAAGTTGTCTTGCCAGAGCCGCTTTGCGTCGCTGCGATGATTATTCTTGGAAAATTCTTTTGCATGTCAAATCCTTTACGAAACTAGAAATGCGCAGGCACTTCGTACGAACGCGGGAATAATGCCCGAATCATTGATGATTCAATCGCGACCACTGGATGCAACGTCACGTTGCCCGCGATGATTATTCGGGGGAAATCAGTCTGCATCTTCATCAGTCCGTTCAATTTTCATGATAACGGGGCGCAAACCGTCATTGCACGAGCAAATTGCAACGCCTTTATGTTTTTCGTCAATCCAGTCGCCGTAATACCAACCGTCAGCCCCGTGCGCCAGTGCGAAGACGTATTGATAAACCGCTTTCCAGGCTTCGTCGCAAAAACCTTCGGGCTTAGCCCACGACGCGTAAAAAGTTTGCCCTTCCTTCATCATCGGGCACGTTGACAGGTTCGGCACGCCATATTCAGCCGCCAAATCTTTCTGCAACGTCGTTTTAAGGATTGTAATCTTGCATTTCTTCATCATGCTAATCGCTCCCTAAAAATTTTGTGGTAGCATTTTGCCACAACGCTAATTTTTTTACAATATGAAAGTCATGTGTTATAATCGGAAAAATTTTTAACGAGGAGTTGGAGACATGAAATCACTTAAGAAGATTTTTATAGCGGTGATGATGAGTGCAACGCTTATGATAGGCGGCGGCGAGGCGGAGGCAGTTGACTACTACAGCGCGATTTATCAGACGGTCAATCGCTACAACGGCAACGAGGTCGAGTGCGACTGGATAACGCGGGCGATTCTTTATGCGTCGAGTGAATATCAGGTCGACCCGATTTTGATTACGTCGATAATGGAGGCGGAAAGCGAATTCAACTTCCATGCAATAAGTCCGGTCGGTGCAGTCGGCTTAATGCAGCTCATGCCGAGTACGGCGGCGGGCTTGGGCGTCAATCCTCATAACCCGCTTGAAAATATCATCGGCGGCACGATTTACATTAAGAATCAGCTTGGACGCTTCAAGGATTGGGGAGCCTATTCCGTGACGGACGCGGTTGCTGCATACAATGCTGGTCCTGGTGCCGTCGAAAAGCATGGTGGCGTTCCAAATTACTCCGAGACCGTCCATTACGTCATCAAGGTCGCCAACAATTACAAAAATCTTTTAAACTTGATTCAGTCGTAAAAATTTTTTCGTAAGCGCGCCGCTCAATGTCAGGCGGCTTTTATTTTTTATGAGTTAAGGAGTGCTGCTCAATGAATCAAACGCTTATCGGCATATGCGGCTTCTTGTGCATGGCGGCAATAATGCTGTCGCTGTTCAAAAGTAAAACTGTGCCTGCCGTTGCATTTATCTTGTTCCCGACAATCCTTGGAATATTTCTGATGACATGGGGGGGGGGGGTACTACAGCATTACAGACCTCGGCACCTTAATCAAGGAGGGATTCAACAGTACCGCACCGACTGCCGCGCTGTTTATGTTCAGCGTGCTTTATTTCAGCGTGATGAACGAGGCGGGCATGTTCGCCGTTATGGTTGACGCCTTGACGAGGCATATCGGCACAAGCGTTATCGGCGTGACAATGATGACGACGATTTTAACGATTGTCGCGCACTTGGACGGCAGCGGTGCCTCGACATTCCTAATCGTTATCCCCGCAATGTTGCCGATTTATCGGAAGATGAACATGCGCACGACGACACTTTTGCGCGTCATGGTTTTGCCGATGGGAATAATGAACTTGATGCCGTGGGCAGGTCCGACGGTGCGTGCGGCAACTGTTTTGGACGTGGAGGCGGGCGACCTTTGGCAAATGATTCTGCCCGTGCAAATATTCGGCGTCATAATCTGTTTGGCTCACGGCGTACTTGCGGGCATTCAAGAAAAACAGCTCGGCGCAGGTCTCGTTCGCGAACAAAATTTTAAATCGCCCGAAGTCGACGATAAATCTCCACGCGACAAAAAAATTTTTATCTTCAATATGCTGTTGACGCTTGCCGTTATCGCCACGCTGATTGTCACAAAAATTCCCGATTACGTGCCGTTCATGGTCGGCTTATCGTTGGCACTCATTGCGAATTACGGACTCGACGCGAAGACTCACAAGAAAATCATAAATGCACACGCTGCGCCCGCGCTCATGATGTGTTCGACACTTTTGGCGGCGGCAGTTTTGATGGGCATCTTTGTTAAGGAAGTGACGGTTGACGGCGCGAAAATCCCCAGCGTAATTAACTGCATGTCCAATCTTGCCACGCTGATTTTGCCCGAAACTTTTGGAGAACATCTGCCTGTTATAATCGGCGCGCTCAGTGTACCGTTGGCTTTGATTTTCGATACCAACAGCTATTTTTACGGTATGTTGCCCGTCATGATTGGTATCGGTGAAAATTTTGGCGTCAGTGCCGAAAGCATAACCGCCGTCATGCTGATTTGCCGCAACTGCGCGACGTTTATCAGCCCGATGGTTCCTGCCGCACTGTTGGGCGTCGGGCTTGCCGAAGTCGACATAAAAGAGCATATCAAATCCTCTTTCGGCTTCGCATGGCTTTTGTCGATAATCTGTCTGGGCTTCGCCGCGCTGATAAAAATTATTCCGCTGTGACGTTGGCAATATCATTGCAGGAAAAAATTTTCGGCGGCAGAATATCCCATTGATAATCAAATTCGGAAGGAATGAAAAATTTTTATGGACAACGTTGTAAAAATCGGACTGTTGGGCGCGGGCACAATCGGCGGCTCCGTCATCGAGGTTTTGCAAGGCAATCGCGACATCATCACTCAGCGGGCGAACACCGCCATTGAAATTAAAAAAATTCTCGTCCTGCCGAGGGAGATACCCGCCCTGCAAGAACGCGGCTTGCCCGCAACCAACGATTACGACGAAATTTTGAACGACCCAGAGATTAAAATCGTCGTCGAGCTAATGGGCGGCGTCAAACCCGCGAAAGATTTTATCCTTCAAGCAATGGCGCACGGTAAACACGTCGTCACGGCTAACAAAGATGTCGTCGCGCAATTCGGGCATGAACTCTTCGACGCGGCGGACGCTCATCAAATTGATTTCCTGTTCGAGGCGGCAGTCGGCGGAGCCATTCCAATCATCATGCCGCTTAAACGTTCCTTGACTGCCAATAAGATTACGGAAGTTCTCGGCATAGTCAACGGCACGACCAATTACATGCTGACTAAGATGAGCGACAGCGGCGCGGATTATGATACCGTCCTCAAGGAGGCTCAAGCTCACGGCTACGCCGAACGCAATCCAGAAGCCGACGTTGAGGGCAAGGACGCCGCCCGCAAGATTGCTATCCTAGCGTCGATTGCGTTCAATTCCCGCGTGAAGTTCGAG
>JAFQZB010000228.1 GCA_017406175.1 Selenomonadaceae bacterium | reverse complement strand
TCGGCTTGAGCCTTAGCCGTATCTCCGAGGGCTTGATAACATTCGCCGCGATGGTAGTACATCCATTTAAGCAAAACATTCGTCGGGTCTTCGCGCTCGGCAATCTCAATGTATTTGGTGTAATCCTCAATCGCCCTGTTGTACATTTTTAATTCTTTGTAAACGTCGGCGCGGAAGTAATAGAAGTGCATGTTATTTGGCTCCAGTGCAATCGCCTTATCCAGGTCATCAAGTGCAAGGTCGTATTTCTCTTCTTCCTTGTAAATCAAACTGCGCATGGAATAGCCGCTCGCCTTATGGGGGTTCAACTCAATGGCTCTGTTTAAATCCGTCAACGCCAGCCGATTGTCCTTCTTAACGAAGCGATAATACATGCTGCGGTACATGTAAGCCTGCAAACACGCCGAATCAATCTGCAGAGCCTTACTGTAATCGGCAAGGGCTTGCGGGTATTTCTCGAAGTTTTGATGAGCAAAGCCGCGATGAGTATAAATTTCCGCGTCATTGGGGGTAAGAGCCAGAGCTTTATCAAAATCGCCCAATGCAAGCTTGTAATAAGTCGCCGCGCTATTGCCGTGGGATTTAAGCTTAATGTCATTCAGCTTATACTTTAGCGAGATAAGATTCGTGGAATAAAGGTTGCCGCGCATGACATACGCAGTCGGGGCATTGGGATTAAGTTCAATCGCCTCGGAGTAAAACTTTTCAGCCTCATTGGATTCGCCCTTATAAGAGGCGCGGTTGCCTTCCTCGATTTTCTGATTGTATAAGAACTCATTATCTGCTTGCTCGAACTCGGCTTTGAGTTTCTCTCGCCCCGCCTCGTCAGTGACTGTGCTGGCACGCTTGCGCAGGTCTTCAACCTTGCGTTCGTTCTCGGCGGCGGCTTCGTTCGTCTCGCGGGTCTGCGTTATCAACTTGGAGCGTTCGTCGGAGTCGCGACTAACCCATTTGGTAATCTCGCCGTCGTCGACTTTGACATCAACCGTCGCCTCCCACATGACAAGGATAATTTGGTCAGTCACCTGCTTAGCGACCTGGTTATATCTGACTTCGCCGACGATTTCATAAGTGTTGCTGGTTATCGCGGTTATCTCGTCGTCAGTCAGCTCATTGTTCACCGAGCGCGAATAAGTTTTGAGATAAACGCCCGCTTGCTTGACGGCATTTTTAATCGCCTTGTCGCGGGCGCGGAGCTTAACAATATCCTGCGACTCAAGCTCGTTGCCATAGTCCACGCCCATTGCCGTATAGGTTTTAAACTCTGCATCGGCTATCGGCAAGCAAAATAAATTCCCGACGATTAAAGACGCCGCCAAGAGTTTGCGCCAATGTCTTTCAATCATAACAACACCTCCTGCCGCGCATTATATATCACGCCCTTAAGCCCTAACAAGGAAAATCTTTTTGGGCATTATGCATTTTCTGAAAAATCTTGTCAGCTATTGGATTTTAGTTTAAAATGCTTTCAAATTACTAAAAGGAGGTTCTGTGTTGAAAGAAGAACGAATCCACCAAATCCACGAATTGTTAATAGAGAAGAAAAGAATATCCCTAGACGAACTATGCGAGAACTTTGGCGTGTCAAAGAATACAATCCGCCGGGACATAAACGAACTAGAGGAGCAAGGCATAATCCAGAAAGTTTATGGCGGGATAGTGCTAAAGGAGGCAGAGATAATGTCTCTGGAGCCGTTCTCCGCCCGCGAAATACGCAACATCAACGAGAAAAAGAAAATCGCAGCCGTGGCAGCCGCCTTGGTCAATGATGGCGAAGTAATCTACATTGATTCGGGAACGACGACGATGCATTTGCTCCCGCACCTCGCCGAGAAAAATTTCTTGACGATAGTTACGGCTAGCGTCTACGTTCTTGAATTGGCGACACGCTACAGCAATCTAAACGTCATAGCTACGGGCGGAAATCTCCAGCCACCGATTAAAGCTCTTGTCGGACCGAGCGTCTTGGAGTGCATAAGGAATTACAACTTCTCGAAAATATTTTTGGCGAGCACGGGCATTACCATTGAACACGGCGCAACGAACGCTTCGCCTTTGGAGTGCGAAGTTAAACGCGAACTCGTCCGCAAGTCTTGCGCTAAGTATCTGCTCGTCGACAACTCGAAATTCGACGTAGCCTCGCTTATGACTTACAGCAACTTGACTGATCTCGACAACATAATCACCGATAAGAATCCGACTGAAAAATATCTCGACTACTTCAAGGAGAAAGCAATCAATCTCATCTTGCCCGAATAAAAAAGAACGACTCACAAAGCCGTGAGCCGCTTTATATTTGTTGGATTAGGGTCAGGTTAAGTTACTTGTAGAAGTCGGGACGTTCCTTGAAGACAATGGGAACGATTTCGCCGGTCTCTTGAGCCTTGACC
>JAFQZB010000227.1 GCA_017406175.1 Selenomonadaceae bacterium | reverse complement strand
GCGGCGCGGGTAACGACAGCTTAAACGGCGGCTCAGGCAAAGATACTCTCTCCGGCGGCACTGGCGATGATAAATTGCTCGGCTACACGGGCAACGACTCCTTGAGTGGCGGCGACGGAGCGGACACTTTAAGCGGTTACTCTGGCAATGATAAACTCCTCGGCGGAGCAGGAAACGACAGCTTATCAGGCGGCGAAGGCAAGGATACCTTAAACGGCGGCGCGGGCGATGATAAGTTGCTCGGCGGCGCGGGTAACGACAGCTTAAACGGCGGCTCAGGCAAAGATACTCTCTCCGGCGGCTCAGGTAACGATAAACTCCTTGGCGGCTCCAGCAACGACAGCTTATCGGGCGGCGACGGGGCTGACACGCTCTCTGGCTACACTGGCAATGATAAACTCCTCGGCGGCTCTGGCAACGACAGCTTATCGGGCGGCGACGGTAAGGATACTTTGTCGGGTGGTTCGGGTGCTGATAAACTCCTCGGCGGCTCTGGCGATGATATTCTCCAAGGCGGTAAGGGCAACGATTCACTCTGGGGCAACACAGGCGCGGATAACTTTATCTATGAGGCGGGTGACGGCAAGGACATTATCTACGGCTTCGCAAACAACGACACCTTAACTCTTGACTACCTCGACTTCACATCGTCGTATAAAAATGGAGCCGTCACGCTCACTTTTGATGAAGGATCCATTACCTTTAAGGACTTCACGGCGACGACCTTCCACATTGACGACGACACGTATAAAATCAGCGGCTCCAAACTCAGGAAGCAAGGCTAAATTCACTTCCATTTTGCTTTTAGCTGACCGCAAGCGGCGTTGACATCGGCTCCCATCTCTTTGCGTATGGTCGCGTTAATGCCGTGCGTGTTCAGGAAGTGGAAAAACTTTTTAACGGCGTGATTCGTCGGCGGGCTGAAAGTCCTTTCCACGACGGGATTAAAAGGAATCAGATTGACGTTGGCGAGTTGCCCGCTCAAGATTTTGGCAAGGCGACGGGCGTGCTCCTCCGTATCGTTGACGCCGCCGAGCAAAATATATTCGTAGGTGACACGCCGCCCAGTCGATTGGGCATAATCATCACCCGCGGCAAGCAAACTCTTTAAGCCGAACGCAGAGTTAATCGGCATGAGGGCAGAGCGCAATTCGTCGTCGGGGGCGTGCAATGAAATTGATAGCGTGACGGGAATTTTCTCGTTGCGTAATTTTTTTATGGCGGGGACAATGCCGCACGTCGAGATAGTGACCTTGCGATAACTCATGCCCAAGCAGTAATCCTCGTGCAGGAGGCGGAGCATTTTAATCAGTTCGTCGTAATTCATTAGCGGTTCGCCCGTGCCCATGACGACGATTGAATCAACGACCTTGCCGAGGATTTCATTGACAAAGAAAATCTCGCCGAGCATCTCCGCCGCCGTCAAGTTGCGTTCCAGACCTTTAAGCGTCGAGGCGCAGAACTTGCAACCCATTTGGCAACCGACTTGGCTTGATATGCAGACGCTGTCGCCGTAGTCGTGGCGCATGAGGACAACTTCAATCGCCGCCCCGTCAGCCAAGCCGAGCAAAAATTTTGTCGTCAAGCCGTCAGTCGAGTCCAGACGCTTCAACAGGTCGGCGGCTCTAATCTCGTATTGCTCAGCCAGTTCAGCGCGTAAAGCTTTGGGCAAGTCGTTCATCGCGTCGAAGGACTTCAGACCGTGCTTGTAAATGTGTGCGGCGATTTGCTTTGCTCTGAATTTCGGCAAGGGTCTAAGTTCCGTTTCCAGTTCGGCGAGCGTCATTCCAAATAAATTTTTCAAGCTATCAACTCCTTTCGAGGAACAAGGTTATCAAAAGCAAGGCGGCTTGTACAGGAAAAAATATATTCGTGTCGAAAGTTAGCGGCGTGATAAATGATTAGGAGGAAAAGAATTTGGATACTTTTGAAATGGAACTAGGCGGCAGAAAATTAATCGTCGAGCACGGCAAGATGGCTAAGCAGGCTAATGGGGCGGTTCTCGTCCGCTACGGCGACACGGCGGTATTGGTTGCGGCGACGATGTCCGCTGAGCCTAGGGAGGGCGTCGACTTCTTCCCGTTGACTGTCGACTACGAAGAGAAAATGTATTCGGCGGGCAAAATCCCCGGCGGATTCATCAAGCGCGAGGGTCGTCCGCAGACAAGCGCAATCCTAAAAAGCCGGCTGATTGACAGACCGATTAGACCGCTCTTCCCTGACGGCTTCCGCAATGACGTTCAAATTATCGCGACGGTGATTTGCTTCGACGAGGACAACGCGCCCGAAATCGCCGGCATGATTGGCGCGAGCTGTGCGCTTAGTGTCAGCGACATTCCCTTTGGCGGACCGATTGCGGGCGTGCACGTCGGACGCATTAACGGCGAATTCATCATCAACCCGACCAAAGAGCAACTCGACGTTTCGGAAATGGATTTAATCGTTGCAGGCTCCGCCGATGCAGTCATGATGGTTGAGGCGGGCGTCAAAGAGTTGCCTGAAGAAGTCGTGCTTGAGGCGATACTCTTTGGACACGAGGAGATTAAAAAAATCGTCGCCTTCCAAGAGGAGATTAAAGCGGCAGTCGGCAAGGAGAAAAAGGACGTAACCCTATTCCAGCCCGACGAGGAGATTGATAAGGCGGTTCGGGAGCTTGCAACGGATAAGATTGATGTCGCCGTCCGCAACCCCGACAAGCTGGCACGAGAGGCGGCACTCGATGAAGTCAAAGCGGAAGTCGTCGAGTCACTAGCGGAGAAATTCCCCGCCGAAGAATATCCCAACGCAGAAAAGGACATCGGCGCAGTCTTCCATACGGTAGAAAAAGAAGTCGTCCGCAAGATGATAACGCATGAAAAGATTCGCCCCGATGGTCGCGAGCTTGAGGAAGTCCGCCCGATTAGTTGCGAAGTCGGCTTGTTCGCTAGGACGCACGGTTCAGGATTGTTTACGCGAGGACAGACGCAAGTTTTGACGATAACGACGCTTGGGGCAATTGGCGACGAACAGATTATTGACGGACTTGAACCCGAATATACTAAGCATTACATACACCATTACAATTTCCCTGGCTACAGCGTCGGCGAGGCAAGACCTGCCCGCAGTCCCGGTCGTCGCGAGATTGGTCACGGGGCACTTGCCGAACGCGCTTTGGTTCCGGTTATCCCGTCGATTGAAGAGTTCCCGTATACGATTCGGCTTGTCTCGGAGGTTTTGGAAAGCAACGGCTCCAGTTCAATGGGTAGCGTGTGCGGCAGTACGTTAAGC
The DNA here is from genome assembly GCA_017406175.1 of Selenomonadaceae bacterium. Taxonomy (GTDB): domain Bacteria; phylum Bacillota; class Negativicutes; order Selenomonadales; family Selenomonadaceae; genus Quinella. The sequence goes on along the minus strand of JAFQZB010000227.1, from coordinate 518 downwards.
CTAATGCAAGCGGGCGTTCCGATTAAGCGTCCTGTTAGCGGCGTGGCAATGGGTCTTGTAAAGGACGGCGACGCGCACACGATACTAACTGATATTCAAGGCATGGAAGACGCGCTCGGCGACATGGATTTTAAGGTTGCGGGCACGACTGAAGGCGTCACGGCGATTCAAATGGATATAAAGGTCGCGGGCATTTCAAGAGAAATTTTAAGCGATGCATTGGCTCAGGCGAAGCGCGGCAGAAGTTTTATCCTCGGCAAAATGCTTGAAGTCATAAGCGAGCCCGCCGCAGACTTGTCGCCTTATGCACCACGCGTCCGCACCATGAAGATTGCCGTTGATAAGATTCGTGAAGTCATTGGCACGGGCGGCAAGATTATCAATCGCATTATCGAGGAAACGGGTGTTGACATTGACATTAACGACGACGGAAATGTTTTCGTGACGAGCCGTAGCGTTGAGGGCATTGACCGCGCCATTGAGATTATTGAACAGATTGTGCGCGAGGTTAAGGTTGG
>JAFQZB010000226.1 GCA_017406175.1 Selenomonadaceae bacterium | reverse complement strand
GACCTTGCCGGCAACGATACTGATGAGAAAATCCCCGTGCGCCTCTTTATCAAGGACATTGACGAATTCTACGCAGGGCGGGCGGTTCAGACTGACGGCTCAAGCGTCGTTCTGCCGGGGATAGCCACGCTGAACAATGCTAAGGTCGATATGCCCGTTGACCCGTCGGTTAATTGGTTCGTCGATTACAACTTTGAACACTACGATAACGAGACGAACAACCCGGTTGGCACTCTCCGCATTCCTAGCTTTCTGATTCACGAGGGCAAAAAGGTCGACTCCCGCGCCGTTTTGACTGATACGCTTGTTCATGTTAAGCGCGAACTCGTCAATCTCTTCCATAAGCACCCGAACATTGACGGCTTAGACGTGAGCGGCGCGGAGGTAATTGACCTCGTGTTTACGTCGGCAACGGAGCTTGAGTTCTGGGTTAAGACGCCGCTTGAAGAAGCCTCGGTCGAGGAAATGACAGCGTCGCAAGTCATGCAGGAGCAGTATTGGGAACGGACGCATGGCGCGGTTCGTTGTGCGTTGGAGCAATCGATAATTGAGCTAGACAAGTACGGCTTGCAAGTGGAAATGGGGCATAAGGAGGTTGGCGGGCTCAAGGCGCAGATTGACGAATCGGGGCACTTAACGCACGTTTGCGAACAGCTGGAAATTGATTGGCGGTTCGCGGACGCGGTGCAGGCTGCTGATAATGAAATCGTCGTGCGGACGGTCGTAAAGGAAATTTTTCGCGCCAATGGTTTGGAGGTCACGTTCAAAGCAAAGCCGATGATAGGCTTGGCGGGCAACGGCGAGCATACGCATATCGGACTGGCGGCGATAACGGCGGATGGCAAGTTGCACAATCTCTTTGCCGCAAAGAATCAGACTCAAGACTACATGAGCGCGGTCGGCTACGGTGCGTTAATGGGCTTGCTTAAAAATTACGAGGTGATAAATCCGTTCGTCAGCGCGACTAACGATTCACTAAACCGCCTTAAGCCAGGTTTCGAGGCTCCCGTTTGTATCGTCACGTCGTTGGGGCACACGCCGCAAATCCCCGCCCGCAATCGAACAATCCTCGTTAGCCTGATTCGCGACTTAGAAAATCCTATGGCGACCCGCTTTGAACTTCGCGCTTGCAATCCCTACACGAATATTTATCTGGTGCTTGCGGCGTGCTATTCGGCAATCCTAGACGGCGTGAACGCGGCGGTAACTCACACGACGAGCGAACTATTAGCGGAGCTTTCAAAGGACGCGGGGCAAGCGGGCTTTTATCTGGAGACGGAACGCGCCTATCGCAGTGAGCAAGATGTCTTCGAGGACTTCACGCAAGAAGAGCGCGATAAACTCTTTGGCAAGCCGCCCGCGACCGTTTGGGAGAACATGGAGGCTTTGAGCCGATACCCCGACAAGGTTAAAGTCATTTCGAGCGGCGGGGCTTTGCAAGAACGAATCATCAACGCGTTTAGGGACGGAGCTTTGCTAAGGTGGAAGACGGAGCTAATCGCCCGAATTCTACCCGAACTGCGCGGCATCGTTCGCAAGGCAAAAAAAATAGACGCGGACTTTGTGACCGACCTCGACGCTTACAACTGGAATAAAATCTTCTTACTGCGTGCGGCGTTGGCTAAGGACTCAATCGACGATAAGTCGCTGTTCACGCAACTGATAACGGCACTGAACGCGGGCGAGTACGAGACGGCATCGCGCTTGCAGGTGGAGATTTACGCCAAGATTGAGGAGCTTAAAGCCCTCTACGACGCTTACGAAAAAAACATGATTTGATTAACCGCACGAAAAAAGACCGGCGAGCTATTCACCGGTCTTTTAGTTTGCGTCAATACTTCCTGTTGAAGACTGTCCCGCGAAGCCCCGCCGACTCGATTAAGTCGTAGGAACGCACTGCGCTATTTTGCCGCCGCGACTTATTCAACCACGCCTTAGCCCGATAAATTATCTGCTTGTCCATCGGAACTATCTGTTCAATCAGCCGCTTGCATTCGTCGGTTTCGCGGTAATCGTTTTCGGGCAGTGCCTTCATCTTTTCGATAAGGCGTTCGCGCTGGTCGACTAGCTCCATAAATAATTCGCTGTCCTTTTGGTCGCTGAACTTCAATAGCTCCTTAGTCAGTGAAAAATATTTCTGCCAAAGAATCCGAACTTGCTTTAGGACTTCTTCCTTGTCGACGGGTTCGGAAACTTTAGGCTCGTCTGCCTTAAGCATAGCCTTTGCCGCCCGTGCCCTCGCCGCGTTCGATTCGTGCCGTCTTCATTGCCTGGAACCAAGCGTCGCGCAACTCGGTAATGATTCCCTTCGCCTCGTCAATCTGCGCCAAGTCGCTTTTGATGTTCCCCTCAACTAGACGGTCGTAAACGTAATTGTAAAGCGGGAGCAACTGATGAGAGATTTCGTAATCAAAGTTCAAAGTCAAGCGGAATTCGGAGATAATCCTTTGCGCCCTCTGCAACATGTTGTTAGCTTCTTCGTAGTTTTTCTGTTCGAGAGCCGTTCTGCCGTCGTCGATGAACTTCAAGCAGCCGTTATAAAGCATAAGCGTTAAATGTTCCGGCGGCGCATTCAAGATTCTCTGTTGCCTGTAAGCCTCTGCCGCGTTCACCATATATCACATCAACTCCTTCTGTTAGAAATTCAAACGCCTTATTGTCCCGTGCTACCCATAATGTAGTTAAGTTGCGTACCGAGCTTAGCAAGTGTAGACTCCATTGCGTCATACTTTTTATAAAGCGCGTCCTCGAATGAAGACATTAGCTTTTTAAAGTTGCTCATCTTGGTCTGCAGGTTGCGCAAGAGATTATTTAAATCGCTGTCTTCGGTGATGTCTGAAGAGGAGCCTGCGCGTTCTTTGATAAGCTTGTTCGCGCTGACGAAAATATCGCCGAGACGTTGGGCAATACCGTTGCCGTTTGATTCATTCGTGATTTTGATGACGTTGCCGTTCGTATCCTTTTGTGTTTTATAAACCGCGCTTCCATTGTCGGTGGAAGTGCTTTCAAGTTTAGCAAAAACATTGTAGACAGCGTCGGGGTCTTCAGCGAGTGCCTTTTTGAGTTTGTCCTCGTCGAGAACCAACTGACCTTTAAGCCCCGTCGTCGAAACGCCCAAGCTGAAAATCGAATTGTATTTGCTGTTGAGGCCGTCGACAGTTTCGGAAACCGCGTCGCGCATGTTCTGGATAATCTTGCCGAGCGTTTGGTCATGATAGAGGAGACCCGCCTTAGCTTTCTCTTCCCATTTCTCAATCTGCTCGTCCTTCATTTGGTCTTTTTGAGACTGGGTGAGCGGCTTGTAATCGGAATTGGGTTTCTCGTCGTACTTCGCGTAGAGGTCGGCGAGGAGCTTGTTGTAATCGGTGACGAAACTTTTAACCTTGTCGATAATCGCGTCGGTGTCCTGCGAAACGGAAACGGTTGCGGGGCGATTGGCTTCGGTCTTGTTTAGCGCGGTGTAGGTTATGCCGCCGACAGTCTTTTTATTGTCCGTGATGCCGTCATAGACAACGCCGTCGATTTTCATTACGCCGTTTTCGCCACGAGCCTCGGCAGTCTTATTGCTACTACTGAATGTCATTGCACTGCCGCCAGCGTCTTTAGTTTTATCCGTAACGGTGTTATCTGTATCAATCAGCGTTGCCGGGTCGTAAAGTTCACCGTCTTTGGATTGATAGAGTTTCAATGAGTTAAGAAATCTCGTTGCGACCGTGCCAGCGTAAGAAACATTTGCGGAACCAGCACCAGAATAAGAATCATCTCCAACGGTTATTGAGATTTTGTTCTTTGCGCCGCCTGTCGTGTTGTAAAAGGAAAAGCTATCGTTGACGGCATCGAAAGAAGCTCTGATGTTGAGACCTGCGGCGTTAATCTTGGAAGCCAAATCGTTTAATGTCGCTCCGTCGTTTATCTCCTCGAAAGTAAAAGAGATTTCGACCTTTTTCAAGTCCGTGCTCTCGGTTCCGTCAGCATTTTTCTCTTTGGTGACACCGTCGCTTATAAAGAAACTTATCGCTTTGTTTTTATTGGCGTCAGTCAAGTCAGCATAAGAATAACCAATCGGATTAGAACCGTCCTCCTTATGCATTACCTCATACTTAGCTTCTTTGGTGTCTTCGTCTATAGAAAGACTCCTAAAGAGTATGTTTTTGAGTTCGACGCTCGTGCTATTGGCGTCCACACTACCACTACCATTGTAGCGCGTTATATCGCCTGTGCTAATAAGGTAAGCGTTGGAGCTGAGTGATTGAACTTCGACTTTGTGCGCCATAAGCGTTGCGGTGGAGTTCGCCGTAACCTTAACTGCCGAATCGGAGCTTTCCGCGCTCTTGGCGTTCATGGTGTTCGACATTTTGTATTGCGAGAGCGTCGACGCATTGAACGTAGTGATTTTGCTGTTGAGTTCGAGGTAGTCAGCCTTCATCCACTCGTTCTTAGTAAATTTCTGTGCCATCTTGTCGTATTCGTTCTGCTTGCTCATCATGCCGACTTTAACCATCGACTCGATGTCCATGCCCGAACCCGACAAGCCGTAAATTCCATTGACACCCATGGTAATCCCTCCTTAGAAGGGCGTCCTTTTAAACTGCCCTGTCAATGAACGCGCCCAGCCAATCCTTAGCCTTAATCATGTTCTCAATCATCTCTTCGGGCGGGAATTCTTTGATGACTTCGCCGCTTTCCTTGTCGATCATCTTGACATTGAGCATGTTAGCTTTCCTGTTGTAGTTGAACTCGACGTCGCAGTTGATTTTGTCCATGAGCTCGTTGAAGGTCTCCGTCATTTGGCTGACAGCTTCCTCCGACATCGTGCCGGGCTGCAGGCGAGCTTCCTGCTTCTGCTCTTCTTTTTCCGCCGGCGTGAGGATCCTGTCCGCAGGTTTCGAGGTGATAGATTGCGGGGCTATGGGTTTAATCTGCGCGAAGTCCTGCTCACCGACGGGTTTCGTATTGGGAGCCGAGTCTACAACGACCGCCGCCGTTACCATTTCATTCAGTTTCCCTACCATGATAAAACACTCCTTTGTAATTAATTCCCTTTAAGCGGCAGTGCGCCGTGTAAATCGACGTCGAGTTTTTGAGCCGCCTTTTGATTTTCCTCTTGTATAGCACGATAGATTTCGCCACGATAGATTTTGATTTCCCGCGGCGCATCAATCGCAATACGCACGTTTTCGCCCTGCACTTCCACGACGTTTATAACAATGTTGTCGCCAATCATTATTTGCTGACGAGGCTTCCTCGTCAAGACAAGCATTTAATCACCCCTCCTTTTTAGCTGATTCGGGGAAGAGGCGGTGCTTGGTCGTGTAGTTGCTCTTTTCCAAAACGACTTGCTTTGCCTTCATGTTTTCGCCGTTGATGACGATTGGAGCCAAAAGGTTGGCGGTCATGTAGCGGACGGAGCCGTTCGGGATTGTAATCATCGAGTAATAGAACACGTCATCTTGATTCTTAATGTCGAGTTCCTTAATCGTCTCGTCGTCAATCTCAAACGAATAGTCGTTGAAGAAAAGGAAAGGAATTGTCAGCAAGAAAGCTAAATCCGGCGATTTGAGCGACTGCATGAAGTAATATGGACTTTCCTCTTCGTAAGGAAGGATAACAAACTCATGCTCGTCCTCGAACGCGGGGATGCCGTCCTTGAAATGAACAATCTTTGCCTCGTCAACCTCAATCTCACCAAATCTGCTGGTGTAAACTTTAAGCATATAACTTTCCTCCTTTTAAATTCCCCTGACAGAATGAAAATTTTTTCTCGGCTAGGCGTAGATGTCGTAATTATCCACTGACACCCAGTGACGGATGAAGCCCTCGTTTTGAAGGTAAGTATCCACACTGCCTGGCGTGTAATGAATCCTCGCGTTTGGCTCAGTTTGAATATCGACAGTAACATCACCTAAATCTGGTTCGCCGACAACTTCGCTCTGATAGCCCTGCATTTGAGGATCTGGTATGGCGTTAGTTGTGAAAACTGGTCGTGCCTGATAATCGGAGAAGACATCGGCTTTGATACCTTGAACGACATCATCGCCGCGCCTAGCTCCGTTAGTCGCCCTTGACCAGCCTTCTTGCGCGTGTCGACTGGTTGCGGCTTGTGCATCCGAGATACCTCGTTGCCCGCGTTCGGCAGTGAAATCGGTCATATTCCTGAAGCCGTAGGACTTTCGGCTTTGGTAGCTATCAAGACTCAAGCCCGGTTGCGTTACGGTTTTATTTGAGCGAGCTTGTTGATTCCTGCCTTGAGATTGCGGCTGAATTATTCCCGATTCGTCTAGTCGCCCTTGGGTTGTCCTCATTGCTATTTGCGGCAACTCGTGTCGAGTGTTTAACCTTACCATCATCATGACTATTCCCTCCTTTCAATAAATTTTCCTGCCTGTCGTCGAAATTTTTGCCGAGAATAAAAATCCCGAAAACAGCAATAGACGACAACGAAAAGCCTCGTTGACGCCTGCAGGTTAGGTTTATTTAGCTTTCAAAGATTAGAGATAATCGGCCAGTGACTGCGGAAGGATTCTGCCGCCCAAGGACAAGGACAAGTTGTAAAGGGCAGTCTGTTGCATGAGCTTAGTTGCAAGCTGGGCAATGTCCGCGCCGCTTACGTTGGTTATGTCTTCGGTGATGTTGTCGGCTTGTCTTTCAAGCATGGTCTCTACGTTGTTATAAAGCTGTTGACGTGCGCCGATTTTTGTCTCTTGAACGAGCATAGTTGAATGGGCAACGTCAGCAACCGTCACGCCGTCGGAGGACATCCAGTGAAGGTCGGAATCATTGACTTTGGCACAAACGGAGAACAACTCGTTAAGCATCGCCGTTCCCGAAGCCTCGTTACCAGAATTGGCGTTGTCGAAAATATCTCTGCCAAACATAGTCGCGCCCGTCGAATTGACGGTATCTGCGTTGGGGTCGGTCGCGCCGTTTAGCTTAACCATCGAAATAAGATTGTTATCGCCGTTGTAAGTAACGATATTCTGCTTAACCGTCTTGAACGTGTACTCCGTGCCGTTGATAGTTATCGAGTTGTTTGTCTCGTCCTTAAGCAAGCCTTGATTGGTGAAGTAATCGGCAACTTGGAAGGCGTCGGCGGTACCTGCCGTGCCTGCCTTGAGGAGTGCTTGAACGTCAGTATCAGTCGAAGCCTCCGCCGCGTCAATGGTCGTGTAGCCGTGCGCGATAACTTCTTTATAGCCGCTGTCCATGAATTCCTGCGTGTAAAGGTTGAAGTTCTCCGTGTCTAGGTAGTAATTATTGCCCGCGTCGTCAGTCACCGTGAGCATTTGGAAAAGTTCGGTGTTGTAGTCGGAGTCGGTGCCTTTGAAGAATGCCGATTGTGACACGTCGAGATTTTTAGGTTGCCCGCGGTCGTAAGTTTCAAGGGACATTTCAAAGGGTTTAGTCAAGTCTTTCTGCCCCGCGAATAAATATCTGTCGCCGATTTGAGTGTTCGATACGGAAACAATCTCTTGCATGTGCGCGAACATTTCTTTGTAGATTGCGGCGAAATCATCTTCTGCTTTATCGGAGTTTGCCGCCTGGACGGATTTTTCTTTTAACGTCTGCATCATTTCCGTCATATGAATCATCACGTCATCGGAATTTTTCATCCACGAAGAAGCCGTTTTTATGTTCTCGCGATACTGCGTGTTTTCGTTATCGCTTACGTTGTAACGCAGGAGCTTGGAATAATTCATCGGGTTATCGCTGGCGCGGTGCAGTGACGAGCCGTCCGCCTGCTCAAAAAGTTTACCTTGTTGCTGATAAGCCTTATTGAGCGAGTTTTGATAGTTGTACATGAAATGCATACTGCCGATTCGCACGCCCATAAGAATCCCTCCTTAGTCTTAGTTCCTAATTACCTGCCGACGACGCCCGTTGAATTGACGAGCCTATCTAAGCATTCGTCCATAGCATTTAGGCAACGCGAGCAGGACGCAAAACCTTTTTGGAATTTAATCATGTTGGTTAGCTCTTCGTTCCAATCGACGCCGGAAGTTGAGTCGCGCCAATTCGTAACCTGCGTCATGATAGCCTGCATTCCGTCATAATTCACGTCAGTTGAGTAGGCGTCAATGCCCAAAGTCGACATGGATTTTTGATAGAACGAATTAACGCTGAGCGTAGACATCGCCGTTGAGTAAACGTAATCGCTTGAACTGGTTACGGTATCTCCTTCGGCGTCGATGGGGTTGCCGTCCAGGTCGCGAAGAATCATCTTTTGGGAAATGAGCGCGTTGGGTTTGCCGTCGCTTATGATAGTCTCCTGCGAAATGTTGAAGAGTTCGCTAAGATAAACAGCGTTGGTGCCGTCGCCGGTGCGGTTGCCCCATTCCTTGTTGAGGTATTGACGCTGGATATTTAAGTTGGCGTCTTGCGTCTCTATGACATCGTAACTGGTCGCTGTGGCAATGTAACGGTCGCCGCGAACTTCAGCGAACTTTGCATTGACTTCTAGCTCGGCGATAATCTTCACGCCGCTTAAAAGTTTCTCGTCATCGGGAAGGCTAGCATCGTCTTTGTAGAGATAATTTTTGTTGAAGTCAGAATCGTAGCGGTACTGATAGTCTATGCTACCTTGCCCGTAGAAATTAATCGTGTCGGGAACCTTCTTTATAATGTCGCCGCCGGAAGTCCGATAGATTGTGTCGCCGTTGAGCTTGGTGACCTCGTCCGTGCCCAGATAGTATTTGCCGCCAGTCAAAGTCACGGTCGCCGCTTCCGTATCGGTTAGATATGTCCCGTCGGATTTCATGTATTCGACCGCCGTTAATGTGGACTCGTCAGCAACGGTAACATCATCGCCGTTCTCGTCTACGAATTTATAATGCCCGTCAATGTCCCAACCTTGCTGGTGCTGTTCGTTAAAGGCGGTTAGCATAAAGCTTGCAATGTCTGCCATTTTGTCGATATAAGCCTTATCCTCGGCAATAGAATCGAAGCGAGCCTTGAGGATACCGTTCTGCGGCGTGAAGACTAAGTTGCTTTCCTTGAGTTTAATGTTGTAGTCGGTAATGCCGTAGTCGGTGCCATACGCGCTGGAAGAAACGCCGTCGCTTATCACGAGATGCGCCCTTGTAGGTCCGTTAATTAAAGTGACGCCGCCCGAATTAATCTGATAAGTCCCGTTTGCATTTTCCGAGAAGGAGACGTTCATATAATTGGACAGCTGGTCAACGAGCAAGTCCCGCCTGTCGCGCAGGTCGTTAGCCGTCGCGCCTGTGACTTCCTGCGCGGATATTTGCTTGTTGAAGAGAACGATTTCTTCCAGAATATCATCGACTTGCTTAATCTCGGATTTGAGGTCTTCATATTCGGAGCGAATCTGTTCTTGAAGTTCAGCCGTCGCCGTCTGCAAGAGGTCGCTTAAGTTTCTGCCTTGCTCAATAACATGAGTTCGGGAAGAGGCGTTGGAAGCGTTAGTTGAGAGGTCAACCCATGACTGATAGAATTTATTCAACGCCGCCTCAATGCCTAAGTTCTGACTGTCATCGAAAATCGTTTCTAGCTTGTCATAATTGACCGCCATCGTCTCGTAATACTTTTGTGAAGGATTTTCGTTGCGATACTGAATGTCAGCGTAGACATTGCGTGCGCGTTCGACTGCCAAAGCATCAACGCCCGTACCGACCCGAACGCCGCCATGCAAGCCGCCGCGTTCCTCGCTATAAGTCGTCGCCAAGGTGACTGTCTGACGGGAATAACCTTCCGTGCCCGCGTTAGTTATATTGTGTCCGGTGGTGTCCAACGACAGCTGATTAGCCATAATGCCGCGCACCATCGTATTTAATCCTGAAAATGTTGCTCGCATATCCTTATCCCTTCTTTCCTTTCCTTAGATGTTAGCCTCAAACATGCGCCGCGTCCGCCGTGAGTCCGTTTGAGCCTCTGAGCCGTAAGTGTCGCTTGCTGAAGTCCTTGCCAATATGTTCAGATTAAAAGCGACGTAGTCTTGACCCTTCCGCAAAAGTAACTTGAGCTTCGCCGAACGATTTTTAAGTTGCGCCTGCGCGTCGGCTGTCTTGATTAGAAGTTTATCTGCCACGTCGCGTTTGATTCCTTTATCCTGAGCGGCAATGTATTCCGCAAAAGACGAAGCCCCGACACGCTTTAAGAAGTCCTGCGCCTTCTGCTCGTTCTTTGATAGGTCGCGTACCGTCGTTTCGATTTTGCTAACGGACTCTTGCACGTCGGGCGAATTGCTCTCTATGATTTTTATCAGCTCGTCGAACAGCTCTGGCAAGTGAGCACATAGTACCGCTTGTTCACGTAAAATTTTAATCGTCTCGTCCATAGCCAAACCCTCAAGCCTTGAAGTCGAAATTCTTCTGATGAGTGACGACGCCCACGCCCTTGCCGGAATAAGTCGGTTCGACTGCCGCCCCGCTCAATCTGTTTAGCTGACCTTGCACGGCATCTAATGCACATTGCGCCAGAACTTGATTGTTGTTGCGGATTGTCAAAGCCTTGTCAACGTTCTTGCTTAGGCGTTCGTGCAGTTGAAGCAACTTCTTTTGAGCGGCAAGCGTCGGAGCCTTACGATAAAAATCCTTAGCCGAGGTCGTCTCGTTCAGCGTCTTATCCGACTTAGACAAGTTCTTTAGAATTTCTACGCGCCTTTGCTCTAGTTTTTGAATCTTCGCCGCGAGGAGCTGTTCAGCGTCTAGGAGATTGGAAAGCTCCTTCATGTCGATAGCGACCAGTGCCGTGCGTTTCTTTTCTCCGAGCGTCGCCCAGTTGTCGTAAACTTCGCCGAGCTTATCGAGCGTTTCAATCAAATTTTGCCACATGTCCGCCGCCTCAAAAACGATTCATCAGAAGACTTGCCGCAAGCTTATCCGCCGAGATGAAGTATTGCCCCGAAGAAATTTCTTGTTGAAGCCGATTAACTTTATCTTCGCGGACTTCGGATTCATTCTTTAGCTTGTTAAGCAAATCGCTAAAGCTTTGCGCCTCTTTGGACGGAGTGAACGCATCGGACTTTTGCACGCCGCGAACGTAGCTTGCAGGGTTTGCGTATCTTGCCGCCGCCACGTTTGAATAATAATTCGAGGACGAATTCACGTTGTTTACAATCATGACTTTCACCACCTGATTTAGTTGCGTCCTTGCAGTTTTACCTTCCTTGTTTGCCTATATATCGAAAAAATTTTTTGGCAACTTAAAGCTTAGCGGATGAATTGTTCTATAGCTTTATTCAGGCGTTCAATCTCGGCGGTGTCGCCAGTCTTCACGGCATCAACGATGCAATGCTCAATGTGATCCTTCAAGATGATTCGCCCGACAGCTTTAATCGCGGCGTCGACGGCTGACAGCTGAATCAAAACTTCGGAACAGTCTCTTCCGTCCTCAATCATGCGTTTCGTCGATTCAAGGTGCCCAATGAGCCGCGCCATACGATTTAAGACTGCTTTGGTTTGCGTGTGCGTGTGGCTGTGTCGGATTGTCGTGCCGTCTGCTAATTGGTGTTCGTGTTCTTGCATAAGCTCTCTCCTTTTTGCCGAAATTTTATTTTATGCGGGCGAGTGCGTCAAGCTTGACGGTATGATAAAAATTTGCTACAGTGCCCGCGAGGTGATTAGCATGGCAAAACCGAATATCGCAGGCAAATTGAAGAATCTGGCACGCGAGCTGAAGGAAGAAGATAGCTCTCAAGGCGGCGTCAAGAAACTCGGCGACAAGATAAAGCAAGGCACAGCGCATAAGAAAGAATCCACCGACGGCGGCAAAGCATCGGGGCGCAAAGCTTGAAACAAAAAAACTCCGCGCTGAAGGGCGCAAACGTTATAAAAAGCCCATCTCAATGAGACGGGCTTTTTTGTTGCTTAGGAAGTTTTACACGGCGTCGAAGCCCAGTTGCAAGGCTGTCATGTTCTGTTCGACGGTGTGAGGCGGCACGCGAGTCGCCACGGATTTTTTTATCGTCTCGAAGTCAACGAGCTTTGTGACTTTGACAATCACGCCGAGCGCGACGATATTGGCGAACAATGCTTTGCCGAGCTTTTCGACAGCCAGTTTGGTTATCGGCACGCGGATAATATTTTTGAAGTCGGGCGAAGTAGGAACTAAATCATCGTCGAGAATCAAAACGCCTTCGGGGTTTAGGTCGTGGAAGTATTTATCCGCCGCCTTCTGCGTCATTGCCAAGACAAAATCGGGCGTCTTAACGTGCGGATGATAAATCCTTTCGTCGTCGATGATGACTTCGGACTTGGACGCGCCACCGCGAGCCTCAGGACCATAGCTTTGCGATTGAACGGCTTGCTTGCCTTCGGAGACTGCCGCCTCCGCTAAGATAATCGCCGCAGTGATGACGCCTTGCCCGCCGCTACCAGACAATCTAAGTTGTTTCCTCATTGCTTGCCACCTCCTGCGAGGTCTCTTACGTGTGTATAAGCTACGTCGTAAGGCTCCGCCTCCGCTTTATAGAACAAACCAATCGGGAACTTGTCGCCGACGCGTTTATCATCGGGCAATTTATCCCAAGCAGTCTTCATGACGGCGTTATCACGCATCCAAGCCATCATCTTAGCAGGGTCGCCCATCTTGTTGCGTCTGCCGTAAGCCGTCGGGCATTGAACCAGAGCTTCGATAAACGAAAAACCGCGATTGTTTAAACCGTCCTCAATCGTCTTGACGAGGTGTTGAACGTGGAAAGCCGTCGAGCGGGCAACGTAAGTAGAACCCGCCGCCTCCGCGAGTTTGCACGCGTCGAAGGGTCTATCAACCGAGCCATAAGGAGCAGTCGTCGCCTTCTTGCCAAGCGGCGTCATCGGCGAGGCTTGCCCGCCCGTCATGCCGTAGATATTGTTGTTGAACAGGATAACCGTTAAATCGACATTGCGCCGGCAGCCGTGGATAAAATGATTGCCGCCAATCGCCGTGCAGTCGCCGTCGCCCGTGATGACTATGACGTTGAGTTCAGGACGCGCAAGCTTGACGCCCGTCGCGAATGGAATTGCCCGACCGTGAGCCGTGTGGAGCGTGTCGAAGTCCATGTAACCCGAAGCCCGCGAACTGCAACCGATGCCGCTGACTATAACCGTATTATCTTGCGTGAAGGACGGGTTCTTTTCTATCGCCTGAACAATCGCCTTCATGACGATTCCATTGCCGCAACCAGGGCACCATAAATGCGGCAGGCGATTCCGTCTGAAAAATTTTTCGTAGCTGCGTTCAATCATTGCCGTTCACCTCCGCGATAAGTTCATCAATCGACGCTTCAATCTCTTCCGGCTCAAAAATCGTCATGTCGTATTTGGCGCAGAGCTTGACGGGGCATTGACCAGCTACGGCGCGTTCGACTTCGTTGACGAGCTGACCAAAGTTTAACTCCGCGACGACCAGACCTTTGACCTTGCCAGCAATCTCACGGATAACTTTATCGGCGAACGGGAAAATTGTAATCAGCCTGACGAAGCCGACCTTGTGTCCGCGTTTGCGAACGTTGAGGACTGCCTCATAAGCTGTGCGAGCCGTGCCGCCGAAGCTAATAACTGCAAAGTCTGCGTCGTCCATGAACTCCTGATGAACTTCGATAATATCTTCGGCGCGGGCAATCTTATCGTTCATGCGCTTAATCGCCTCGCGAGTGACTTTGGGACTGCCGCTGGGGAAGCCGGTTTCGTCGTGAATCAAGCCAGTTACATGAATTCGATAGCCTTCGCCGAAGTTCGCAACGTTCGGAACCAAATCATCATCGGGCGCGTATGGCTCATAACCTTCGGCGCGGGAAGTCTTCGGAGTGCGTCGCGGATAAACTTCGACCTCGGCGGGCAATTCGACGTTCTCGCGCAGGTGTCCAACAATCTCATCAGTCAACAGGATAACGGGCGTGCGGAATCGTTCAGCATAGTTGACAGCCTTAACAGTCACGTCGAATGCCTCACGAACGCTCCACGGACTCAAGACGATAATCGAATGGTCGCCGTGCGTGCCCCAACGAGCTTGCATGACGTCGCCTTGACTGGGTGCGGTGGGTTGTCCCGTCGAAGGTCCGACGCGCTGAACGTTGACGATGACGGCGGGAATTTCGGCGGCGGAGGCATAACCGATTAACTCCTGCTTGAGACTTATGCCAGGACCCGATGACGCCGTTAAAACTTTTTTGCCAGCCAAAGACGCGCCGAGCACGACTCCCATACTTGCAATCTCGTCTTCCATTTGGACGAACGTGCCGCCGACATTAGGCAGGAGTTTAGCCAAACTTTCGGCAATCTCGGTTGAAGGCGTTATCGGATAGCCGCCAAAGAATCGCACGCCCGCCGCCAGTGCGCCTTCAGCGATTGCCTCATTGCCTTGCATTAAACGTGCGCTCATTTCGCCGCCTCCTTTTTAACTTTGTCCATGAAGATTGCATAATCGAGGCAACGAAGCTCACATTGCCCGCAAGCTATGCAGTTCTCGTGGTGCGCGACGTAGACTTTGCCGAGCGTATCCAAGGCTAAAACCTGCTTCGGACAAAACGCTACGCAAATCCCACAGCCCTTGCACCGCTCAAGCTTGAGCGTGAATTCAGACTTCATAAAGCTCTCTCCTTTGCAAAAATTATTTATATGGGTACTGCTTGAAAAACTCTTTAGCAAAATCTTCTTCGGGCGTGCCGCGTTTGACTTCGACAGCCTGCTCCAGAAACTTAATCGCCGTCGCGTCGTCAAAGTATCTGAACAGCCCGCCGAACGACTTAGACGAATCCGGATAGATGCTCCAAAAATTCATAAGATGAACTTCACGCGGGCGAAACTCCAGCCGCCAATGCTTATCAGCCTCAACGCAACCTGCGTGTTCGTCGTCGCCACGGAAAATCTTTTCGATGATGAACAACGCAAAAACCACGCGGTCATACTCTGGCATATTCGGGCGCACCGTCGTCAGCAAGCATAGATGATTCTCCTTAGCGTGTCGAATCCTCTGCGGCTTGTCATTGCCAACGCTGAATTTCCAATCTCGCAACGCCGTGCACTCATTGCAGATAAACTCTTCGGGAAAAGAATTCTCCTCGTAATATCTTCGGCAAGCGCAGTTCGGGTGACGACACCAGAGGTCGCGGGCTTTGTTTTCGTAGGAATTGAACCATCTGATATTATCTTGGCAAGTGCCGCAAAAGCCAACGCGTTCAGAGCTTGAGCCGCCGTTGCAATAGTTCAGCTTAAACGCAATACACGGACGCTTCATCTTGCTCACCTCGGCTTAAAGACTTCGCGCCCTAATCAATCAATCCTGCGCGGTAGCCAAAATTTTTTCCAAGGCGGTCGAGGGCGTGACGTAAAGCGTTCGCTGATTCGTGAAGACGACAAAGCCCGGCTTAGCCCCCGACGGTTTCTTGACGAACTTGCATTGAACGTAATCGACGGGGACTTTCGACGAACCACGAGCCTTAGAGAAATGCGCGGCGAGTTCTGCGGCAAACTGTAAGGTTTCGTCGCTGACTCGGCTTGAACGAACGATGACATGCGAACCGGTGATGTCTTTGGTGTGTAGCCACAGGTCGTCGGGCGCGGCTAGCTTGAAGGTCAAGCGGTCGTTCTGCGCGTTGTTCTTGCCGATAAAAATTTCCGTGCCGTCGGGAGCCGTGAACTTGAACGGCGAGGACTTCTTGCTTAGGGAAGATTTCTTGCGAACCTCTTTAAGGTAGCCGCCCGCGATTAGCTCCGTGCGTATCTCGTCGATGTCAGCCAGCGTCGTGCAAGCCGTTAATGAGTGAGCAACGCTTTCCAAGTAAACAATCTCTTTGCGGCAAAGGTCAATCTGCTCGGTGATAAATTTCGTCGAACGCTTGAGCTTGTCATATTTCTTGTAGAAGGCTTGAACGTTGGCGGCAATCGTCAGGCGGCGGTCGAGGCTGATAGAAAGTTTTTGCCCGTCGTAGATGTTGTCGACTGTGATTAAGTCGTCGGCGTGGTCTTTGAACTGGTAACGATAGGTCGACAGGTTATCAGCGCGAACCCTCCAATCGTCAGCATTCTCGGCGGCGGCAAGTTCCTCAGTTAGCACGGAAATTTTATTCGTCGCCCGCCGCAGTTCATTGCCCACAAGTTTAGTAAAGCTTTCCTTGTCAGGCGGCACGTAGCTCCCCGCCAGGTCGTCGGCAGTCTCCAAGAGTTCCGATAAAGTTTCAAACGTCCGAACGGCTCCGCGCAGATGACTAAGCTTGACGGCGGAAATAGCAAGAACTTTGCCCGCGTCCGTAATCATGCAAGGCGTCGGATTCTTGGCGGCGTCTCTGATGTCAATAAAGGCGTCTCGGAGGCTGTCGAAGTCCTTAGCATCAAGCGCGGAAGTCTTAATGTCGTTGGGAAAGCCCGCAAGGTAAATCGTCTCGCGGACGCTCTGAGGTCCAAAGCCTTGGCAGGCGTTCATGATTGCCTTATCAAGTCGCAAGTCCTCCGCCTTGACGCGAGCTAAAATTTCTTCCACGTCCGCGGCGAAGATGTCTAACTTGCCTTGCGCGGGCGGTAGCTGATAAATCTGATTCGGCAGGACAGTTCGCACGCGGCTGGAGTTCGTGCCGATTTTCTTTAGCGCGTCGACAATCACGCCGTCGCAGACGAGAATTAAATTGCTGTACTTGCCGATGAGTTCCGCCGCCAATGTGAAGGTTTGAATTCTTCCACCAGCCCCGATTGCGTCCACGTCTAGGAAAATGATTCTGTCGAGTTCGTGTTGACGAATCGCCGCGACTCTGCCGCCCTCTAGGTTCTTCCTTAGCACCATGCAAAACGTCGGCGGCTCCGGAAGGTTTTCGGGGGCTTTGGTAAGCACATGCACCGAGGGATTTTGCGGCGCAGTCGAGAGCCTAAGCAAGAGAGTCCGCCCCGGCTGTCGTATCGTGATTGTTAGGTTCGCTTTATTCTGCTGAGTGATTTTATCCACGCGCCCGCCGACCAGAAGTCTTTCAAGCTCCACAGTCAGCGGACGCATCGAGAAGCCGTCCAAGTTCATTGTCTCACCTCAAAGAAGATTTTAAAAGCGGCATTACCGCCCGCGTCGTCGACAAACAAAAAAGCCCTTTTACGTGGGCAAGCGTCCCGTTAAGCTGTTTGCGTTCTTCGGGACTAATTCATTGGTACTTATCCTCATAGACCGCAATATATTTCTCCGCGACGCGTTCAAGGGAAAATTTTTCGGCAGACTCGGCGACGCGGCTTTTTATCCTCTCGTAAGCGTCGGGGTTATCGGCAAGCGTCCGCAGGATTTTGGCAAGCTCGGCGACTGGAACTTTGCCATTGACCAAATCAAAGACAATGCCCGCCTCGCCAATCATCGCGGGGACCTCGCCGAGATTCGAGCTGACGACTGGACGCCCCGCAAAGAAGCTGTCGATTATAAGGAGCGGAAAACTCTCGCCCGTGTACTCGCTGGGCAACAACCCGACATCAGCCGCCGCCAAGTAATCGCGCACATTGCTTTTAAAACCGACGAGGTGCACGAACTCTGGCACGCGACCTTTGAGCTTGTCATACATCTCGCCCGCGCCAACCAAAATCAAATCAATACGACGCCCGCCAGACTTGTTGGCAAGCTTAACAGCCTCAATCGCAGCCGTCCAACCCTTTTGCGGAATGGCACGGCTCACAACGCACGCCACGAAAGATTTTTTTGGTATGGCAAGCTCGGCACGCGGCACGGGCACAATCGGCGAACGTTCTAAGCCGTTGCCAATCTTACAAAAAATCTCCTCGCGCCCGAAGTCGTTCTGCTTAAACGGCGTCAAATTTTTCTCGGCAATGTAGACGAACACGCTTACAGATTTTTTTACACGCGCTAGAATCTCTTTGAGGTAATCGGCGTCGGTCGCCTCGTACATGCCGTGAAGGGTGACGATATGCCGCAAGCCTGGATTGCTCTCGACGACGTAGCTTGTTGCCGAGTCCGTTGCTCCGTGGTGCGTGTGAATCAAATCAATCTTGAACTGCGCGACTACCTCGGCAAGCCCGCCCGTCTCGTTGAGCCTGATAAGCGGAATCGTTGCGTTGAGTTTCCTTCGCACGTCGGGCAAGTCTTCCGCCATTTGGAAATCAAGAACCGTCACGGCAAATCCTCTGCGACTTAGTTCATTGGCAAGAAACAGCGGGAAGGTCTCGCCGCCGCCAATGCTCATCGAGAAGACGCCCATTAAGATATTTGGCTTGCGTTTGATGCTAAGAATCTTTTCCACGTCGAAGAGACTTTCAAGCTCGTCTATATCCTTGCCACCGTAGTAGCCGAAGAAATGCTCCTCAAGTTTGTTGAAGTGCGCCTCGTGGACTTCGGCGGGCACAAGATAATTTTCAGCGACGAACTCGGCAATGCGTGCGTGCTCTTCAAAGTAACGCGGCTCCTTCTGAATCTTAAGCGAGGTGCTGTTTTGGTGGACGCGGTAAAAGTTCGTGGCGTTGGGCGAATAGTAAACGCACCCGCCCTTAATCACGTCGAGATAAAACGCCCAATCGCCGCAAAGCTTCATGCCCATGCAAAGCTCTGGAAAGGTTTGACGCTTGCGGAAGAGGACGCCGCTTACGTTCGGGATAATGTTTTTAATGCCAAAGCCTTGAGCGACAAACTCGGCGGCAGTCACTGCAAAAGGTTTCGTCCAATCGAACGCGGGCAGGTCGGCTAAGTATTGTTCCGTTGTGAAAATCTTTTTGTCGTCTTGGATAAAGTCCGTGCGACAGAAGGCAAGCTCAATGGCGTCATCGGCGAAGGCGGGCACCAGCTCCGAGAGAAAATTTTCTGCGCTGAAGTCGTCGCTTTCGGCAATCCAAACCAAATCGCCGCGAGCCTCGGCAATGCCCCGCTGCCATTGATTGAAGACGCCGCCCGAATTTTTATCGTTGATGATTAGTCGGGTGTTGTCCGCGTGCTTAGCTTGAAACTCTTTCAAGATGTCGTGGCTTGAGTCGGTGGATGCGTCGTCTAGAAGAATCACTTCAAAGTTTCTGTAGGATTGGCTGTAAATCGTTTCGAGGCGTTGACGCAAAAAAGGCGCGTGATTAAAATTCGGGACTACGATACTGACCAGCGGCGAGAAATTTTTTTGCGCCGAGACCTTCCAGAAGTTCAAGGGCTGTGCAGAGTTTCTTCCGCGAGACATAGAGAATCTTAAAAGCGCAGACTTCGCGGCGGCCTTCACGGGCAAAAAAATCCTTGCGTGGACGGTCGGCAGATATGATGCGCAGAAGTCTTCGACGCCCTTGACGAAATTTCTAATCGTCGAGCCGGTCAGTGCGCGGTAGATTTTCATATTCAAGCCCAAAAATTTTCACCTCGCATTGAGGATAATAAAAAGCAAGCTTAAAGTCAATGCCGCGCTGATATTTACATTCCAAAGTTAATTCGCTATCATAGGCAGACAAGATTTAAGGAGGCAACTTGCATGGTCATCATAATGAATCCAGAGGCGACTTCAAAGAACATAGAAGAAGTCATCAAGGCGATAAAAAGCGTCGGGCTAGACGCAAAGATAATGGAAGGCGCACAACAGAAAATCGTAGGCGTCATCGGCGACAAGACTAAGTTGGCAAGCGTGGCGATTGACGCGTTGCCGGGCGTGGAAAGTTCAGTTGCCATTTCAAAAAGCTATAAACTTGCGAGCCGTGAATTTCATCCGCAACCGAGTATCATTGACGTTAGCGGCGTGAAGATTGGCGGCGGCGTTCCCGTAGTCATGGCGGGACCGTGTGCAGTCGAGAGCCGCGAACAACTCATAAAGGCGGCGCAAATTGTCAAGGACGGCGGCGCACAATTCTTGCGGGGCGGAGCATTCAAGCCGAGGACTTCGCCGTATTCGTTCCAAGGGCTTGAGGTCGAGGGCTTAAAGTATCTTGCCGAGGCGCGAGAGGTCACCGGCTTAAAGATAGTCACGGAAGTCACGACGGTCGAAGGCATTGCACCCGTTGCCGAGTATGCGGACATGCTCCAAATCGGCGCGAGGAACATGCAGAACTTCGGATTGCTTAAAGAGGTCGGCAAGTGCAAACGCCCCGTCCTGTTAAAGCGCGGACTTGCGGCGACGCTCGACGAGTGGCTGAACGCGGCGGAATACATCATGAACGCGGGCAATCCCAATGTCGTGCTTTGCGAACGAGGAATCAGAACGTATGAGACTTACACGCGTAACACTCTGGACTTATCAGCGGTCGCGGCGGTCAAGCACCTGTCGCACCTGCCGATAATCGTTGACCCTTCACACGGCACAGGCAAATGGCGCATGGTTAAACCGATGGCTTTTGCGGCAATCGCGGCGGGCGCAGATGGCTTGATGATGGAAGTGCACCCGAATCCGGCGCGGGCACTATCGGACGGCTCACAGTCATTGACGCCTGAACATTATCGCGCCGTCATGAAGGGCATAAAGAAATTGGCGGCGTTCATGCGTGAAGAAAATCTAATCGGGCTTGACGAGGAGTGAATACATTTGCGCTTGAGGAAGAAGCCTCACACAGACGAGAAGTTAAAGCTTTTCGCAGACTTTGTGACGGTCGGCGACGTTCAACCGATAACCAAAGACTCGACGCGGGAACTTTACATTGAACTAGGCACGGGCAAGGGCGACTTCATAACGCAGATAGCCGAACGCAATCCGCAGATAAATTTTATCGGGCTAGAGGTCGAGGCGACTTGCGTTTTAGCGGCGGCTCGGAAGGTTCGCGAACACAACCTTAGCAATGTCCGCTTAATCGTCTTCGACGTGGCAAACATAGCGGAACTTTTCGCAGAGCACGAGGTCGATAGGCTTTACATAAACTTTTGCGACCCGTGGCCAAAGAAACGACACGCCAAACGACGCTTGACGCACGAAAAGTTCTTGGAGCTGTACAAGAAGATTCTAAAGCGCGGCGGAGAAATTTTTTTCAAGACGGACAATCGCGGGCTGTTCGATTACTCATTGGAGCAATTCGCTTTGGCGGGGCTTGAGGTTCGCGACGTGACCAACGACCTGCACGCCGAAGAGCCGCCCGATAATATCCGCACCGAATACGAGAACAAGTTCAGCGCGGCGGGTGTCCCGATTAACTTTTGTATTGCGAGGGTTGCCAATGAATGAGACCTTAACGCTAGGCATTGAAACGAGTTGCGACGAGACTGCGGCGGCTGTCCTGCGCGGCGGGCGTGAGCTACTATCAAACGTCATCTCGACCCAAATCCCATTGCATCGGAAGTTCGGCGGCGTGGTACCAGAAATCGCTTCGCGCAAACACATCGTCAACATCATGCCAGTTATCGACGAGGCAATAACTAAAGCGGGAGTCGACCTTCGCGACATAAATCAAATCGCCGTGACTAAGGGACCAGGGCTAGCGGGCGCGTTGCTCGTGGGAATATCCGCCGCGAAGTCATTAGCCTACGCATTGAAAGTCCCGCTAATAGCCGTCAATCATTTGGAAGGGCATATCTTCGCGAACTTCCTAAGCGCACCTGAACTGGAGCCGCCGTTCTTGTCGTTGGTCGTATCGGGCGGACATACTGCGCTGATTAAGATGACGGATTACAATCGCTTTGAACTGCTAGGACAAAGTCGCGACGACGCGGCGGGCGAGGCGTTCGATAAGATTGCACGTGTCATGGGCTTGCCTTATCCGGGCGGACCAGAGATTGATAAGCTAGCTAAGCTCGGCGACCCCGACGCCATAACCTTTCCGCACCCGAAAGTTACGGGCTACGACTTCAGCTTCAGCGGACTCAAGTCGGCTGTGCTTAACTACCTCAATACCGCGCAAATGAAGGACGAGACGATTAACGCGGCTGACGTGGCGGCGAGCTTTCAAAAAACCGTCGTCGATACCTTGGCTGATAAGACATTGGCGGCGGCGAACGAGTTCAAACTTGATAAGATTGTCTTGGCGGGAGGCGTGGCGGCGAATTCGTCATTGGAAAAGACTTTGCGCACGGCTTGCCAACGTCGCGGGCTTGAGTTCTTCTACCCGTCGAAAATTCTTTGCACCGACAACGCCGCAATGATTGCCTGCCGTGGCTACTATCAAAAAACGTTCGCGGACTCGACTCTTAACGCCGTCCCGAATCTCGGACTTTAAGGAGGAATTAGCATGAAAAAGTTTCTGTCGTTAGTGATAGTCTTCGTCGTCGCGATAACATTTTTCTCCGTCGCGCACGCCATGGATTATCAGCTTGAACAAGTCGTGGTGGTCAGCCGGCACAACCTGCGAAACTCACTAAAGGCGGGCGACGACCGTGGGCTTTTGACATTGCGCGGAGGAGAAATGGAAACGCTCATGGGGCAATACTTCGAGGCACGGCTCAGGGCGCAAGGTCTCTTCCCGAAGAACGCGCAACCTTCCGTCGGCGAGGTTCGTTTCTACGCCAACTCGTATCAGCGGACGATTGCCACGGCAAAATATTTTTCGGCGGGCGCATTCCCTATCGCGAACATTCCTATTGAATATCATCGCGCCTTGGGGCAAAAAGACCGCGTCTTCCTTCCGCCGACCGACCCTGCGTTAAAGAAAAAACTTGCCGCCGAAGCCGACTGGAAAAAAACTTTTGACAGCGCACGCAAAGAATTTTCAACCGTCGAACGGCTCACAGGTGCAAAACTCAATCCCGCTGATATTAATTTGATGAAAATCCGCGATGATGTTGTCGAATGGAAAGCGGAAGGCTCCGCAATCAAAATTGGTCTTGCCGCCGATGCTTTGCTTATGGATTATTACGACGGGAAAGTTTCTTACAGCGATGCCGAGATGCGCGACGTGGCGAAAATTTCTTCCTTCACGATTAACGCCAACTTCGACCACCCGCTTTGCGCAAAAATCTTCGCAAGCCCGATGCTCGCTGTCATCTCCGATGAACTCAACACGCCCGGTCGCAAGTTCAGTTTCATTTGCGGGCACGATAGCAACCTTTCCAACGTGCTGACGGCTATAAGCGTGGAAGAATACACTTTGCCCGGCACGTTTGAATGGCGCGTGCCGATTGCGTCCAAGTTGGTTATCCAAAAGCTTCGCGGCACCGACGGCAACGAATACGCCCGCTTGAGTTTCGTCTATCCTTCCGCCGCTCAGATTGTCAATCGGGAAATGCTCAACCTCGATAACCCGCCGATGATAGTTCCGATGAAATTGCGCGGACTGCAAACGATTGACGCGGACGCAACTTACAAACTCTCGGACGTTTTGCAGAGACTTTCAGACGCGCAAATTGTTGACGGCAGACGCGCCGCCTAAAAGGAGATTACGCAATGGAACTTAAGAACCTCGGCAAGGTTACCGCTTACAAGTACGACTACGCGCCCGAATTCCTAGAGGCGATACCCAATAACAACAGCAGAAACTATTTCGTGACACTCACCAGCGACGAGTTCACTTGCCTTTGCCCGATAACTCATCAGCCCGACTACGCCACGATTAAAATCCGCTACGTCCCCGACAAAAAGCTTGTCGAGAGCAAGAGCCTTAAACTTTACCTGACGAGCTTTAGGAATCACGGCACGTTTCATGAAGACGTTATCAACACGATTGCCGACGACTTGATTAAACTTTTGGAGCCGCATTATCTGGAGGTAGAAGGACTCTTCAAAGTTCGCGGGGGAATTTCTATCGTGCCGTTCGTCAATTATGGGCGCGGGGACTTCGAGGCGGTCGCGAAAAAGATTCTGGTTGAACGTCATGCTTAGACAAAAGAGACTTGCACTGATAAATGACATGACGGGCTTTGGGCGATGTTCCGTGACGGTTGAGTTGCCGATAATCTCCGCGCTCAAGATTCAAGTTTGCCCATTGCCGACCGCGCTATTGAGTGTGCACACTGGCTTTAAGGATTACTTCCTGGACGATTACACCGAACGCATGGACAGCTACATTGACAGCTGGCAGAGGAATCAGTTGACCTTCGACGCGATAGCTACTGGCTTTCTAGGTTCAGCCGCTCAAATTGCAATCGTCCGCCGCTTCATAAAAAGTTTTCCCACCGTCGTGATAATCGACCCCGTCATGGGCGACCACGGCAAGATTTATAAATCCTATACCCGCGAGATGTGCCGGGGGCTACGAGAGCTTTTGGAGTTCGCCGACCTCGTCACGCCGAACTTGACGGAGGCTTGTGAGCTTTTGGGCGTGGCGTATCCTTCCGAAGGCGTCGTGAGTGATTCGGAGCTTGCGACTATGGCGGCGAACATTGCGGCTAAGACTCGTGGCGGGCGAGTGGTGATTACGGGCGTGACGCTTGACATTGACGACGGCTCGAACATTGCAAACTTTATCTTTGACCGTGGCGAAGTTAATATCGTGACTTCGCGGCGATTGGGCGGCGATAGGTCTGGTACGGGCGACGCGTTCTTTGCGGTGGCGGCGGCGTCTTGGCTAAACGGAGAAAATCTAATCGACGCGACGGCTAAGGCGGCGGACTTCGTTGCCAAATGCATTGCCCATGCCGAGACGCTCGACTTGCCGTGGAATTGGGGCTTGCCCTTTGAAGAGTTCTTGACGGACTTGAGGTGATTGCATGACATTGAAACTGCTTGCGCCGCTGATTATGTCGGCGGTGATTTTTTTGACTGGTTGCGGGCAAGAGGACACTCCCGAAGCCGCGCTTAACGACATAAGACTTGCATTGGACGAACGGGATGCAAGCAAACTTTCGGAGCGCGTGGACTTGGACGAATTCTTTTCGACGACCTATGACGCAACGACCCTTGAGCTTGCCGAAGATTACGAGGCGTACCGGACGAAGTACCCCGATGACCCCTACTTCCAACACAGCGGCGAGTTCATTACGGCTTACAACACACAACATAAGCGAGCGCATTTGAAGTTCCTGGACGGCGTGCAAGAGTCTTTCTTTGCTAAGATGCCGGAGCCTTCGACGCCCGAAGAAAATCCGACGGCTTACGTTGCTAACGAGTTTGAAAAGATTCGGCAGGCGACCGACGTGACGATTAAGGAGACGCGCATTAATGACGACGAGGCGACGATTGTCCTTGATGTGCAGGGCGACAATTCATTGCGCGGACGGCTTATCGGGCAGATGACTTTTGAGCTTGGCTTCACCCGCGACGAGAAAAACCGTTGGCACTTCGACGAGATAAAAAATCTTGATGAACTAATGCCCGCGCTCGTCGACAAGGCTGAGGTCGTGTGGATAACTTTTTCTTGAGGAGGAAATCATTTTGGCTATCGAAAAGGTAAAAAAATATTTCGCGGAGATTGGAGAGCCGGAACGCGTGCTAGAGTTTGAACAGTCGACGGCAACGAGCGAACTTGCCGCAGAGGCTCTGGGCTGTGAGGTCGGCAGGATTGCAAAGACAATCTCGGTTTTCGTCGATAAAAAGCCCGTGCTGATTCTGATGTCGGGCGACATGAAACTTGATAACAAAAAGTTCAAGGCGCAATTCAACTGCCGCCCGCATATGATACCCGTCGACGAGGTGGAAGCTTTAATCGGGCACGCGGTCGGCGGGGTGTGTCCCTTTGCAGTCAACGCGGGCATTCCGATTTACTTCGACGCCTCCTTGAAACGTTTCGATGTGGTTTATCCCGCCGCCGGCAATGATAAGAGTTGCGCCCGATTCGAGCTTGACGAGCTGGAACGCTATATCAAAGGCGCGGGTTGGGTCGACGTTGCAAAGGCTAAGTGAATTCGCTATAATCTTTGCGGAAAGGGTGATCGACATGAGGCATAAAAAATTTTTCGCAGGGATTGTGTCGGCGGCGATGATTTTCTTTACAAGTCCGGC
This sequence comes from Selenomonadaceae bacterium, assembly GCA_017406175.1. Classification (GTDB taxonomy): domain Bacteria; phylum Bacillota; class Negativicutes; order Selenomonadales; family Selenomonadaceae; genus Quinella. The sequence goes on along the minus strand of JAFQZB010000226.1, from coordinate 4,025 downwards.
TCTGGCTTATGAAGACGACGGCGAAGTTATAACCGAAGTCCCGACGGAAATTTATATGTGGGTGCAGTCGACGCCGCGGGGAAATTACTGGTTCAATCATCAACAGGCGGGCTATAAGGTTCGCGAGGACGGCACGCTGGATTTGAATAAGCTGATGGTGCCGACGATTTGCCTTTACGATAACATTCAGATTGAAGACGTTAAACAGAAACGACGCTGGAAGAAACTTTCGCTAAGGGGCTATGAGCGGCTGGCGGGGCGTGCGGATTATCTGATGTTCGATTTGGCTAATGAGACTGTACAGGTCGTTGAACGCGTGGACTTGGACGACACGTGGGCGACTTTGGATAAAGACACGTCGTGCGAGCCGATAGACTTAAAGACTTTGCCAGCTAAGGACGTGCGCTATAACTTCTACCGGAAAATATTGGAATGGGCAAAGGAGAACAACGAATTGATAATCGGACGTTCACGCGGACATTTGAGCGACGAGGACGGCGACTTGCCCTTAGACGAGGTGCCGATTAACAAAACATATATCCCGCCGAAGGTCGTCGATTAAAAAATCCTTGACAGCTTAGGGATTGAATGGTAAACTGCGCCTTGCTGCGGAGAGTTGTCCGAGAGGCTTAAGGAGCACGACTGGAAATCGTGTGTTACGTTGATAGCGTACCGAGGGTTCAAATCCCTCACTCTCCGCCATAACGTTTGAAAGTCTCAGCCGTGAACGCAGGGACTTGGTTTCGCCGAACACTAACTGTACTGACAATCGCGCCAGGGCATACGCAGCAACGCGAGGTTATTGTAGCGCAGCTTCGGATTGAGGTCAGGTTCTTGCGTTGACGGCTGAAATTTTTTTGCGTTAAAGGGGGCGTTCATTATGGTAGTGTCACAGGCGCAGAAATTAGCACAGCAAAAGTACAACGCGGCGAATTATGACAGGGTAGCTATCCGCATAAAGAAGGGCAAGCGCGATGAGTACAAACAAAAGGCAACGAAGTTAGGGCTTAGTCTTTCAATGCTCGTTCAATACAGCGTCGAATCATATGGAGCGAATCACGGCGGCGAAGTTATTCAGAAGCCCGAAGCCGAAAAACTCACGGCAGAAGAACGACGGCTCCTCGCGGCATTTGCAAAGCTCCCGAAGAACGCGCAGACTAACTTGATAAAAACATTGGAGGCATTATCGCCAAAAAAGGAGGGATGAATTATGGCATACGAGGCACTTTACACCCGCGGACGCCCCAAGACCTTATCGCACCTAATCGGGCAGGAACATATATCCAACGCCTTAGCACGGGCGGTATCGAGCGGCAGACTCTCCCACGCCTATTTACTCGTCGGCACGCGTGGCACGGGCAAAACTTCTACGGCGCGACTTCTGGCTAAGGCAATGAACTGCGACCGCGTCCACGAGGCGCAAGGCTCCAATCGTCCGCTTGAAAAGAAAGAAATCCCCTGCAACAAGTGCGACGCTTGCAAAAACTTCGACAGCTCGCCCGATAACGTCGAATTCGACGCGGCAAGCAATCGTTCGGTCGAGGACGTGACGCGCCTTTTGTCGACGGCTTACCTTGCGCCGCTCCGTTCACGCGTCAAGACCTTCATTATCGACGAAATTCACATGCTGTCTACAGAGGCAATCAATTCAATCCTAAAGCTAATCGAAGAGCCGCCGCCGAACGTGGCATTTTTTTTGGCGACGACCGAGATAAACAAAGTCCCGATGACAATCCGTTCGCGTTGCCAAGTGCTAAACTTCCGCCTAATCCCGCAACAGACAATCGCGCCTTACCTTTTGAAGTTGGCAGGACGTTTGAACGTGACGTTGCACGAGGACGCCGCTAAGAAGATTGCACGGCTGGCGGAAGGCTCCATGCGCGACGCTCTGACTTATCTTGACCAGTGCTACGCCATGGCTAACGAGGAAATCACTTTGGACAACGTCAACGAGACGCTTGGACTAATCAGCGACGAGAGCCTAGACGAAATTATTTCCGCCGTCAAAGCAAAGGACAGAGCTGCAGTCGGGCGGGCGATAACTAAAGCTTTCCGTTCGGGGCTGGCGGCTAATGCAATCAACGAATCACTAATCACGCGGCTCCGGGATATTGAATTCGACATGCTCGGCACAGACGATAGGAACTTCGCTGAACTCGATAAGATGATTGACGGGTTGCGGGCGGCGGCGGGCGAGATGTACGGCTCCGGCATTCCCGATATTATTTTAGAGATGGCGTTGATGAAGTTAGCCGCGCCCGTTCAAAGCTTCGTCATGCCGCAGAGGGTTGCAACTCCTTCGACGCCGAGTGATAACCTTGACGAGGGCTGGAAAATTTTTTATGATACGCTAGGTTTGTTAAGTAAGCAGGACGACACCTTGACGAGGATATTTGATAAGGCGACAGTCGTAGGCTTCACGGGCAACGAGATGACTTTAGGTTTTAGGGGCGAAGGTGCCGCGGGTTTGTTCAAGAATAATCAGCAAAAGTTCGAGCAGGTAGCCGCACAGACGGCAGGGCGGGCGATAAAAGTTTCCGTCGTTGTCGATAAGAACTTGCCGCCGCCTGTCCTAAGGAATATGCCCGAACCCGAACGCACAAACTTGGCGAGCGCGATTGATATTGTTCAAGCGTCCGACGCCACGAAGATTAACGATTAAGGAGATGTTTTGAATGGCACAACAACAAGGATTCGATTTGAACGCGATAATGCGGCAGGCTCAAATGATTCAAAAGAGTTTCGAGGAGAACAAAGCCCGCCTCAAGCAAGAGACTGCAACGGCTCAAGTTGGCGGCGGCATGGTCAGTGCTACGGTCGACGGCGAGAAGGTTGTTAAGGAAATAAAAATCGCGCCTGAACTCGTCAAGGATGGCGACGTTAGCGCGATAGAAGATTTGGTCGTCAGCGCGGTCAATGCGGCGAACGCTGAAATTGAGAAAAAGATTAACTCGAACATGGCGGCTTTCGCGGGAAATGCCTTGGGCGGGCTCGGCGACCTAGGAAACATTAACGACCTTATCGGAAAGTTTCTCGGCGGTGGTAAAGCGTAAAGTCCAATGAGTTCAAAAGCGATGGCGCAAGCTTGCAAGCTTGACCCAATGGTCGCGGCGGGCTAGTCGATACAGTCGGATTTAGTTCCCGCGTTCGTACGCAACGCTAGCGCATTGCTATTCCGATAAACTTTCAAGGGAAAATTCTAATGAGTTCAAAAGCGATGGCGGCTCTTGTGGAGTCGCTTACAAAATTGCCGGGCGTCGGTGCTAAAACTGCCGCTCGGCTTGCTTATCATATCGCGGCGATGAAAGCCGATGACGTGGAAGACTTAGCGGCGGCGATTCGGTCGGTCAAACTCAATACTCATGCTTGCGAAGTCTGCTTCAGCACCATTGACGCCGATAAAAATATCTGCGACATTTGCGCCTCGGATAAACGCGACGGGAAAATTATTTGCGTCGTCAAGGACAGCAAAGATTTGGACGCTATCGAGCGGGCGGGCACCTTCGGCGGCAAGTATCACGTGACTGGCGGGCTTATCTCACCTTTGGCGGGCGTCTCGCAGAACGATATTCGATTACGGGAGCTGATAAAGCGCGTGGGCGATGATAAGGTTGAGGAAGTGATTATCGCCTTTGAGCCGACAGTTGAGGGCGACGCGACTTCCCTTTTTATCTCGCGGCTACTAAATCCCGTCGGCGTCAAGGTCACAAAGCTCGCACGAGGTCTGGCGGTCGGCGCGGACTTCGCTGGCACTGATAGCTTGACACTCGCTAAGGCAATCGAGAACCGCGTACCAGTCTAAAAAAATAATCGCTCCTCTGTGATAGGGGGGCGATTTTGATTTTGGGCGTCGATTTACTTTGTCTCTTCCATTCATTTATTTCAATCCACGCACCCATTGCAGGCGCGACAGCAAGTTTAGAAGAGCGGCTCATATTCAAACTCCGGTTCGTCCCAACTGCCAAAATAATTTTACTTTGTCTCTTCCATTTCATCGTTGCTCTCTGCGGGCGTCTCGTCATTGG
>JAFQZB010000225.1 GCA_017406175.1 Selenomonadaceae bacterium | reverse complement strand
GGTTGTTCCTGCTGATTAGTCGTCAATGGTTGAATCGGCTGTTCCTGCTGATTAGTCGTCAATGGTTGAATCGGCTGTTCCTGCTGATTAGTCGTCAACGGTTGAATCGGCTGTTCCTGCTGATTAAACGTTGTCGGTTGAATTTCGATTGCTCGCCACCCGCCCAACATGTTAAGCATTGATTGCGCGTTATCGTTGCCCTTTTGCGGAATAAGCGTTATTAAGTTTGGCTCAGTTGAAATTTTCCCGACGCTTTCAACTTTTGGGGCTTCAGCAGGGATAATCGGTTTCGTCGCTAAAAGTGCTTCCGAATTCAATCCGAAGAAATAATTCATCGCTTGGAATGTCTTCGGCTGATTATCGGGCTCCTCGACCGGTTTTTCTTCCACAAAAGAAATATCCGCAGAATTATTCACCCTTTGGAAGGTCATCGGCTGATTATCGGGCTCCTCGACCGGTTTTTCTTCCACAAAAGAAATATCCGCAGAATCATTCCCCGTTTGGAACGTCGCTGGCTGATTTTTGGGCTCCTCAACGGGTTTTTCCTCGACAAAAGAAATATCCGCAGAATCATTCATCGTTTGGAACGTCATCGGCTGATTATCGGAGTCATCAACGTGTTTTTCCTCGACAAAAGAAATATCCGCAGGCGATTTTTCTTGCACGGGCTTTATATCCTTCGGTTTGTCTTCGGAGGAAATTTTTTCGTCCTGCTTAGGTGCATCCTGCGGAGTTTCGCTCTTTCCTTGAGCTTGCGTATCAATTTTTTCCGTATCTACTTCTTTTGCGTCCGATTCGACCTGCGCGGCTGTTTCTTCCGTAGTTTGCAAGCCTTGAAGACTTTGTTTGACCTCGTCGAGCTTTGCATTGACTTTATCGAGCGTTGCGTTGAAATTTTTTTTGCCCGCCCGCGTCGGCTGTCTATATCTCGGCTGCGTGCCTCGCGATATTACATTTTTTTGCGGCGTCGCCGGTTGTGTCGGAGCTATCATCATTATATTTGCGTTGTTTGCCATTTTTCCTCACCTCTCTCGAAAGTTTATCGAAAAATTTTTCCCCGCAGTTAAATCAATCAATAATTGCTCCGCCTAAAACTTCTTCGCCGTCGTAGAAGACAATCGACTGACCAGGCGTAATTGCGCGTTGCGGCTCCGAAAATTCAACCCGCAAACTGTTTCCAGCCTCAAAAACTCTGCAATCGGCGAATTTGGAACCGTAGCGAATCTTTGCTTGCATTTCTTTAGGCAAAATCGGCTTGTAAATCCAATGTACGCCGATTGCCGTCAAAATTTTAGAAAAAAGCTTGTCATTCGTGTCCACGACGACTTTTTTATTGGCAACGTCGAGATTTGTGACGTAAAGCGGCTCCGGAGCGGCAATTCCCAAACCTTTTCGCTGTCCAATCGTGTAATTCGCTACGCCGTTATGATTTCCTAAGACTTTTCCGCTTAAATCGACTATTTCGCCCGCTTGCAACGCTTGCGCCGAAGAATTTCTTTCCAAAATGAATTTTTTATAGTCGTCGTCTGGCACAAAGCAAATTTCTTGGCTATCAGGCTTATCAGCGACTGGTAATTTTAATTCTTCGGCTAAATTTCTCGTCTCAACCTTAGAAAAATCTCCGAGCGGCAAAATAATCCTCGAAAGTTTATCCGCCGTCAAGTTATAAAGCACGTATGATTGGTCTTTTTTAATGTGAGCAGCTCTTTTTAGTTTGAATCGCCCGTCCTCGAAGATAATTCTTGCATAATGACCTGTTGAAAGGAAATCCGCACCCAAATCGTTTGCGAAGTCGAACAGCGCATCGAATTTTATAAATTTATTGCATTGAACGCAAGGATTAGGCGTTTTTCCGCGCAGATACTCGTTGACGAAGTAATTTTCGACCTTATCTCGGAAAATTTCCCTGAAGTCGGCTACGAAATGACTTATGCCTAAGAAATCGCAAACATTTTTAGCATCGGCGACTGATTTTTGATTATCGGACAGCAACATAGTAATTCCGACGACTTCAAATTGATTTTTGAGCAAAATAGCGGCGGCAAGTGAGCTATCAACGCCTCCACTCATCGCGACGGCAATTTTTTTCATAAAAACACCTCCGCGAGTGATTATAACAAAAAAAAATGGTTTGAAAATGATTTTGAAGCTTTGAAAACAATTTTGAAGGCGATTTGGAGGTTCAAATTACGAAATCCCACATACAGGATTTTGTATCGCGTGATAATGCGGGTTTTTCGGCATGTACAAAAATCAGGGCTGATTTAGAGGTTCGATTTACGAAATCCCATATACAGGATTTTGTAAAATGGGCAAAAAAAATCCCGCCGAAGCGGGAAAAATGATTTAAACGTTATCTTGTCTAGGTTTAGGCAGTTCGTAAACGTCAGTGTGCAGGAATTCGCTTTTGATGACTTCGCCGCCATTATACCAGACGCGATAAATCGAAGGTTTCATATCCGAGCCTTCGCGTTCGATAGCAATATCCGCGCCGCCTAGGTCAGATTTCGTTCCCAAAACGTAAACGCTTAAAGTTGAGCCGTAAGCCTCCGCGATTAGATAAACATTGTGCGGAAAATCGTTTCTGAACTTAAAATCAAGGTAACCATCAGCAACGGTAGCATCTCTGCCCGGCGCAACGTAAGTTGATTGATAAAAATGCGGCGTGCGTTCAGTTGGGGTGAGTCCGGCGAGCAAAACGGCATTATACAGCGTCGAACTGACTTGACAGACGCCTCCGCCGTAATCTTCGGCTGGTCGTCCATTAATAATCACGCCCGCGACTTTATAACCCGCGTCCCAAGTCCTTTCGCCGACAGTATCGTTAAAAGAGAACGTCCACGACGGTTTAACGATTTTATTTGAGATAGCGTTCGCCGCGAGCCAAATATTATCGCCGCGGTCGCCAGGATAGTAATAAGTGCTGAACGAGCCGAGGACTGAATCAATTTCGGCAATATCTTCGGTCGTTATGAAGGGTTGAATGTCTTCTGGGACTAAATCAATCGCTCCGCTAGGCAAATTCAACGTTGTGAGCGGAGCTTTCAAATTTTCGGCGAGTTCTTGAGTATTAAGCTTTTTACCGATGACGCCAGGGAATTTTTGGATTGCGCCGTCCGAAGACAACTCAACAACGGCGTTTACGGGGTCGCGATTGACTTTAGCGGCGATTTCGTTAAGTTTTTCGTCAAGGAGCGTCGAATCGTATTGAGCGGCGAGTTGAACGCTACGACCGTTGAGCAAACACTTAATTTGGTCGTTTAAGTTGCTGATTATCGAACCGCCGCGCCCAAAACTAAACGCATCTTGCGTCGCCTTGTCAATTTGCGCAGTTAAATTAATTTCTTCGGGCGTGATGACGAATTCTTCGCCCTCGTAGCGGAATTTAAGCTCGTGAACCCTTTTAGCGGCGATATTTGCAAAAAATTTTTCCGCAGTGACTTTATCGAGTCCGCCGATAGGTTGATTCTCAAAACGCACGCCGAGAACGATTTTATTGCCGTCAGCGACCGAACTAGACACTCCCAAAGCTCCGACGCCGACTATAGCCACCGTTGAGGCGATAATTGCCGCCGCGCTCTTTGTCGAGAGCAAATTTTTAATGTTGAACTTTTGAACTTCTGTATTCTCCACAAAAATTTCGCCTCCATGTTTTATTCAGCTTATTATACCCGAAAAAAATTTAATTTCAATTCACGCGGCAAATTTTTAGGTCGTTATGCCAATGAACGTAGCCGCCGGACAAACTCAAGTAAGGATTTGGGCTTACAACGTTAAATTGGACGGCGCACGGGACAAAATCGCACAATTCAACCGAACTAAGCGTTTCATCGACGGGAGAAGAGATTACGCAAGCAATATCGTAGAGTTCTTGCCGCAATTCGACTTTAAATTGCCAATCGACAACGTAAATTTCGCCCGCCTTGCCGTCGACGATGGCTTTTGTGTCGTTGAAGCGGCTATCGGTGTAAACTAAATCAATTCCGGTAGCGTTTCGGATATGATAACCCATGCCGAGGAACGAAATATCACTTTTGAAGCGGATAATCATGCGCAAAACGACTTCTTGCCCGAAAATAACTTCGTTAATGAGTTCGCCGCTGAGATTTAGCAGTTGAACGTTCTCAAAAGTTGCTCGACCGTCGCCGCCACGCTGATACGTTGCGTTTTTCATAAAAATTTCCTTGCCGCGCTCCAAATTCTCTGTGGAAAAGTTTTCTTTGTCGAATTTTTTATCTGAGCGGAGATTATTGGCGAGATTGCTTTGAAATTGGGCTTGCGCGTCGGTTAATTCGCCGCGAGACTCGATTAACATGTTGCGATAGACTTCTACGACCTCTTTAGCGGACGAATCCATTAAAATTTTGCCGTTCTGCATTAGAAAGGCGCGTTCGCAAAGATTTTTCAGCGCAAAGGTATCGTGACTAACAAAAATGACCGTAACGCCGCCTTGAATCATCGAACGCATCTTATCCATACATTTACTTTGGAAAAAAGCATCGCCGACGCTCAAAGCCTCGTCCACAATCAAAATATCGGGTTCGACGAAGGCATTTACGGCAAAAGCGAGCCTTGCGAACATGCCTGACGAATAAGTTTTGACAGGTTGATTAATAAAGTCGCCAATATCGGCGAACGCGATGATATTTTCTAGTTTTGCGTCCATAACGTCGCGATTGTGCCCGATTAGAAGTCCATTCATGTAAATATTCTCTACACCGGTCATTTCGGGATTAAAACCTGCGCCGAGCTCCAAAAGCGACGCAATCCGCCCGTTGACTTGAATTTTGCCGCTTGTGGGAGTTAAAACGCCCGTAATAATTTTTAAGAGGGTAGATTTGCCCGCACCGTTCTTTCCGACGAGTCCGACGTTTTCTCCGCGCCTAATTTCAAAGGAAACGTCTTCAAGGGCGTAAAAGTCTCTGCTGTAGCGTTTATGGAACGGGTGGAAGGTTTCTTTAAGCCTATCGATGTCCCGTTCGTAGATTTTATAAATTTTCGTGAGGTGTTCGGCTTTGATTGCGAAATCCAAGAGAATTTCTCCTTACAACTTAAATTGAGCGACTTCACCGCGCATTTCGTTTGCGAGTTCCGATAAAGTCTTGCTGGCGTCGGCTACTTCCTGCATAGCGGCGGATTGTTCCTGCGTCGCGGCACTGACTGAGCTTGCATTTTCGCTTGAACGGTTTGCAATCGCTTTGACGTGCTCGACAGCCGCCAAAATTGCTTTATTGCTGTTATCGACGGCTGAAATATCCTTAAGACTGCGATTTACATTGATATTTAGCTTTGAAGCTTGAGTTTCTATATCGATAAAGGCTTTACCTGTCTCCGCGACGGATTTTGTACCTTCTTTGACGCTTTGATTGCCCTGTTCGATAGATTCGACGGCAGAAGTTGTATCCTGTTGAATCGTGGCGATAAGTTTTGCAATATTGCCCGCCGCCTCGCTCGACTGTTCAGCAAGCTTGCGAACCTCCTCGGCGACGACAGAAAAGCCGCGACCTTGTTCACCAGCACGAGCCGCCTCGATTGCCGCGTTTAGGGCTAAAAGATTCGTCTGCCCCGCAATGCCGCTAATCGTCTCGACAATCTGCCCAATCTCGTCCGAACGCTTGCCGAGTTCGCCGATAACTTTCGCCGAGGAGCTAACCTGCCGTTCGATATTCTTCATGACATCAACAGCCGCCTCGACCTTTTCCTTGCCGAGTGCCGCATTGTTCGCGCTGTCAATGGCAATCTGCTCCATTTGCGTTGCCGTCGTGCGCAAGTCGTCCATTCTGTCGTGCATGTCTTGAATTCGTTCTTCCAACGTCTCAATCGTCCGCTCCTGGTCAACGGTGCCTTGCGTCAATACCTCTATGTTCTGGGCCACGACGGTGATTGATTCGTTCGTCTGCTGAGTGCCGGCGGTAAGTTCTTGACTCGACGCCGCAACCCGTTCCGAACACTCCGAGATTTTAGTCATGAGATTCTTTAGGCGATACTTCATGTCGTTGATACTCTCTGACAGGGTGCCGAGTTCGTCCCGCGATTTAATCTCCAAGTCATCGATGCGCAGGTTGCCCGCCGAAACTTTCTTGACAGCCCCGACGACCTCGCCGACTTGCCCGACCATTTTGCCGATAAAGTAATTGGACGCCAGCCCGCAAAGAATCACAATCACCACGACCGCCAACGCTATCGACAAAATCAGATTGTCCCGGACGTCGTCCATCTCATGCACGCTCACGCCCACGAAGAGCATTCCAATCGTTTTGCCCGTCGTGTCTTTAATCGGTTGATAGGCGGCGTAGTGATCTTCGCCCATGACTGACGCCTTGCCCACGAAAAATTTCCCTTGAGTGATTACGTTATCAATGACAGCCTCTGAAGCCTTGGTTCCGACCTGACGATTGCCCGCCGCGTCTTTAACAGTCGTGGCAACGCGGGTATCGCCGTTAAAGATTGTGACCTTGCCATTACAGATGTTGCTTAGGAAGTCGGCAATCTCGTTCACGCCGTCAATCTGTTGCCCGCCCTTAAAGAGTATTCCGTTTTGAACGTGCCAATCGCCGTAGTAGCGACTATTTACAATCTCCGTAAGCGACTGAACATCGGCGGCGGCTTTCATTTCCAGCGTTCGAGCAAAGCCCTCCTCCGCCCGAATATATCCGATAATCCCCATTAGCACACATGCGACGATTACAATGACATTAACTGCTAGGATTGCTTTAGTCTTAAGTCCCATTGACGAGCCCTCCCAAAAATTTTTCGCCATGATAACAAAAAAAATCCCCCGCAACAATACGGAGGAAATTTTTTCGGGCTAGCAATGCGCTAGCGTTGCGTACGAACGCGGGCATATTCTCCGAAACGTTGACGAGTCCGTCGCGACCACTGGATGCAACGTTCACGTTGCCAAAAAAATCCCTCGCCGCAATTTTGACGGGGGATAAAATATTTATCGAGGAGATTTTCAGTTGGTGATGCCAGGGCGCGTCATCTTTTCGGGCGACATGTAAACCTTAAGCTGTTCTTCGGTGAGGATTCCCTTTTCCAAGATGATTTCGCGAATCGGGCGGCGGGTTGCATACGCTTCCTTAGCAAGCATGGAGCATTGTTCGTAGCCGAGGTGCGGGAGCAGAGCTGTCACGACACCGACGGAGCTATCCAACCACTTCTGGCATTGTTCGCGGTTCGGCTCAAGACCCGTCAAGAGTTTGTCTACGAAAGTCCGCGACGCATTGGCAAGATAATTCATCGACGAGCACAGGTTGTAAGCCATAATCGGTTCCATGACGTTGAGTTCAAACTGTCCGTTCTCGACGCCGAGGGTAACAGCCAAATCGTTGCCGATGACTTGATAGCACGCCTGGTCCATGACTTCAGCGATAACCGGATTGACCTTGCCAGGCATAATCGACGAGCCGGGCTGACGCTTGGGCAGGAAGATTTCATTCAAGCCGCAACGAGGACCCGACGCCATAAGCCGGAAGTCGTTCGCCATTTTGATGAGGACAAGGGCGGTGTTCTTCAACGCGGAGCTAACGTCAACAAAGCCGTCCGTGTTGTTCGTGGCGTCGATGATGTTCGTTGAGGTCTCGAAGTTCTCGT
>JAFQZB010000224.1 GCA_017406175.1 Selenomonadaceae bacterium | reverse complement strand
CGGAGGACGGCTGTTGTTGCTGATAGGCGTCGGGCATGTTCGCGAGCTGTGATAACATTTCGTAGAGGGCTTGTGGCAGTTGCTCGGCTGTCTTGGCGTCGACTAACTCGAACGCCGCCTTTGTCATGAGGATTGGTTCTAACTCGTCGCCGCCTTCCTCCGCTATGATTGCCTCTTTGAAGTTGGATAGCAACGTTTGAGTTTCCTCGCTTATCTTCATTGAGTAACCCTTTTCGGCGAGCGTTCCGATTTGCAAGAGCATTCGCGAAAAAAGCATGAGCTGATCCATTGAAAAGCGTTGACTCTCGACAGTGCTACCAATGCCCTTGCCGAGCGTCGCGTCTAAGGATAAAGACTGCCGCAAAATATTTTTAACGACATCGCCCACTTCCTTAGGCAACCTTTGAATCCCGTACTTTTCTTCCGTGCCAATCTTGCCGAGCGTCGCTGCTATGTCTTGAATTGCTGTCTTTAAGTTGACTGTCGTTTGAGGTCGGAAACCGCCGCCCCCGTCGTCGCGTCGTCTTACTCTGTCTAAGCCGTCAGTCGGTCGTTGTCGGTCTATCGGTCGAATACCGGTTGAGCCTGCGTCGATTAATGGCATTGCACACATCAGCTCCTTTCGATTGAATTTTATTGCATTGCCTTGCGACTTTCAAGTTTGCTCTGATAAAATAATTTCGGAGGTGTTATCAATGGATAGTCAGGAACTCAAGCAGAAATTGGAAGCCTATCTTGCCGAAAACTTTTTGGAAGTGGAAGAAGAACATTTCGCCGCAGAAGCCCCAAAAGCTTGCATGTCGGTGGCGCGGTATCGGTTGGCAAGGGAGGTTGACTTCGATAAGATTTTTGAGAGGAACAAAGGCGAGACGTTCTCTGAGATGATGATTCGGCTCGTGGATGAGAGCGGTGAAAAAAATTCTGCCGTCTATAATCGCGCCCAAATCGACCGCCAACTTTTTTCCCGAATCAAGAAGAACAAAAACTATCAGCCAAGCAAAGATACTGCCATAGCCCTTGCCCTTGCTCTCAAGCTCGACATTACCAAAGCTAAAGATTTTCTTGCCTCCGCCGGCTACACGCTGACCAAGTCCAAACGAGACTTAATAATCACCTTCTTTATCGAGAACAAAATTTTCGATACGAGCCTGCTTAATGATTATCTCTACGAATACAATCAACCTGTCCTCCTCAGCAGATAAAAAATCTTTTGTCGCCTCGCGATTGACAACAACGAAAAATTTTTCCTGTATATTTATCGCAAAAGATAGGAGGCAGATTAAAATGACTGAACTGGTTTTTATCCTAGACCGTAGCGGCTCGATGGCGGGTTTGGAGGAGGACACTATCGGCGGCTTCAATGCCATGATTAAGAAGCAACAAAAGGAGACTGACGGCAAAGCTTTCGTGTCGACAGTTCTTTTTAATCAACGCTCGGAAGTCTTGCACGATAGGATTCCGCTTTCTGAGGTTAAGCCGTTGACTGACAATGATTACGAGGTCGGCGGGACGACTGCCCTGCTTGACGCTGTGGGCGGTGCCGTCAATCACATTAAGAACATTCACAAGTACGCCCGCGACGAAGACCGCCCCGCCAAAACGATTTTTATCATCACGACCGACGGCATGGAGAACGATAGCCGCAGATTTACTTACAAGGAAGTTAAGCGGCTCATCGAACAGCAAAAGGAGCTTGGCTGGGAATTCGTCTTCCTCGGTGCCAATATCGACGCCGCCGAAGTCGCTGACTCAATCGGTATCGACCGCCGCCGCGCCGTCAACTATCACTCTGACAAGGTCGGCACCCAAAAAGTTTACGGCGCAATGAGTAATTTTGTTTCGTATGCAATGGCGGCTCCAAGCGCGGTAATGAGTTTTGATGACGACACCTGGCGCGAAGAACTCGACAAAGACTTCAAGAACCGCAAGAAATAATCCACGACGTAGCACAACAAAAAAGCTCGCCTCCGACTTTGGAAGCGGGCTTTTCTAGTCCGTGAAGATGTCATCGCCGAACGCATAGAAGACCATGCAGACAATCATCACCAAAATTATCGCGTCGCCCAATCAAATCACCAACCCCATTATCAAACCTGCTACGCCGCTTGCAAGCAAAACTTTTATCACGCCGACTTTCATGCGCACCGCCGCCAATGCCCCGATTAGAATCACTGCGCCCTTAGCGTCGAAGGTAGCCAATAAACTTTCGGGCATAGTCTCGGCATTCCACACGGCTAGCAAAACGAAACTCACACACGCCGCCGCAATCAGTGCCATGACTGCCGGTCGCAAGCCGTTTAATATGCCGTGAATCGCGCCGAGGTCACCATACTTAAAAATTATCTTCGCCAAGGCAATGCAGAGGAAGATACTCGGCGTCACGAAACCCATAGTAGCACAGACAGCCCCGCCGAAGCCCGCAATCTTCATGCCCGCGAACGTCGCCGCGTTTATGCCAATGGGACCAGGCGTCATCTGCGAAATCGTAAATATGTCGATGAATTCGCTGAGGCTCAGCCAATGATACGTATCGACGACGGCGGCTTGGATAAGAGGCATCGACGCATACCCGCCGCCCACGCACACTAGACTTATCTTCGCGAACTCAAGGAACAGTAGCCAATAAATCAATCCAAATCCTCCGTCAGAAAAAATATTCGGGATAACGCTTAACTAGTTCGGGCTTGTTGCGGCGATAATCCAAAATCACGAAGCCGACCAAATCTTCGTTACGCACGTCGCGCACTTCGTTGATATTCGGCAAAATCTCATCGTCGACGTAATGCAAAGACTCTTCAGGCGTATACTTTTCGAGCCGAACATACATAACGTCGTGGTCGGTGTCATACCTGTAAATCGTTGTTCCGGGCATCATAAAAAACATCTCCTTTTTCCAAATTATCATTAATCGTGCGGCGAGCAAATCACGTGACAATTTCGCCGGTTGCTTCGACGACAACAGTAATCGTTCTGATTTGAATTTCGTTCTTGCCCTCAATGTCAGCCAAACTCAAATACTTCACACGCCCCGAATGTTGATTGTCGCGGATAATAAAGCGCGGGTGCTCAATGGCAAATTTTGCTTGCGGCTCAATCTTCGACCGAATTTCCGCATCTCTAGGGTCGTGTTGTTCGATTATGTTATGAACGAAATTGTACTCTCTCAAACAAATTTCATTGCCGAAAGGGTCTGTCACTTTCCATCTGATATTTTCCAAAGCGTATCGCCTCACTCATATTTTTTGTCGCGCATAAGGAAGAACCCGACTAGCCCATCAATCGCAACGAGCAACATGATATTCACGCCAAAGAACAAGTTAGCGATGAACGTTGCAAGGATTATTACAATCGGCAGGATGAGTTTCTTGCTGAATTGTTTCTTGAGCAGGTCAATCGCCACGTTGAGCAAAAGAGCCGTCGCGCCGCATTGCATACCCTTTAACACGAGCTTAACGTATTCATTGGAGGCGACTAGGTCATAGAACGTCGCAACGATTGTGATTATAATCAGCGGCGGCAGGACAGTCGCGAACATGCCCGTTAAAGCTCCCGCCACGCCCGCCATACGATAGCCCAGCATGATAGCCGTATTCACCGCCATAACGCCCGGCGTTGATTGCGCGATTGCCACCATGTTTAAAGTTTCCTCGTCGCTTATCCAATGATACTCATCGACGTATTTGGCTTTGAGCAGAGGGATTATCACATAGCCGCCGCCGACCGTGAACATGCTAACGATAAAAGTCGACTTGAACAGCTGCCAGTAAAATTTCTTATCGCGTGTCATACAAGCAAAGTCCTTTCAAAGGAAAAAGGTTTTAAGTAACTAGCAATGCGCAGCGTTGCGTACGAACGCGGGAATTGACTCCGAATCATTGACGAGCACGGCGCGACCGCTGGATGCAACGTCACGTTGCTCATACAAGCAAAGTCTCCAGTCCAATCTTTTTGACGACGCGGCACGGATTGCCGAACGCCAGAACGTTTTCGGGAATATCCTTCGTGACGAGCGACTTAGCCCCGATAACCGAGCCGCGACCAATCTTAACGCCCGGCAAAATCGTCACGTCGCCGCCAATCCACACGTCGTCGCCAATCTCAATCGGTTCCGCACGTTCCAAACCCTCCGCACGCTTAACATAATCCAGCGGGTGAATCGCCGTATAAAATCCGCAGTTCGGTCCGACAAAAACTTTTTTGCCAAGACGAATCGTCGCGCAGTCCATGAGGTAGCAGTTATGATTAAGAAACGTCCCCGCGCCGAGGAAGATGTTGTAGCCGTAGTCGACCATGAACGGCGATAAAATCTCCACGGCGTCCGCGTCGACGTTCGGCAGAATTTCCCGCAAAATTTTTCTGCGCCGAGTCAGGTCATTCATTCGCGTCGAGTTCAGCTCCAAACACAAATCCTTAACGATTGCCCGTTCCTCAATCAACGCCGCGTCGAAGTTCGGATTGTACCATTGCCCAGCCAACATTTTTTC
Organism: Selenomonadaceae bacterium; assembly: GCA_017406175.1. Taxonomy (GTDB): domain Bacteria; phylum Bacillota; class Negativicutes; order Selenomonadales; family Selenomonadaceae; genus Quinella. Next base: position 9,686 of record JAFQZB010000224.1, on the reverse strand, counting down.
TTTTTCCGTCAAAGTGTTCACGCTCCTTAAAAGTTTTTCCCATTATAACGAATCCGCCTTGACGAATCAAAGACCGGTGCTTAAAATTTTTTTGGTGATGTGAATGCTACAGGACATAACGCTTGGGCAATTCTTCCCCGGCAAATCGATACTGCACCGGCTCGACCCGCGCACAAAGATAATTTCGCTGTTCGCACTGCTGATTATGATTTTCGCGGCGGAGGGTTGGACGGCGTATCTCGTGCTGATTGTCTTGACGGCGGGGCTAGTCTCCCTGTCGAAGGTGCCGCCGCTTACCGTGTTAAAGTCAGTCAAGCCGCTTAGCTGGATAATCTTGTTTACGCTACTGATTCACTTCGTCAGCCACGATGGAGAAGTCCTCGCAAAAGTTTACATCTTCAAGGTGACGACGGAAGGAATAATCTACGGCGTGAAGATAAGCTTGCGGCTCGTGCTGTTAATCGTGTTGTCTAGCCTGCTGACGTTCACGGCCTCGCCCCTGCAACTGACTGACGCCACGGAGAATCTTTTATCGCCGCTAAAAAGATTTGGCGTACCCAGTCACGAACTGGCGATGATGATGACTATAGCAATCCGATTCGTGCCGACGCTGATTGAAGAGACGGACAAAATCATCAAGGCGCAAAAGTCTCGCGGGCTAGACTTCGAGTCGGGCGGCTTTGTAAAAAAGTTGCGGGCGATGGTTCCGATACTCGTGCCGCTGTTCTTGTCTAGCTTTAGGCGGGCTGATGATTTGGCAATGGCAATGGAGGCGCGGTGCTATCGTGGCGGCGAAGGTCGAACTCACATGAAGCAACTACGCCTGACGAATTTGGATTACGGCGCGGCGGTGTTCGTGATTGCAATATGCGCGGCGGTTGGAGGTTTGAGCTATGCGGCATGAACATAAACAGGAAATGAAACTTCGTCGGCGGAACCTTGCGTTGACGGTGACTTATGACGGCACGAACTACAACGGCTTTCAGTGGCAAAGCCCGCCGCGGGTCGCTGTGCAAAATGTTCTGGAGGAGCGGCTAGAAAAAATCTTCGGCGACAAGATTGAGCTAGCGGCGGCAGGCAGAACAGATTCAGGCGTTCATGCCTTCGGGCAAGTCGTCAGCTTCTTCACGGACGGAAGGATTGACGTTGATAAAATTCCTATCGCGGCTAGTTGCGTCTTGCCAAGTGATATTGTCGTTCGCGAGGCACGCGAGGTAGCTAGAGACTTCAGCGCACTCCACAGCGCGAAGAGCAAAATTTATCTCTACAGAATCTTGCGCGGGGCGGCGTCCAATCCTTTTATCAATCGCTTTGCCTGGCATATCTTCCGTCCGCTTGACGTTGAGGCAATGGGCGCGGCTTTGAAAGTTTTAATCGGCACGCATGACTATTCGAGCTTCAGGGCGGCGGGCGGTGCTCCTAACATGAGCCCTATACGAACGATTTACGCGGCGGAGGTCTTCGGGGAAAATCTCTTCGGCGGCGACTGCTTGACGATAAAACTTCATGCTAGCGGCTTCCTTTATCACATGGCAAGAAATATCGTTGCACTGGTCGTAGCTGTTGGTCGTGGCAGGGTGACGCTTGCCGAGTTCAAAGAGATTTTCGACGCCCGCGACAGGAGCCTTGTTCCCGCGACGGCTCCGGCGTGTGGGCTGTGCTTGCAAGAAGTGTTTTATTGAGGAGGTGACGCAATGGCTTGGTTACGTTGGGGCATTCGGGCGATAATCGCAGTGGCAATCGTTCACTTGATATTTTTCCTGTTTATGCTGGTTAAGACGCTGACTGCCTGACGGCTTCGGATAAAATGATTGCGGCGGAGGTTGCAACGTTCAAGCTCTCGGCGTGCCCGTTCATCGGTATGAAAATCTTTCGGGCGGCGTCGAGGATTTTTTTTGTCACGCCATTAGCCTCCGAGCCGAAGACGATTGCAACTTGCCCGCTGAAGTCATGACGATAATAAATCTCCGCCGACGAATCGAGAGCCGCCGCCAGTATCTCAACGTCACGCAAGCTTAAAAAGTCTTCGTGGCTCAATTTCACAATCGGCAGGTGGAAGATTGCCCCCATCGACGAACGAACGACCTTTGGATTAAAAATCTCCGCCGAGCCGTCCAAGAGGATAGCCGAGCAATCGAACGCCGCCGCCGTCCTTAGAATCGTCCCGACGTTGCCGGGGTCTTGCACTCCGTCCAGCGCGACGATTATTTTTTTTGACGCGACCTCCTCAAGCGTCGAAAGCCTTTGCCGAACGACAAGTAAGATTCCCTGCGGCGTCTGCGTGTCGCTTAGTCTTTGCATTGTCGCGGGCGAGACTTCCTCTAACGTTCCTAACCGATTAACCAAAGCCGCCCCTCTTGCGTCCGATAAAAATTCCCGCGTGAAGAACCCGAACTCAATTAACGTGGGCGGCACCTCTTCGCAAAGCCTCAAGCCCTCCGCCACGAATAGTTTCAGCTCGTTGCGGAACTTCTTTTGCGCCAGTTTGCGGACGAGTTTTATGTTTGACATTCTAAATCCTCCGTGCTATATAGTTGATAAAAATTTTCGAGGAGTGATTGACTTGAAGAAGACGTACAAGATTGACGTAGACTGCGCGAACTGCGCGAACCTGATGGAAGCCGAGACCAAGAAGACTGCGGGCGTGCGTGATGCCGTCGTGAACTTCATGACGCTAAAGATGAAAGTCGAGTTTGAAGACGGCGTAGACCCTAAGGAAGTCATGAGCCGAGTCCGCGACAACTGCAAGCGCGTAGAGAAGGATTTTGAAATTTTCCTATGACCCCTAAGCAACGCAGGAACTTAATCCGAATCATAATCGCGGCGGCGTTGCTAATCGGGCTAAACTTCGTCGACGTGTCGGGCGGGGAAAGGTTCGTGCTGTATCTGGTACCGTATCTGGTTGTCGGCTATGACATTGTGCTTAAAGCCTTCCACGGGCTGAAGAATCGACGACCGCTTGACGAAAGCTTGCTAATGACGATTGCCACGCTCGGAGCCTTTGCTTTGGCGATTTACGAAGACGGCGACTACAACGAGGCGATTGCCGTAATGTTATTCTATCAAATCGGCGAATGGTTTCAAAGTTACGCAATCGGGCGGAGTCGCAAGAACATTTCCGAGCTTATGGATATTCGCCCGGACTACGCGAACATTGAGACTGACGACGGACTTGAGCAGGTTGACCCGGACGACGTGGAAGTTGGAACGGTGATAATCGTTCAGCCTGGCGAGAAGGTTCCGATTGACGGCGTGATTGTCGAGGGTAGCTCAACGCTAAACACGGTCGCTTTGACGGGCGAGAGCTTGCCGCGTGAAGTTTCGGTCGGCGCGGAAGTCATCAGCGGTTGCATAAACCTAAGCGGCGTCTTGAAGGTTCGCACGTCAAAAGAGTTCGGCGAGTCCACGGCGTCAAAAATATTGGAACTGGTCGAGGACGCAAGCTCACGCAAGTCGCGTTCGGAAGACTTTATCGCGAAGTTCGCAAGGATTTATACGCCGGTCGTCGTCGGTTGTGCGGTCGGGCTTGCAATCGTCCCGTCAATAATCTTCGGCGGCTGGGAAACGTGGATTTATCGTGCGCTGATATTCCTGGTGATAAGTTGCCCGTGCGCGTTGGTGATAAGCATTCCGCTGAGTTTCTTCGCGGGTATTGGCGGCGCGAGCCGTGCGGGCATTCTGATCAAGGGTTCAAATTTCCTGGAGACGCTCTCGAAAGTCAAAACCGTCGTCCTGGACAAGACCGGCACGCTGACGCAGGGAAGCTTCGATGTCGAGGCGGTTCACAGTAAAAATCTGAACTTCGACGCGGAAAAACTTCTGCACCTAGCCGCACACGTCGAACGCTATTCAACACACCCGATAGCCAATTCCTTGCGCAAGGCTTACCCCAACGAACATGACGATTGCACGGTCGAGGCTGTCGAGGAAATTTCTGGGCGCGGCATTCGGGCTACGATTAATGGGCAGGTCGTCAGCGTCGGCAACGAAAAATTTATGGACGAGGTCGGCGCGAGTTGGAAGGCTTGCTACAAGGTCGGGACGATTATTCATGTGGCGGTTGATGGCGAGTACGCGGGGCACGTCGTCATTGCCGATAAGATTAAGCCGCACGCTAAAGAAGCCGTCGAGGCATTGGGCGCAGAAAATGTCATCATGTTGACGGGCGACAGCGAAAAGATTGCCTCGAAGGTCGCGGACGAACTCGGCATAAAGAATTACCGTAGCGAACTCTTGCCCGCCGATAAGGTCACAGAGTTTGAAAAGATTTTGTCGACGAGTTCAGGCAAGGTCGCGTTCGTCGGTGACGGCATTAACGATGCGCCCGTCCTAAGCCGTGCGGACGTGGGAATCGCAATGGGGGCTTTGGGCTCGGACGCGGCGATTGAGGCGGCTGACGTTGTTCTAATGGACGACGACCCGTTGAAAATTTCCAAAGCAATCCGAATCGCCCGCAAGTGTCTGGCAATCGTCAAGCAAAATATCGTCTTTGCAATCGGCGTTAAGGTCTTGTGCTTGATACTCGGTGCAGTCGGCTTGGCTAACATGTGGGCGGCAATCTTCGCGGACGTGGGCGTTATGATTCTAGCCGTGCTAAACTCAATCCGCAGTCTAATCTTGCCAAGGTAAAACGTCTTTGGTATAATCCGGCGCAAGCGTATGATTCAAAGTATTTCTTAGGAGGTTAAGATTATGGCTAAGTATGTATGTAATGTGTGCGGGTACGTCTACGAAGGCGACGAGCCGCCGATTGAATGCCCGGTTTGCAAGGCTCCCGCTGATAAGTTCACTAAGCAGGGCGGCGAATTGACTTGGGCGGCTGAACACGTCGTCGGCGTGGCGAAGGGTGCTCCCGAAGACATCATCAAGGATCTCCGCGCTAACTTCAACGGCGAGTGCTGCGAAGTCGGAATGTATCTGGCAATGGCGCGTGTCGCTCATCGCGAAGGCTATCCGGAAATCGGCGAGTACTGGCGTCGGGCTGCTTTGGAAGAAGCCGAGCACGCTGCCAAATTCGCGGAGTTGCTGGGCGAAGTTCTCACGGACAGCACCGAAAAGAATCTGCAAATGCGCGTAGAGGCTGAGAACGGTGCCACCGCTGGTAAGACTGACCTTGCCAAACGCGCTAAGGCTCTCAATCTCGACGCAATTCACGACACCGTTCACGAGATGGCACGCGACGAGGCTCGCCACGGCAAAGCTTTCGCGGGTCTGCTTAAGCGGTATTTCGGCAAATAATCCTTGACAGATACTATCGCGAGTGGTAACATTGCGCACGTTGCGGAGGAGTGTCCGAGCGGTTGAAGGTGCTTGACTCGAAATCAAGTGTGGTCACAAGCCACCGTGGGTTCGAATCCCACCCCCTCCGCCATAAGATGAAATTTCAAGCCCGTCGAGAAATCGGCGGGCTTTTACTTTGTAAAAAACACCTCCCAACGTTCGGAGGGTGTTTTTGCTTTCCTGTCTACAGCGATAAATTTTTCAAGCGAGCAAAGCGCAATTCGTGCAGAGCAATGGGCGTCGAGATGAAATCGTTCGTGCTGTAGAGCTTAGCATATTTCTCGCGGCAGTGAAGAACTCGTTTAACATAATCGCGGGTCTCGGCGTAGGGAATCTTATCGACGTCCGAAAAATTTTCGCTCCAGTGATTCTTTTCAATCCACTCGTGAACGTTGCCGCGCCCCGCATTGTACGCCGCCAATGCCAAAACGTCATTGCCTTTGAACTCGTCCTCAAGCTCGGCTAAATACCAAGTGCCGTATCTAATGTTCGTCTCTGGGTCGCGCAAGTTTTTTATGTCGTCAGCAACCTCGTCTGGCTTCTCGCCGAGCTGATAGGCTATCCAAGCCGCCGTCTCTGGCATGATTTGCATCAGTCCCACGGCTCCGCTTTGAGAGTGCGCCGCCTCCGAAAAATTGCTTTCGACCTTCATCACGGCTATTGCTAAGAACTTATCGACCTTCCAACGCGACGAATAACTTTCCACCGTCGAGCGGTACGGGAACGGATATAAAAATTTCTTCTGCACTGTCGGCACGCTTATCAAGAAATATATCGCGACTACCGCCGCGCAGATTGCCAAAACCTTTTTAGTCATCAGTTCACCTCCGCATTGTCTTTAATGAATTTTAAATGATTGATTCGCCGCTGTCAAATTTTATGCTATAATGACCGGCAAAAAGGAGGCGCGGCAGTATCGATGAAACTTCTTGAGATAATCGGCGGCTTCGTGATAAGACGCTTTGAAGAGTTCGGCACGATAATTTTGCTCTACGCCGAGACGATGAAACAACTGACCCGCAAGCCGCGAATAGGACACATAATCGCGCAGATGTCTCACCTAGGAGTTGATTCGCTGATGATTGTTTCGCTGACGTTGCTTTTTACGGGAGTGGTCTTCACCTTGCAAACGGCGCATGAGTTTATCCGGTTCGGGGCGCAGTCGACGGTCGGCGGAGTAATTGCAATCGCTATCGGCAGGGAGCTTGGTCCGGTCTTAGTCGGCGTGGTCTGTGCTGGTCGAGTCGGCGCGGCGATTACGGCGGAGATTAGCACAATGAAAGTCACTGAACAAATCGACGCCCTAAAGGTAATGGCGGTCAGCCCCGTCAATTATCTAATCGTCCCGCGAATGATTGCTTGCATGATAGTCGTCCCGATTCTCACGGTCTTTGGTGATATTATCGGCGTGGCTGGCGGTTGGGTCGTCGCCACGCAGTATTCTGGCATTAGCTCCTACATGTTCATGAACTCAATCAAGATTTTCGCGACGATTTACGATTTGACCGGCGGAATGATTAAAGCAATCTTCTTCGGCAATGCAATCGCGGTGCTCGGCTGCTACTACGGCTTGAATTGTCCCGAAGGCGCGGAAGGCGTCGGCAAGGCGACAACCAAAACCGTCGTCACGTCGATTATCGTAATCTTCATCTTGAACGCAATTCTGACGTTCATAATCTACAGCAAATAGTTTGGAGGTAATCGCTTGAAGAACTTTAACGTAAGAATTCTTTCCAATGAGCCGGTCGCCGATGATGTCTTCCGCCTGACGCTCGAAGCTCCAGAACTTGCGAAGACTGCTCGCGCAGGGCAATTCGTTCAAGTCAAAGTCTCTGACGAGTTTACGCTTAGGCGACCGCTGGGCATTGCCTCGACTGCTGGCGGGCGTGTGAAGATTTTCTATCGCGTCGTCGGTCGTGGCACAGAGGCTTTGACTAAAAAAATCGTCGGCGATTGGTTAAGCGTCCTCGGTGCGCTCGGCAATGGTTTTGATAATCCTAGCGGCAAAGTTTTACTCGTCGGCGGCGGCATGGGGCTGGCTCCTCTGCTATGTGCGGCTGAAAATTTTTTGGCGGATGTTCTAATCGGCGGCAGGACTAAAGCGGAAGTTCTCTTCTGGCAAAATGAATTTGCTCCGCACGTCGAGAAATTTTTTATCACGACGGACGACGGCTCCTACGCCAAGAAAGGTTTCGCGATTGACCTGTTGCCCGAAGTCTTATCGGCGGAGAATTATTCGGCGGTCTACACGTGCGGCCCCGAAGTCATGATGCGCGGCGTCGCCAAGCTTGCCATGAATAACAATCTGCCCTGCCAAGTGTCCTTTGAAAAGCGTATGGCGTGCGGATTGGGGGCTTGCCTTAGCTGTTCGATTGACACGACGGACGGGCGGAAGAAGGTTTGCAAGGACGGTCCTGTTTTTGACGCCGCAAAAGTTTTCGGAGGTGATGACGTTGGCTAACTTCTCCTTTCTAGCTGACAACGCGGATTATCGTTCGTTCGCTAAGGATTGCATTGACGCGGAGGAGTCTCTACAAAATTCCTATGATTCATGCGTCAAGCTCGTGCGCACTGCCGTCGATGCCGCTATCAAATGGGTTTACGCCAAAGACAAGAACTTATCGGCTCAGCGCAAGAAGATGCCGCCCGCTAAAAAGGATAATCTCTTCGACCTGATAGCTAATCCGTCCTTCGAGCAGATGATTGGCAAGACGTTGACGGGAAAACTCCACTACTGCAGGAAGGCGGGCAACGAGGCAATTCACAACAACAAAGAATTCACAGTTGAAGAGGGCGTTCAATGCTTGAGAAATCTCTTTGACTTCGTGCAGTGGATTGACCGACGCTACGACAGAAACTTTAAGCCGCGAACCTTCGACCCAGACGACATACCCGCCAAAGAGTCGACGTTCAAGAAAGTTCTTAAGGGCGTCGGCATGGTCGGCTTAGGCGTCCTCGGCACTCTTGCGGCTTTGGCTTTTACTGATAAGGATAAATCTTGAGGTAAACAACATGAGCGAACTTTTACAAACAGAACTTTGCGGCATGAAGTTATCAACGCCGATATTCGCGGCTTCGGGTACGTTCGGCTTCGGCGAGGAGTTTGAAAGCTTCGTAGACCTTAAACGGCTCGGCGGAGTTATGGTAAAGTGCATAACCCTTAAGCCGCGCCGAGGCAATGACGGCGTGCGAATCACGGAGACGCCTTCGGGCATGTTGAACGCAATCGGCTTGGAAAATCCCGGCGTCGAAGTGTTCTTGTCCAATATCCTGCCGCGAATCAAAGATAAAATGAATGTTATCGTAAACGTCAGCGGCTCAAGCGTTGAAGATTATGGCAGGCTAGCTGAACTCTTGGACGTGGACGGCGTCGCGGCGATTGAACTTAACATATCCTGCCCGAACGTCAAAGACGGCGGAATAATCTTCGGTACGGACGCAAGGCAAGCGGCTAATGTCACGAGCGCGGCTAAAAAGTCGACGAGCAAACCCGTTATCGTCAAGCTAAGCCCGAACGTCACTGACATAACGAAGATTGCCAAAGCTTGTGAGGCGGCTGGCGCGGATTGTCTTTCGCTGATTAATACGCTTATGGGCATGGAGATAAATATCAACACGTGGAGACCGACGCTCGGCAACGTGACGGGCGGGCTATCAGGAGGCGCGATTAAACCTGTGGCGTTGCGTATGGTTTGGCAAGTCGCGAACGCCGTTAAGGTTCCGATAATCGGCATGGGCGGCATACGTTCGGCTTCCGACGCGGCGGAGTTCTTCTTAGCGGGAGCCTCGGCGGTGGCGACTGGCACTGCGAACTTTGCCGAGCCGTCAATCACAATGAAGATAGCCGACGACTTGGAACGATACCTGCAAGGGCACGGGCTGAAAAATATCCGCGAGCTTGTCGGCAAGGTCAAGGCATAAAAATTATCCCCGATGATGAGTCGGGGTTTTTTGTTTGGGAAAATGTCACTTTCAAAGAGACCAATTCTTTTTCGGCGTGTGGTAAGTTAAACTAAAAAAATTTATCACGTTGAAAGGAGATTGGTCGTATGGAAAAAGTTAATGCGGTCGTCGATTTGCTGTCAGAAAGCTGGCGGCTGAATCAGTTCACAAAGAAGTTATCAAACCTCGCAAACGAAAAGCTCAAGAAAAAAATCTTAAATCAAGTCGCACGCTTCGACAAACATTTTCAAGCGGCAACGGAAGAATTCGGATTGGAAGTTTTGGACTTCACGGGCGCGGACTTTGAAACGGGCTTGCCTGTCATGCCGATAAACCTTGCGGACTTTGCGGCGGAAGAAAATTTATTCGTAGAGGCAATGCTTGAGCCAACGATAAAACTTTCAGGCTCGGCGGAGATTATCAAACGCGGCGCGGTGGTTTTGGGGAGGAAGGTCAGATGAAAT
>JAFQZB010000223.1 GCA_017406175.1 Selenomonadaceae bacterium | reverse complement strand
GTGTTCCCGTTGTGTCGCCGTGATTTTTTCTTTGTGCAGTATAAATTCTTCCGCCGAGTTGAATCCGATTAGCGGCGGCGTGATGTTCGCCAAAAATATTCCCGCCAGACTTCCCCACCATACATCTTTTAAGTTGTAGTACTCAAACACGAACGAAATTTCTTTCAACGTCAAATATTCGTCCATATCCTGCCGAAATGTTTCGTATTCCGTCTCATCAAGACGAAAAGTAAAACCATTCCAGCAGTAACCATTGAATTTCGCCAGAATTTCCTTTTCTATTCCCTTGAGCATGATTTTTCGTCGCGGACACCATTGCCCAGCGTAATTTTTCATTTCAAGTTCCGATTCTTGCTCGTCGAACAGCAAAATCCGCCGAACATAGCGATACGAAAAATTTTTCACCTTCTCGAAGATTTCCCACGCATTCGGCAATGTCAACAACGTCAGCACCAGTAATTTTTTCCCGTTGATGTAAATATCGTTAGCCTTGAAGTCAAATTGCACGTCTTGCGACAACAGAGCGTCCATATACAGAGGCACTTCCGGCATTTTTAATTCGATTTCTTCCATGTTCAGCTCGAACGACAGAAAATTCATCAACTCTTGATACTCCAGTAATTTTACCCGCGTGACTTTGGAAATTTCCTTACAAATCCTTTCGACCTCTACGCCAAAATACGAGAGAAATTTTCCTTTCTTAACCGTATCGCCGCCGAGCGTGTTTTCTATGCTCGGATTGATTTTTGTATCGAACGGGTTCCAAAACACCACGATAAAATCTCTGTCGCCCGTCAACATGTGCTGGCGTTCGTTCCAAACTCCCCAACCTTTACGAAAGTTCGGCAAGTTTAATTTTTTCGTCAGATAATTTCGCTCGTAAGGTTCGTACTCAATCACGCTGAAACAACTGCCGCCTTTTTGTTGCATTACGTGCGGCAAAGTGATTCCACCCCATGATAAACACTCTTCTACCGCCAAATGTTTTTCGTCAAACTCTTTTAGTAACAACAACATATCAAGCCTCCTAAAAAAGGCGAAGCACTTTTCCGCTCCGCCCGTCTTTTCATGTGCAGTAATAATTTTTCTTGCTCTGATACACCTTTAAGCAATCAAAAAATGCGCGATTCAAAATTAGTCGTGCATAAATTGAAAATCTTGCTCTATTTTATTCTCACCGTATTCAATGAAGTCAAAATCACGTCATTTGGCTGATTATTTGTACTGTCTATAGTGAAATAAGATAACACATAAGTTTTTCTGTTTTTATGGAGCAAATAATAAAAAGCCGTTGAGGGATTCGGAGATTCAATTTTGGAACTCAGCCAAATAACCACATTGCCATTTACCTTAAAATATCCTTCACCAATAAAACCTGATTTCACATTTTCATATTTATGACCTTTGGGAATATTTTTAAACAATTCTTTCACCTGCTGTAAGTAATTTTTGCAATCCGAGACGGTCATATCGGAGAAAGTAATAGTCCCATCGTCTTGCTCTTTAGTAAAATGTATCACAGCAATTTTCAATTCGTTTTTATAATCTTTATCGACCCAATCACATAATACCGAGTTGTGTCTGCTTTCAATATTGTCAGAAATAATATCGTCATAAAATTCTATATACAAATTTTCATCATTAACAACAGGATTCATTCCTGTCATATGATTAGTAGGTAAAGGAGTATTTTTCGCTACTTTCTCCAAAGTATCATTATATCTTAAAGCGTCTTTACGTATTTCTTTTTGAGCAATATTCTTTGCAGACTCAATACAAAACAAAGCAATAACTATTATTAGGAAAGTAGCTAACTTTTTTATCCACTTCAAAATAAACACCCCGAAAAGTAATTTTTAGAAATTATAACACAGAAATTTACTAATGAAAAAAATTTTTTTGACCGCCGTGCACTATAGTTCGGGAGTGTCCTCGATTAAGAGCACCCTATCATTAAGCTTTGAAATCTCCGCAAGCAACGCATTTAGCAAAGTTGTCTTGCCGCTCTTAGTTCCGCCCGCCGTAATAATATTTTTCTTATCGTGAATCGCTCTGATTATTATTTCGCGTTGTTTTTCCGTCAAAATTCCTTGCTCAACGTAATCTTCTAAAGTAAAAATCTTTTTCGGGTGTTTTCTTATGTTCAACGTCGGCGACAACACTATTCCAGGCAAATTTCCTTCAAATCGGCACTTGTCAAAGTATTCATTGCACGGAATTTCAGCATCTAGCGCAGGTTTTTCGTCCGTCACCAACTGATTTGTCAACGCCGCCACATTCAAGATTATTTGTTTCACTTGTGCCGCCGACATTACCATTTTCGTACACTCTCTGCCGCGAAATCCGTCCGTCCAAACTTTTCCGTCTGGATTTATGTAAACCTCAAAAACTTCTTCGTTTTGCAACAGCGGCATTAGATCATTCATGCAGTTGACTAATGTCATCATCGTTATTTGAAATGTTTCCCGATTTTCTATCTCCATTTGTG